>MELI01000114.1:12095-15704 GCA_001767575.1 Candidatus Aquicultor primus | reverse complement strand
TGCCAATAACTTCCTGCTGTGCTGCCGCAAACTGATGGACTGCCGCGTGAACTGGAGACGGCGAACTGTCCGATGGAAAGAACGAGATGTGTACGTGCGCGCCTACCCGATTTCTATCGACCACAAATCGCTGCAGACCTTTAGTGAGACCGACCCCGTCAACGGCTATGCAGTACAGATGGAGAAGGACTACGAGGGTCTCAAACTCATAGTCCGCTCGGATAGGAGCGACCTCACGAAAAACATAGTCCGGGGCTTCCGGGCATTCGAGGCTCTCCTAGAAAAGCACCCCGACCTGGCAGGCCAAGTCAAATTCCTCGCTCTTCTCTACCCCACCAGGGAAAACATCAAGGAATACACGGATTACCGTCTTGAGATAGAGCAGGCGGTAGTGGACATAAACAACCGCTTCAAGACCGCCGACTGGACGCCTATCTACCTGCGCCTCTACGATAATTATGAGGAATCGGTCGCCGCCCTCAAGGTTTATGACGTCTTGCTGGTCAACCCGATATATGATGGGATGAACCTGGTAGCCAAGGAGGGGCCCGTCGTCAACAAGCGAAACGGCGTGCTGGTGCTGTCGGAAAACGCGGGCGCCAGTGAGGAGTTGCGCGAGGCCGGCCTGGTCATAAATCCATTCGATATCGAAGGGACAGCGGATGCGCTTTACGAGGCGCTTACTATGTCCGAGCGCGATAAAGCGATGCGCTCCGCTATTATGAAGGAGATAGTCACACGCAACAACTCCATCAAATGGCTCCACTACCAGCTCAGAGATATGATAAGGCTTGAGAAGAGAAGGTCTGTCGACCCCTTGTAGCCGGCTCTTGCAATTAGAAGCGCTTTGAATCCAATAGGCTAAAGGTCGGCGGCTAGCATCTCGAAATAGCGCCGGCGACAGAGCGTTTCCACTTGAACAAGCCCGCTAAAGGCGTCTTTAAAATCATTAGAACCCGCACAGAACAGCCCGTGGCCATAGACCAGCGCCCTTCCATATTCCTTGATTATCGGCGGCACAGTTTTAGCTATTCCGCCCGCGCCTATCTCGCCGGCGACGATTGGAACACCGTCAACGAACCTTGTCTCCGGACAGTCCTTGCCGCAATCGATGATATCGCAGGCCGCGCGCTTTTCACATATCATCGACATGATGACCGAGAACTTGGGATGGCCGTGGATGATGGTCGTGTAGCTCGAAGTCTCATATATGCGCCTGTGAACGGGCAGCTCAGACGATGCGGTAATCCCGTAGGTCGAGGAATTGTCCATCGGGACCGGGTCGATTAACCCTTCGAGCTCGTCCAGGGATGCACCGGTCTGCGAGATATAGATGATGCCGTCGTCGAAGAGGCTGATATTGCCGAAGAACGAGTCGACGAGACCGTTCTCGACGGTGTAGCGGCCGACAGCGCATATCTCCTCTATTATTTCGGAGCGCGCGGTCAGCGGGCCATTGCGAAACGCCGGTTTTTCGACATCATACGGCTGCGACCAGCCGCTCTTGAATCGCTCCAACGCCTCTTGCTCGCCGGGAAGTCGCCATCCATGCTCCTGGAGTTCGAGTAAATATTTAATGAAGGTCGCGTGAAATATCGATGAGTATGTGATGTATGCCTGCTCAAGCGTTACGGTGCCGGCGGCTACAAAGCCGACCCCTTCGATTATTAGGCCCTTTCGCTCACGCAAAATCGCCGCGATGAACTTGGCCAACTCTCCCCCCTCGCCAATTGCGCTTCTCCTGATAAACGGGATATCGTGGAGGAAGGTCTTGACCTCACTATCCTTCGGGTAAATGCGGGTGTCTGCGTCGGATGAGCGCGCGATGAGATTATCGGCAAACGGCAACGCGGGTGCCGCAAAAAGCAGGCCGACGACGCTAAGCTCATCTAGAACCGCCTTGAAAACCGGTTTCCAGTCGTCGTCCTTGGATACAATCAGCTCATCATCGAGCGCGTAAAAACGTATCGACCCGGGCACTGCCAAGCCGTCTTTGAGTAGTTTGTTGGTGTATTTTTCGATTTGGTCGCGCAAGAATCGACCTCTCCTTCTTGGGGCTTACCGCTTATCACCTTCCGCTTATTGTTTAAAGCACCCGTTAGCGTCTAAGCCGCGCATTTTATAATATTTCTTAAGCTCCTCGATAAAACGAGCCTCGTCGATGGGTGGTATCTCTATGCCGTCGCCGGATGTCCCCGCTTCGGTAAAGAAGCGCTCTGGAAGCATGTCGTCCTTAGCCGAAAAGCCGTTGTCACAGTTGAAACGCCGCTCTTCTTTGACGATTCTCTCGCCTATTTTAAGCAGGCTCTGCGCCGAATACGCCACGCCGGTGACGCCGGTCAGGATGTGCGCGTATTCTTCGAGCGAGGCCGCTAAGATTGCGAACTTGCAGGTAAGAAGCGAATCGGCAACCGCATTCGTATCTTCGGCGATTTTAATAATGCGCGCCTTGCCCGAGAATGAAAACCGGTCGGTAGCGACGGGCTTGCGCAGAATCTCATTGGCGATAGGATACGCGCGCAGGTGGCAGCCGCCGCGATTGCTGGTCGCATAAGCCAACGCCATACCGTAGGCGCCGCGCGGGTCATAGGCGGGCAGCTCCAAACCCTTGACAGACATCGAGAGCTGCGGCACTCCGAGCGATGTACAAACTCTCGCCGAGCCGAGCGCCAGGTCATCGCCCTCTCCTTCTCGCACAGCCGTCTTCTTGACCAGCTCGATTATCTCATCCGGCGCGAAAAACCTGCCCTTGGCCTCACCGTAGGCGGCAATCGTCGACGCCATGCTTATCGTGTCCATGCCAAGCACGTTGCATAGCTCGTTCGATTTGACTATGGAGTGGATGTCGCTGTTGTTATTGAGCGCGCCGAAGTGCGACGCGGTCTCGTATTCGGGGAGCGCTTTGCCGCACGAGTCGACCTTCTTGCACCGTATCGGGCAGCCGAAGCAGCCCTCTTTCTTCGCCTGATAGGTCCGCTTGAGCGCCGGGCCCGCGTAATCGCTCGCCGCCTCGAAATAGGTCTTGCTGAAATTGGCGGTCGGAGTCATCCGGCGCTGCTTCATTAGGTCGACCAACGCCGGCGTGCCGAATTCGCTAATCCCAAGCTCGCCGAAGATGATGGGCGATGCCTTAAAGAGACGCATAACATCTTCGCGACCTTGCTTGAAAACCGCTTCGTCGGCTATGAGCGTTTTCGCGCCCCCGTCGACCACGACGGCTTTGAGGTTTTTGGCGCCCATTACGGCACCCAGCCCCCCGCGCCCTACCGAATTTGCCGCATTGACCATGATGTTTGCGAAGAGCACGCCATTTTCGCCCGCCGGGCCTATCGCCGCGACACTTCCATATGCCATTAAGGCTGTCATCGCGTCTAACGTATCGAGTCCCCACAACGACGACGCGTCATCGACCGACGATTCCTCGCCCATCACCTTAAGATATGCCGGTTTATCACTCTTGCCTGTAATCATAAGGGCATCGAGTCCCGCGGCCTTTAGTTTGTGCGCGAAAAGGCCGCCGCAGGATGAGTCGTAGATTGTCCCTGTGAGGGGACTGCGTGAGACGACCGACATCCTCGCCGATGTCGGTGAAGAGGTGCCGCAGAGCGG
>MELI01000114.1:11088-12055 GCA_001767575.1 Candidatus Aquicultor primus | reverse complement strand
TCGAGCCGGTAGAAATCGCGCATAAGACAAACGCCCAAACCCCTACCGCCCAAAGACTCCGGTAGAACGTCTTCGGGGATATCTTCGCGGTGCGCCGTGCCGCTCGTCAAATCGACTTTGAGTATCTTTCCCGTCCAGCCAAACACTATATTCTCACCATTTTCCTCGCGTGCTGCTTCCAACGTTACCAGGAAGGACGCGAGGTGGTCAAATACACATGCACATCATCTGTGAAGGTTTAGTTCGTTGCTTAGCGGAGTCGCGTTTCCAAAAACAAGTTCAATGCTGCTGCAACAATTACCCCAGCATATCGAATTCGTAGCCGATGCCTTCGCGTTTGGCGGCTTCGAAAAGCATACGCGCGGTCGCGATGTCTTGGATAGCAAGTCCGGTCGAGTCGAAGACCGTTATCTCGCCTGCTTCCCGCCCCTCTTTCGCACCGACTACTATCTCTCCGAGCGTCGCGTAGATATCGCTCTCATGAAAGAGCCCGCCGCTTAGCGCTACATTAATCTCTCCGCTATGCTTGGCTTGGGCCACATCATCGACGACCACTTTGGCGTCCTTTAAGATTTGGGGGTCCAGCTCTTGTTTTCCCACCGCATCCGCGCCGATAGCGTTGATATGCGCGCCGGGGCTGACCCAACCGCGCTCGATGATATATGCCCGCACCGGCGTCGTCGTGGAGACGATGTTGCACGCGGCGGCCTCCTCGATGGCGGCTCCCTCGATAGGCAGCTCCGGGAACTCGGTCGCTAAAGCATCGATTTGCTCTTCGACCGGGCTCCATATCTTGATTTTTGTGAAGTTGAAGTAGTTCGTCACCGCGAGGAGTTGTGTCCTCGCTTGCGCCCCGGCCCCGACGAGGCCGAATGTTTGCGAATCGGGCCGCGCCAAGTACTTCGCGGCAACGCCGCCGGACGCGCCGGTCCGATAATTGGTCAGCTCGGTCGCGTCCATGATGGCC
>MELI01000114.1:10825-11042 GCA_001767575.1 Candidatus Aquicultor primus | reverse complement strand
CGGTCGGCAAACCTATCTTCGGGTTGTCGGGATAGACGCTTACCCACTTTATCCCCGCCGAGCCCTCGACGTAGGCGGGCATCGCGCGAAAATCACCGTTGAATTGACTTAGCGTGAGATAGAGTTTGGGCGGCATCTGCGCCGCGCCGTTTCCATAATCGCGAAACGCGGTCTCGACCGCGACAAGAACATCCTTCATCCGCATAATTTTTGAGAC
>MELI01000114.1:10614-10756 GCA_001767575.1 Candidatus Aquicultor primus | reverse complement strand
GTGGCCGATTATATCCTTCTAATCATAAAATCGGCGACCGCTCCCACACTATTAAGCTTTAATGGACCATATTGATGATATCAGAACCGAAGCACACGCGAGAGAGATTAAGACCCCCGCGAACTCAGAGTCAAAATAATAA
>MELI01000114.1:10418-10560 GCA_001767575.1 Candidatus Aquicultor primus | reverse complement strand
ATACTTGGCTGTGCCTGGCGAGGCTCTGGAAAACGGAGGCATGCTTCTGCGAGGATAAGTAAATAATGAGCGCTGAAGTCCGGTGCTTTTCAGCCCTTAACCGGCGGTCGAATCGGTATTGGTTTCGAAGCGCCAGCCGCCG
>MELI01000114.1:7070-10400 GCA_001767575.1 Candidatus Aquicultor primus | reverse complement strand
TTTTCGCGGCGAGAGACACGCGCTTGCTCCCTGTCGGATAGTTCGACCGGAACGATCTTTAAAAGAAGCTCATAGAGGTAGCGCGGGTCGCTGAGCTTGACGACCTTTCTCTGGTAGGCGATTTCGCAGCGCTCGGCTCCGAGCCGCCCTACAATGCTTTCGACCTTCTCGACGCTCCATTTTTGCGCCCCGATTTTCTCCGACATCTCTATTCTGACTTGACTATTTAGCTGACCTAGCACCAGATATATCTCCTTATATTATTAAAAACCCTCAAACCGAAGGTGGTTTTCGGGCTTATTATAGTTTAATCTCCCAGTGTGGCTGTAGGTATATTATTCCGGCAAACGGAACGATTGCAGGACTAACGGCGTGATTTCACCTATGAAAGGGTAAGGTGTTTTTCCGAGATTAGCGTATTTCTGCGCAAAAGCCCGGCCATCCTCCGCATAAATGCACGCGCCCGAGCCTCGGTGATGTCAAAGGAACTACCGCTACTGAACCGGCCTGAAATAGTGTCCGGTCGTCGACTCGAACTCGCGCGGGAACAACTTCTCTGCCCGCCTTACGACCTTGGATATATCGTCAATGTCATGGCGAATCAAATCGACCGCCTCCTTATAAAGAGAGGTAATGCCGCCTACGAGCTGCGGCTCGTAACGGTCCAGAACAAGCCTTATCGATGTGACGCCGGCATCCATAATCTCTTTGACGTTAGGCAAGAGATAGAGCTCGCGCGAATTATAGATGTGCGAGCGGCACCTGGTATCCTGTTCGACCGGAAACCGGAAGGCCTTGGTGTCCTCGATGTAAAACATGCGCGAATCGCACGCCGAGCAACTCTCTTTCCCCGCACTGACTACGCAATGCTCGGTCGTCATGACCTCCAGCCATCCATGGACGATTGCCTCAAGCTCGACATCCACCGCGCCCGCAATGTCCTTTATCTGTTCCAGCGCCAGCTCAGCGGATAGACATATCCTTGCGGCGCCGTCATCGCGAAAGAGCCGGGTGCTCAATGTGTTGAAATTGTTGATATGATAATCCGTGAAAACAGGCAAGCCTAACGCTTCGGCCTCCCGGTTGACGCCGAAGTTATCGACGAGCAACGCGTCGAGCATTGCTTTATTGCTCCGCGCGTATTCCATAAAGGCGGTGAGTTCGGCCTGGTGGAGAATATTGCCGCTCGCCAACGCAACGCGAACTTTTTGCTGCGCCGCGATTCTTGAGACCTCCTCGATGCTCGCTCTGGCCTGCCGCGAGAAACCGGGTTTGACATAGAGCCAATCGGCGCCGTTTTCGACGGCCTTGGCGGCCTGCTTTACCGTACTTATATCGACGCTAATCACCGGTTTACGTCGCGCAACCGTTTTTTCCGGCACCATATCCTCTTGGAGGCGCTGCCGCACTTTGCCGACCGACACCTTCGTGCGAGGCTGCGCCTTTAACCTGACCGCGTCGAGCTTTTCTATCAGCTCACGCCGGAGCTCATTCAACTGGCCCAACGGCACCATCACGCCTTCTCCGACCCTGATATCCCACGCCACAGCCTCATAGACGGTATTGCCGAGCCGGTCCAGCTGCGCGATGACGTCGGCTTCGGCCAGCGTGCGCCGCTCGCCTTTTTCCGCTTTGAAATCGCTTACAACCCGGGCCGCGTCGTTTGGACGCCCGCTGACGTGGGCGGTAATCTCAACAGGCTGACCAATCTCGACCCGCGCCGACAGCTCGATAGGCGTCTTTTGGGTGCTGCCGCCGGTTATCGCCGCGCGCGCAGCTTGTATCAGCCGCTCGTTGTGAACCCTGAAAACCCGGTCGCCCGTATTTATCTTGTGCCGCTTCTCGTCGATTATTATTACCGCTTTTGAACCCGCGGGGGCGCACTCGACCTGCTTGTCATCGACAAAAAGCTTTTCGACTTTGTTGCGTACCCTGCCTCCCCGGCTCACCCAAACCTCTATCTCATCGCCGACACAGAGTTCCCGATTTATCTGCAAGCCAAGCCTGGCCGTATAAACGTCGAGATAAGTGACCCGTCCGAGGAGGATACCGCGGTCGCTTGGCCTAAAGTAGCTCATAAGCCGGTCGTCTTTTATCTCTTTGAAATAGCCTTCGGTAAAACCGCGGCTGAAGACCTCGCGCAGCTCATCCAGCTCGGTTTCGGAGACCTCAAACCCGTCGGGGTCGGCGAGATACCTGTCGATGGCATGCCTGTATACGCGCACCACCGTCGCGACATACTCGGGCGATTTCATGCGCCCCTCGATTTTTAGCGCGCTTACACCGCTCCGGGCAAGCTGGGGGATAAGGTTGATTCCGGCCAGGTCCTTGGTGCTCAAAATATGGTCCCCCGGTGTCGGCCATACCTCGTCCTTTTTGCCCGCCGAGAGCAGGCGATAGCTCATGCGACACGCCTGCGGACACATGCCGCGGTTGCCGCTCCGGTTGCCGACCATGCTGCTGAACAGGCACTGCCCCGAATACGAAAAACAGAGGGCGCCATGGATAAAGGTCTCAATCTCAACACCGGTCGAACCGCATATCTCTTTGATCTCGTCGATTGCCAGCTCACGGGCAAGCGTGATTCTCGACGCGCCGGCTTCTTCGAGCATCTTGACCATTGAGGTGTTGTGAGTGTTCATCTGAGTGCTCGCGTGTATCTTAAGCTCGGGGAAATACTCTTTGACCAGCTTAAATATGCCCCAATCCTGAATTATGACCGAGTCGACCCCCGCGTTGTTGATGCGCGCCAGGCTCTCGACCGCCGTACCCAACTCTCCGTCGGCTATTATCGTGTTGAAGGCGACATATATCTTGACATCTTTGAGATGGGCTTCTCTTACGACATCATCCAGTTCGTCGAGGCTGAAGTTCTCGGCCTGCCTGCGCGCGCTGAATTTATCGATCCCTAAATATATAGCGTCGGCCCCGCTATTAAGCGCCGCGTAAAACGCGCGCTTAGAGCCTGCGGGCGCGAGAAGTTCGAGCTTTTTTCCGGATACGTTCAAAGAGATTCTCCCAACTAAACATTTCTTGATTTAACATGCACGCATGTTATTGTACACTCTATTCCCTGCTTGCGCGCCATTATTTCACCATATCCCATTATCTCGCAGCCCCGCGCAGCCATTATAGGCAAGCGAACCGGTGCGACCCCTTCTTCCAACCTATCCGACATGACAGGCTTTTTTAATTATTTCCCATTTGGCAATTGAAGTCGCGACTTTCGGGTATCTAAAAAAAGATAGATACCGTGTAGATAAAACGCGTCGTTTTGCGAGCGAAGAGAGTGATGGTCGTTGAAACGCTATATCTTGTTAGCACTCATAG
>MELI01000114.1:3337-6858 GCA_001767575.1 Candidatus Aquicultor primus | reverse complement strand
GCGCGCTGCTGGCCAACATCAAGAGCCACCGCATCGTCGAGGGCGGCAGCACGTTAACCCAGCAATATATTAAGAACACTATCGGTGAGAAAGATAAAACGCTGGCTCGCAAGCTCAAAGAGGCCATCCTCTCTTACCGGTTGGAGAAGAAATATTCCAAAGAGGAGATTCTCGAGGCATATCTCAACACCATCTATTTCGGGCAGGGTGCCTACGGCATCGAGGCGGCCGCGCAGGTCTTCTTCGGAAAAAAAGCGAGCGAGATGACCGTAGCCGAAGGGGCTCTTTTGGCCGGCCTTACAAAATCACCGCTGGAATTTTCGCCATACAACAACCCGGATAAGGCATTTTACAGGCAGGCGGTCGTCTTGAACAAGATGGCGAAACTCGGCTTTATCACTAATGAACAGGCGGAAGCAGCCAAGATAGAACATCTGACGCTTGTACCGAAAAAGGAAGAGGTAGTCCTGGCGCCATACTTTGTCGAGCATGTGAAGCAAGAGCTTATACAGGAATACGGTGTGGAAAAGGTCTTTACCGGCGGGCTCCATATCTATACGACGCTAGACATTCGAGCCCAAAAGAACGCTGAAAACGCGATAGCGACGACGCTTAACCGCAAGAAAGACCCGGAGGCGGCGCTCATCTCGATCTGCCCGCAAAACGGGCACATCTTAGCCATGGTAGGCGGTCGCGATTTCAAAGACGTCAAATACAACCTGGCGGTTCAAGGTAAACGCCAGCCGGGGTCTTCGTTTAAGATGTTCGTGCTGGTAACCGCGCTTGAGCAAGGATACGGTCCGAACGACCGTTTCAATTCGGCATCCCCACAGGTAATTAAGATATCGCCAAATCCCAAAGACGACCCGTGGAAAGTGCGAAACTGCGAAGGAAGCGGCCATGGTATGATGACCCTGCGCGACGGCTCGGTCAACTCTGTCAACACGGTCTATGCCAATGTGACCATGAAGGTGGGGGCGGAAAATATCATCAAGACCGCGGCTAAAATGGGAATCAAAACACCGCTCGACCCATACCCGTCGATTGGAATCGGCGGCCTAACCATCGGTGTCTCACCGCTTGAGATGGCCTCGGCCTATGGGACGCTCGCAAACGGCGGCGTCCACGTAGAGCCTTTCGCAATAACAAAGATAGTCGACTTCGACGGCACCGTTATAAGGCAAGCAAAGCCCGAGGGCAAACAGGTCATAGATGAGAACATCGCCTATCAGGCCAGCGACATACTCCGCGGCGTCGTCGAGCGCGGCACCGCTACGCGGGCGAGAATCGGCCGCCCGGTGGCGGGCAAGACCGGCACCAACCAACTCTATCGCGACGCCTGGTTCGTCGGCTACACGCCGACGCTTGTCACCGCCGTATGGATGGGTCATCCCGAGGCGCAAATATCGATGTACAATGTCCATGGGCGCAGGGGTTTTGGCGGCATCATTCCGGCGACGATATGGGCGAAACATATGCGCTCGATGGTAAAAGGAACGCCGGTACTCGACTTCCCCAAAGCCGACTGGAGTAAGAACGGCAAGGGCAGGTCTTTCAACGCGGCTTCCTGGATTAGCAGGACAAAATCTTTGCTCGAAGAGAAAAAAGAGGAAATCAAGAATAAGTTCTTTCAAGAAGCGCAAGAAGAAGGCGAAGAGGTAGGACAGCAAGGTGAGCCGCCGAGCGCACAATTTGAGTCGGGCGCGTCAAAGCCCAAGAAGCCTAAACCTGCGAAAAAATCGAAGCCCGAGCATGGCGCGAACATAATCAGCCAGCCGGAGATAGCTTACCAGCCATCGCCATCATCATTGCCGGTGGCACAACCGTTTACAGCGCCTGCCCCTCAACCGTCCACTAAACCGCAACCCATACCGGTCACGCCCCAACCAGAGACACCGCCGTCGAATCCGGCACCCGTCACTTCTGAGCCACCCTCAGGAAACACCGGCGATAACGATGACGACAACAGCTCCGGCCGGCCCCGTATCCCCTCGTTACCGCGAAGACATCTTCAATAGCATTTTCAATTATGGGAGCCCTGCTATCGCTCTACGCGAACCAAACCCGCTCCGGCGATTATCTTGACGCCTTTTGCTTTGAGCTTGTCCAGGAATAGGTTCATGCCGATGGCGTCGCTCGCGATGTGACCGGCGACTATCAGGTTGACATGGCTTTCGCCCGCTTTTTTGCGGAGCTTCTCGCTAAAGTGCATTCCGATAATCGTGCCTACACCCGCGTCGGCGAGCTTCTCCATCGCGGCTTCGGGGCCTTCGGTGCCGCCGGTCATGTCCACGACTATCTTTCCGGTACGCTTGCCGGAATCGCCAACGAGAACATTCGGCCCTGCTTTGTCTTTGGCCGCCGCTTTATACTCGGGTATCTCTTTAAGGGCTTTGACGACATCGCCGAGCGTCTCGGGAGCCTTGGCGTCGATATGTTTCTGGACGAAGTCGGTGACAAGATTATCGCAGGGCGTATGGCAACACATGAACGAAAACCCGAGCAGGCGCGCCGCATCGACCGCCCGGTTGTGGTTTATCGGCATAAGCCCCCGCTGCACCTCGGTCAGCCTCTCGCCGATGAGCGCGTCGCCGATATTGATCGGGACTCCCAGCGTAGCCCAGATGTCCGCCTGCATCCCCATCACCTCGGCGAGCGCCGCCAAGGCTTTGCCTTCGGGGTGGTGTGCGAAAATTAGGTCGATACTTTCGCCTTTTTCTTTAAGCCTGTCCGCCAGAACGACCTCTTGCGCCTCCATATCGATACCGGTAAATATCCCGCTTATCTCAGCCTCCGAGTCACCGGTCAAAATTCGTGTATCGGCATAAGGATTGGTGAGCGCGTCGGTGTCGAAGAACTCTTTTTCGTCGTCCTTCAGACCGTCGTAGACTTCTTTTTTCTTCGCGAGCGACTTTTCAACTTCGGCCTTGCCGCGAGGGTCGTACTCCATTCCGAGTTCCACAGCGAGTTCATATATCTCACGCAACTTCATCTTTGTCCTCCATTAATCTCATCTGCCATTATATCGACACCCAACGAACAGGATAATTCGACTACTGCTTGCTGACGAACGGACTTCCTTCCGCATGGAAACGCAACAACATCTCTTCACCTTTTGAGATGCCTATCCGGGGACTCGCTATGACCTTGCGCGTCTTTTGCTCGCCGTTCGCGATATATAGCCTGCTTTCACGAACCGTCATGTCGACCCCATTGTCCGCCAAATCTATACCCAGAGCCTTGGTGAGCTTGCCCGGACCGCTCGTAAGGTCGACCGCTCGTTTCACCGGTCGATTCTTCACCATGGTCTCGATGCCCGAGACCGGCTCAAGCGCCCTTATCAGTACGGCCCCCGCGCGCCCCTCCAAGCCTGTAACTACATTTAAAAGGCAGTGAACACCATAATTTAGATAGACATAAGCCATCCCGGCGCGCCCGAACATAATCGCGTTCCTGGGCGTCATGCCCCGGCATGCGTGACTGGCGGGGTCGCCTTCGCCAAAATAGGCCTCGACTTCGAC
>MELI01000114.1:2682-3331 GCA_001767575.1 Candidatus Aquicultor primus | reverse complement strand
GCCGACCATGATCGCCCCCAGTGCACGCCTGACCACCATCTGTCCGATAAGGTCGACGGCGACTTTATCCGGGTCGCGCTCATAAAAACCGACCGGCAAAGGTCTATGATGTTGATGGTTAAGAATATTCAGGGACATCGAAAAGAATTATAGCATAAGTCGGGAATTAAGCTCGCTACCTCTTCCTTCGCAGCAGTTCCTTGACCTCCGCGAGCTCATAAGTATTGAGAATGTCCTGCTTTGTAAGCCAGCCGCGCCTGGCGATCGCGGCGCCGTACTCCATGTAGACCATATTGCCCGCGACATGCGCGTCGGTGTTTATCGCGAACATGCAGCCGTAGACATCTTTAGCCTCTCGCAAGTGGTCATCCCTTAGGTCGAGACGGTTCGGATAGGAGTTGAGCTCGAGAAAAGTCCCGGTCTCGGCCGCCGCCTTGAAGACCGCCTGGATATCGATGTCATAGGGCGGGCGCCGGCCGAGAACGCGCCCGGTCGGGTGCCCGATGATATTGATATATGGGTTATCCAGGGCCTTTAGCATGCGCCCCGTGAGCTTCCCCTTCGGTTGCGTAAAGCCCCCGTGTATCGAGCCGATGACGACGTCGAGCTTTTCGAGCACGGTAGATCCGAAATCGACTTCGCCGTCGTT
>MELI01000114.1:2361-2567 GCA_001767575.1 Candidatus Aquicultor primus | reverse complement strand
CGCAGCTTTTCCGCATGGTCGGAGATGACGATGTACTCGTAGCCGAGGGTCTGCGCCATCGCTATGACTTCTTCGATACTGCTGAGCCCGTCGCTCCATTTAGTGTGGATATGAAAATCGCCCTTGATGTCGGCGAGTTCCACCAGGTCGGGAAGGCGCCGTTCGGTCGCCGCCTCTATCTCGCCCTTGTCCTCACGGATAGCCGG
>MELI01000114.1:275-2334 GCA_001767575.1 Candidatus Aquicultor primus | reverse complement strand
GTAGACATCTTCTTCCGTCGCCCCGGCCAGGCGCTCGTCGGTCTCGACATCGAGGACACCATATTCGTTTATTTTAAAACCCTTGGCCTTAGCGAGATGGCGCAGGTGTACGTTGTGCTCTTTCGAGCCGGTAAAATACTGCAGGGCGGCCCCGTATTGTTCGGGCGCGACCACGCGCAGGTCGAACTGGAGGCCGTTGGTCGCGACGACGCTGCTTTTGGTTTCCCCTTGGGTGAGAACATATGCTACCTGCGGCATCGAAATAAAGAACTCCATGACGCTCGCAGGCTCGTCGCTGGAGCATAGCAGGTCGATGTCGCCGATGGTCTCCCGCATGCGCCTAAGACTTCCGGCCGTATCGGCGCGCTCGACAAACGGCTGTTCGCGAAGCCGGTCAACTATCTCACGGGCAATAGGATATGCTTCCGAGAGAAGGATTCGCTCGTGCATCTTCTCGAACTGCTTGATGCCCCTAAGAATATTCTCCTCGGTCTTGCGGCCAAACCCGGGCAGACTCTCAAGCCTGTGCGCCTCTATCGCTTCGACCAGCTCTTTCAGGCTTTTGATGCCGAGGGAATCGTATATCTTCTTTGCTTTCTTCGGTCCGAGGCCGGGGATATTCAACAGCTCTATGAGGCCGGGCGGCACCTTTGCTTTGAGCTCTTCGTAATAAGGAAGCTGGCCGGTCACGAGGAGCTGCTCGATACGCTTCGCCGTATGCTCACCAATGCCGGATATCGCGGTCAGCGCCTCGGAGCCGCCCTCGTCATAAACCTCAAAAAGCGGCCGCGTGTAACCTCGGATAATAGCTGCGGCATTTCGATGCGCGCGCACCCGAAACAGGTTCTCACCCAAAATATCGAGCATATCTCCGATATCCTCTATAATCCGGGCAATATCTTCGTTCCTTATATTGCCGCCCGTTTGCGCTTTTTCCGCCATACCCTATCCCCGCTTAAAAACAGCGACCCCTCACCCGCCATCAACTGCCCGCTTCTCGCTGGTCATCAACGACCGTCTCGCCGGCGATGTGGCACCGCGATTCCCTGTCCACCGGGAAGATAAGGCGAACGGCGCGCTCGAACAAGAGATAGTTCCACGACCAGTTGAGCATGACAAAGAGGCGGTTTCTAAACCCTATTAAATAAAGGAGATGGATAAAGAGCCACACTATCCAGGCGAAAAATCCGGTGAACGTCCGCTTGCCGACGCGGACCACGGCCGAATTTCGCCCTATGGTCGCCATCGCGCCTTTGTCGAAATATTCAAACGGCCGGGGCTCTTTCCCCTCGATTTGCTTAAGGATATTCAAGGCTGCCGCCGTTCCTTGCTGGACGGCGACCGGTGCTATCATCGGAAGCGGGCGACCATCTTCCTCAAAATATGCGAGGTCGCCCGTGACGTAGGTCTCGGCGTGACCCGGAACCTGAAGGGTCTTATCGACTGCGACCCGCCCGTTGGCGATTGTAGGAAGGCCCCAGGCCGGTATCTGCGGGTCGCCGCTGACTCCGGCGGTCCACACGACGGTTTCACTCTTAATCGAGTCTCCGCCTTTCAATCGTATGGTCGCGCCCCTAATCTCACTTACGGCAGCGTTAAAGCGAACATCGACCCCCATCTTCTCGAGACGCGCCAACGCATACTTTTGAAGGCGCTCCGGCATTCCGGGTAGGAGCCGGTCGGAAGCCTCCAATAAAACAACGCTCGCATCTCTAAAATCGAGCACGGGGAAGTCTCGCGCAAGCGGCCCGTGAATCAACTCCGAGACCGCGCCCGAGAACTCCAAACCAGTCGCGCCGCCGCCCACGACCGTAAAAGCGAGCAACTGCTTGCGTTTGGCTTCGCTCTTTACGTGCGCGGCTTGCTCGAAGCAGCATAGGATGTGATTACGCAGCTCAACGGCCTGTTCGAGCGATTTGAGCTGAAACGCGAACTTCTCCGCTCCGAGCACATTGAAGAAGTTCGTCGTACTGCCCATGGCGAGCACCAGGTAGTCATACGGAATTTTCGGGCCATCGGTCTCAACGACACGGTTCTCCAAATCAACCCGCTTAACATC
>MELI01000114.1:0-147 GCA_001767575.1 Candidatus Aquicultor primus | reverse complement strand
CCACAGCCCACCGAAACCGGCTCCGACTATCACGACACGAGGTCGTTTCCTAAACGGCATCGTCACTCCTCAATGCTCTTGCTCCCCTCACCTGTTTCGTTCCTTAGGCGCTACATCCACCTGCGCCGCCTGAAATATATCACCATC
>MELI01000113.1:10541-12547 GCA_001767575.1 Candidatus Aquicultor primus | reverse complement strand
AATATTTAACCGGTTCGTTCAAGGTCTAGTCAATTAATGAGCAGTCGCGTGGAAAGCCTAGCTTCCCAACCCGTTGAGCTTTTTCATCATCTTTGATTTCTTGTTGGCGGCGTTGTTCTTGTGGATGATGCCTTTCTCGGCGGCTCTATCGAACTGCTTCACGGCGGCGTGCATCGCCGATGCGGTCGCGTCTTTGTCGCCGCTTGTCCACGCGCTGTTAAACTTTGCCGCGAACGTCTTGAGCGCGGACTTCGCGCTTTTGTTCCGCTGACGCTGGCGCTCGGCCACTTTGATGCGCTTGATTTGTGACTTTATGTTTGCCAAGGTAATCCTCCTTTTATACACGTAAAACAGACAAATTTTATCATATTGCCGCATTTAACGCAAGCAGAGGAGTGTGCTGACATTAAATGCTTTTTAAAATACATGAACAGGTAACAGTATATTTTTACACCAGATATTATTCAAGGAGCAGATTCAAATCACCTGAATTCGTGCTAAGGCACTTTTTTTGAAGTTCTTTTCATCGAGCTAAAACATTATCGAGCGGTAAATTATTCGCTCTTGCGCTATGCTATAATTGTAAAGATTTTGACTGCGGCTTTTCTTATCTATCACTTGTTATTCTAATTCGAGGTGCCTGGCGCAAAAATGCAAAACGGAGAATACGCAGCAGCAACAGAAGAGCTCAAACCACCATCGATTGCTAAATCAACCGCGAAGATGTCTATAGCGACCATATTCAGCCGGGGGACCGGCTTTATCAAGACCATGGTGCTGGCCTACGCTATCGGCATCGGGCCGATTGCCGACGCGTTCAATACCGCCAACGTTATGCCGAACATGATATTCGAGCTAGTTGTAGGTGGTATTTTGGGCTCGGTCATCATCCCGGTTTACGTCCAATATCTCGCCGATAAAAGCGACGAAGAATCCCGCAACATGATCAGCAACCTCACGAATATTATTTTTGTCCTCGGTATCGCGTTGAGTCTGTTCAGTTTTTTGTTTGCGCCGGCTATCGTTCAATTGATGACCATTCGCGACCCTTCGAAGGCGACCCCGCTGATGATCTTCTTCTTCAGGGTGTTCTCACTTAAGATAATGTTCTACGCACTGGCGGCCGTATTTACAGGTACGCTTAACTCACAGCGCCGGTTCACGATACCGATGGCGGCCCCTATTTTCAATAACCTGGTTGTCATTGTAGCGGTTCTAGGCCTATATGTTCCGTTTAGCGAAAGCAATCCCGATTTCGCTCTGGCGGCGCTGGCAACCGGCACGATGATGGGTGTGGTCGTGATGGCATTGGTACAAATCCCCTCGGTTTTGAAGTTAGGCATAAGGCCGAGACTCTCTTTTGATTGGCATCACCCGGCAGTCAAACAGGTGGCCAGATTAGGTCTCCCGATGCTTGGTTTTGCCGCAACCACTCAGATCAACACATTTATCATCTATTCGTTGTTACAACCATTCGATAAAGGCCCGACCGCCTATGCATACGCTCTGGCGTTCTTTCAGTTGCCTTACGCGATATTTATCGTCTCTATCACGACTGCCATCTTCCCGGAGTTATCCCGGTACGCGAATAGTAAAGATTTTACGAGTTTCAAGAAGACACTCTCGCTTGGCGTGCGCGCGACGTCGTTTATTACCATCCCGTCGGCCTTGTTTGTCGGGATAATGGCAAACCAGATCATCGGTCTGACGCTTGAACGTGGAGAATTTGGCGAAGCAGGTACGGCAATTACGGCGGCGGTGCTAACCTCGTTTGCCTTCGCACTCCTATCGTTTTCACTTTACAATATGTTGACCAGGGTATATTATTCACTCCAGGACACTAAAACGCCGTTAAAGATAGGTGCCGTCAGCGTTCCGTTGCAGATCGTGTTTAACTTCCTATTCATCGGTATCATGGGGGTTTCCGGTCTGCCTTTGGCATATGCGCTGGCGCTTACTTTTGCCGTCGTAGCCCAGCTTTATGTGCTGCGACGCAAGATAGGCCC
>MELI01000113.1:7183-10437 GCA_001767575.1 Candidatus Aquicultor primus | reverse complement strand
AGTTGTCGCGTATGCTCGGGCTTGCTGTTGAAATCGGAGGCGCCGCGGCGCTAGGTTTTCTCATATATCTCGGGTTGTCCCTATTGTTCGGTGTCGAAGAGGTCGATTTTATTAAGAAATTACTAAGAAAGTTTAAGGGCGCGAAAGCGGCATCTATATAATGAATCAACAGAATATCAGAAATTTTAGCATTATTGCTCATATAGACCATGGGAAGTCGACGCTTGCGGACAGGATGCTCGAGGTCACCCATACGGTCTCGGGGCGCGAGATGATGAATCAGGTCCTCGACTCGATGGACCTCGAGCGCGAGCGCGGCATAACGATAAAGGCCCGCGCCGTGCGCATTAATTACAAGGCCAAAGACGGGCAGGAGTATATCCTCAACCTTATCGACACCCCCGGTCACGTCGACTTCACTTATGAAGTCTCACGCAGCCTCGCCGCCTGCGAGGGGGCGTTGCTCGTTGTAGATGCGGCCCAAGGAGTTGAGGCTCAAACCCTCGCAAACACTTTCTTGGCGCTCGAGAACAACCTCGAGGTCGTTCCGGTCATCAATAAAATAGACCTTCCCAGCGCCGACCCGGACAGGGTGGCCAGGGAGATAGAGGAGAGTCTCGCCATCGATACGAGTGATGCGCTGCTGGTAAGCGCTAAGACAGGGGAGGGCACGCTCGACGTGCTCGAAGCTATCGTAAGAAAGATTCCCGCCCCCTCCGGCAAGCCGGACGCGCCGCTTAAAGCGCTCATATTCGACTCGCTATTCGATTCATACCGGGGTGTTATCGTCTACATCCGCGTAGTGGACGGCTCGATAAAGAAAGGCGATAAAATCAAGATGATGGCGACCGGGCGCGTGGCCGAGGTCGAAGAGATAGGCGTGCTCCGCCCCGAGATGCAGAAGGTGGGCGAGCTTACGGCGGGTGAGGTAGGCTATCTTATCGCCGGCGTTAAGGACGTGCGCGACAGCAAGGTCGGCGACACGATAACAAACGCTAAACATGGTGCCGAGGCGCCGCTTCCCGGCTATAGCGAAGTCAAACCGATGGTTTTCTCGGGCTTATATCCGGTCGATGGGAGTCAATATGAGGATTTGCGCGACGCGCTCGCGAAATTGCAGCTAAACGACCCGGCGCTCATGTACGAGCCGGAGACCTCCTCGGCACTCGGATTTGGTTTCAGGTGCGGTTTTCTCGGGCTGCTCCATATGGAGATAATCAAAGAGCGTCTTGAGCGCGAATACAACCTGGAGCTGGTAGCGACCGCGCCGAGTGTGGCGTATAGGATAACCAGGACCAACGGGGAGCAGAGCGCTATCAGGAATCCTTCGGATATGCCCCAGCCCCACGAGGTGGAGAAGATGGAGGAGCCGTTCGTCTCGGCTGTCATCCTGCTGCCGCCGGAATACGTCGGCGCTATCATGGATATATGCCAGGAGCGGCGCGGTGAGTTCAAGAACATGCAGTATTTGAGCGAGAACCGGGTCGAGCTCCACTATGAGCTGCCGCTCTCCGAGATACTGCTCGACTTCTTCAACCAGCTCAAATCGCGCACCCGAGGGTACGCGTCGCTCGATTATGAGCATTTAGGTTATCGTCAGACCGAGCTGGTAAAATTAGATGTGATGTTGGCCGGTACACCGGTCGACGCGTTTTCGAGCATCGTTCCGAAAGAAAAAGCCTATTATCGCGGCAAAGAACTCGTAGCCAAGCTTCATGAGATAATTCCGAAGCAGATGTTCGAGGTCGCCATCCAAGCGGCGATAGGGAGCAAGATAATCGCGCGTGAGACAGTCAAAGCGAGACGAAAGGACGTTACCGCCAAGTGTTACGGCGGCGACATCAGCAGAAAGCGCAAGCTTCTCGAGAAGCAGAAGGAAGGCAAGCGCAAGATGAAGCAGGTCGGACGCGTAGAAGTGCCGCAAGACGCTTTCATGCAGGTGCTTCGGGTGGAGGAGAAGTAGCGAAGCAAGTCACCATCTCCGCTGGTAAGGACGACCCCTGTGAAAAGCAAAACCCGTTTATTAGAACAACTGAAAAGCGTGCCGAATAGCCCCGGCATCTATGTATTCCGGGACCTTGACGCCAAAGTCATCTATGTAGGTAAGGCAAAATCCCTCAAGAACCGCGTGCGTTCGTATTTTCGCAATACAGGCATAGACCCCAAGACGAGGGCGCTCGTCGAGCGAATCGTCGACTTCGACTTCCACGTGACCGGCAACGAAATAGAGGCGCTCGTGCTCGAGTGCAACCTTATAAAGAAATACCGCCCGGTTTTCAACGTCTCTTACCGGGACGATAAGAGCTATCCCTATCTCGCGATAACCTGGCAGGACGAGTTCCCGCGAATCATGGTGACGCGGGAGCGCCACAAGAAGGGCACGAAATATTACGGCCCGTATACGAGTGTGCAGCCGGTGCGCGAGACTTTCGACACGTTAAGGCGGATTTTTCCGTTTCGCACGTGTAAGCGTGCCAAGCCCGGCAAATCGACCGGCGCGCCGTGCCTCAACTACCACATAAAACGCTGTCTGGGGCCATGCATCGGGGCGGTTGCGAAAGATGAGTACCGGGCGATGATGGAGCGGGTCGAGCACTTCTTGGAGGGGCGCCCTAATCCCGTCGTCAAGCAACTCGAAGCCGAGATGGAAGAGGCTGCGGCGGGTCTCGAGTTCGAGCGCGCGGCGCGCGTCCGCGATAGGCTCGAAGCCGCCCGGCATGTTCTGCAGAAACAGAAGATAGTCTCCGAAGCCGGTGAGGATTACGACGCTATCGGTTACAGCCTCGACGATTCGCTGGCCGGCGTCAATTTGCTCGTCATTCGCGACGGCAAGCTCATCGGCAGCGATAATTTCGTTCTGGCGCGGGGTGGGCTCGACGAAGACGTGGTCAGTGCGTTTATCAAACAGCATTACGCGTCATCGGTCGCGGTGCCGCCGCAAATAATGGTCTCGGGCGAGGTTGAAGACCGGGAGTTGATAGAGGAGTGGCTGGGCGTTCGCCGTGGTTCCAAGGTGACCATAAAGACGGCGCAGCGGGGCGCGAAACGGGAGTTGCTCGAGATGGCGTCGGCAAACGCACGGCACGCGCTGGCGATGTCGGCTATAAAATATTCATGGGAGCAGGAGTCGGCCGAGCTGGCCCTGACCTCGCTCGCGAGCGCCCTTGGCCTTGCCGGCCCGCCCGGGCGAATCGAATGCTTCGATATTTCGACGATTCACGGCTCGAATTCTGTCGGGTCGATGATCGTTTTCA
>MELI01000113.1:5997-7166 GCA_001767575.1 Candidatus Aquicultor primus | reverse complement strand
AAGGGCGATTACCGCAAGTTCAAAATAAAGTATGTCGACGGTCTCAACGATTTTGCCATGATGCACGAGGTAATCAGCAGGAGGCTCGGGCATCTGGGTGATGATTTCGACCCGTCGTTCGCCACCGTGCCCGACTTGATAATCGTAGACGGCGGTAAAGGCCAGCTCTCGGCCGCCATCTCGGCGCTCCAGGAGAAGGGTTACCCCGATATTCCCATCATCGGCCTGGCCAAGAGAGAAGAGGCGGTCTTTATGCCGGGGCGACCGGAGGCGCTCATGCTGGAGAGGTCGTCAGAGGCGCTCAAGCTGCTCCAGCGGGTCCGCGATGAGGCGCACCGTTACGCGATTGCTTACCATCGCAAACTACGCGGCAAAGCCATGGTAGAATCGACGCTCGACAAGATACCGGGAGTCGGCGAGAACCGGAAGCGGCTGCTCTTGACCCATTTTGGCGCGCCCGGCGCGATTGCCGACGCCAGTCTTGAGGAACTGCAAAGCGTACCCGGCCTTCCGGATATTATCGCCGAGCGGGTGCACCGCCATTTCCATAGCAACGGGGGAAAGCTATGAAAACGTATTGCTTCTACGAGACAGAGTGGGGCGACGGGGCCTTGCTCTTTAACGAAAGACGATTGGCGCGCGTGCTCTTTCCGGCAGCGTCGCCGCAAGCGTTGTTGGCTGAGCTAGATGAGCGGTTTGATCAGTATAAACACGTTCAGGGCAAGGATTATGGTTTAATCTCGACTTTAGCTAGATACTTTAGCGGGGAGAGGGTGGTTTTCGATGTCGAAGTGGATTTCGGGCGCCTGGGCGACTTCGAGCGCGCGGTGTTGAACGAGCTGAGAGGCCTTTCTTATGGTAGGACCGTCGGGTACAAGGATTTGGCGATGGAGTGCGGGAGGTCTCGTGCCGCGAGAGCTGTCGGCAACGCGCTCGCGAAAAACCCGGTGCCGATTGTGGTACCATGCCACCGCGTACTCAGGAGTGACGGCCGAATCGGGGGATGGAGCGGGCCGGAGGGCTGGAAGGAGCGACTGCTTGAACTTGAGGGGGTAGTATTGGGCGATAGCGATCGAGTGCAAGCGGAAGAACCGGCTATATAAGGCTCACAGCCGGCCAGCGTGAAGCCGAAAAATAAGTTAGAATAAAAGAAAACCCGGGAGTGAGGT
>MELI01000113.1:4064-5975 GCA_001767575.1 Candidatus Aquicultor primus | reverse complement strand
ATCGAATTCGCAATCATAACAGGACTATCGGGCGCGGGCAGATCCGAAGCTATAAAGTGTTTCGAGGACATGGGCTTTTTCTGCATTGACAACCTGCCCCCATCACTAATTCCGAAGATGGCCGAGCTGGCTACGCTCCCAGGGAGCAAGGTCAATCAAGTCGCGGTCGTCTGTGACGTGCGCGGAGGGGAGTTCTTCGACGACCTTCTAGAAGAGTTGCAGAAGCTGAAAGAGCAGGGTATCACCTACCAGATTCTTTTCTTGGAGGCCTCCGACGAGGTGTTGGTCAAGCGTTTCAAGGAAACGCGCCGCCGCCACCCGCTTTCCGAAGAAGGGGCCATCGTCGAAGGCATCCACAAAGAGCGCCATATCATGGAGCAGCTCAGAGGGCAGGCCAACCTCATCATCGATACGAGTGAGCTGGCTACCTTCGAGCTTAAGGACAAGATTCGAACCGCGATTCTCAAACAGGACAAGCAGAAAAAAGGCATCATGATAACGATTATGTCGTTCGGCTACAAGTATGGCATGCCGCTCGATGCCGATTTGGTTATAGACGTGCGCTTTTTGCCGAACCCGCACTATATCGAGGCGCTCCGGGATTTCAACGGCACGAACGAGAAGGTTCGTGATTTTGTATTAAACAGGTCTGAGAGCCGCACCTTCATCAAGAAGTTCACCGGATTGCTAGCCTTCTTGCTGCCGAGGTATGTCGCCGAAGGCAAGACCCACCTCACAATTGCGATCGGATGCACCGGCGGAAAGCATCGCTCGGTGGCGATCGCCGAGGAATCGGCGACGTTCTTGCGTGAGAAGGATTACAACGCCATCGTCCGTCACCGCGACTACCAGAGAAGCAAGTAGGCGGTAGGCAAAAGCTTCAAGCGGGAGATAAGGAATCATATGCCGGGGATAAAAGTCACGGCAATCGGTGGGGGAACCGGTTTACCGATAGCGCTTAAGAGTATAAAGGAGTACGCGACCGAGGTCACGGCTATAGTCAGCGTGGCCGATGACGGGGGAAGCTCGGGTCGTCTCCGTCGCGACCTGGGAATCCTTCCACCCGGCGACATCCGCAACTGTCTCGTCGCGCTCGCGGGTGATGAGATTATGGCGGAGCTGTTCAAGTATCGCTTCAAGGAAGGCGTCGGAATCACTGGTCACAACCTCGGCAACTTGATAATCGCCGCACTCACCGACTTGCGCGGCGGTTTTGATTACGGCATTAACGCCGCGGCTGAGCTTCTCGACGTCGACGGGCGGGTACTCCCGTCGACGACAGACAATGTCATATTGCGCGCGGCGACATATGCCGGCGACCCTATTGAAGGGCAAGCCAGTATCGCGACGACGACCAGGCCGCTCAAAGAGGTATTTCTAGACCCACCCGAGACGCAAGCCTACCCCGCAGCGGTCGATGCAATTCTCGAAGCGGACCAGGTCATCATGGGGCCCGGAAGCGTCTTTACGAGCATTCTCCCGAATCTGATAGTCGGCGGTATAGGGAAGGCGCTCTCGGAGACGAAAGCGATAAAGATTTATATCTGCAACGTCATGACACAACCCGGGGAGACCGACCTTTTTACCGCCTATGACCATATCGGTGCGATTTTCGACCACGGTCCCAAGGACTGGGTCGACGCTATGATAATCAATTCCGAGCCGGTTCCCGAGGACAGAGTCATCGATTATGCTGAGGACAGGCGCTATCAAGTCTCCGCGAATACCGAGGACATCGAGGCTTTAGGTGTGAATGTCATTCTCGCCGATGTGCTCGACACGGACAAGCCCTCGTGTCACAGCTCGAAAAAGCTGGCGGCAATACTGAGAGAGCTAGGGTAGCCACAGAGTGAAGCTCAAGGAGTTTTAGTTGGCATTTTCAACACAGGTTAAAAACGAACTCGCCAAGTT
>MELI01000113.1:2469-4058 GCA_001767575.1 Candidatus Aquicultor primus | reverse complement strand
GAAACGCGCTTGCTGCATGAGGGCTGAAGTATCGGCGATAATACATATGGACGGAACGCTTCACCTGCTCGGAGACGGGCGTCTCGCGCTCGATATCGCTACGGAAAACGCGGCTGCTGCGCGCCTCCTGTATAAATATCTGACCGATGAGTTCTCATTGAACGTCGAATCTATAGTCAGGAGATCGGTTCTTCACAAGGTCAACAACTACCTTATCCACGTTCCCGACCAGCCGGCCATCACGCAGGCGCTCAACGAGATAGCAATAATCGACGACCGGTCGCGCTACGTGCCCGGCATCTTGCCGAGAATCGTCAAGCGGGATTGCTGCGCGGTGGCTTATCTTCGGGGTGCGTTTCTCGGGGGCGGTTTTGTAAGTGACCCCAAGCGTGATTATCACTTCGAGCTGGCGACCGACAATGAGGGACTTGCGGAGGACTTAAGGACACTCATAAACAGGTTTGGATTGCACGCAAAGATAAGTGAGCGTCAGCGAAATTTCGCCGTCTACTTGAAGGATAGCGAGGAGATAGCAAAAATCCTCGTTCTTATCGGGGCGCACACCGCGCTTCTTGAATGGGAAGACCAGCGCATTTTAAAAGAGCTGCGGGGTCAAGTCAACCGCCTTGTAAACTGTGACACCGCAAACGTCAACAAGGCTGTCAGCGCCGCCGCCGAACAGGTCGACCACATCAGAGCCATCGATTCCAACATCGGATTGGAAAAATTACCACAGAGTTTGCAGGAATTCGCGCGCGCGCGCGTCGAATATCCCTATGCAAGCCTAAGAGAGCTGGGGGAGCTTTTCGACCCACCGCTGAGCAAATCAGCAATCTATCATCGGGTCAGGCGGTTGTCGAAGGTGGCAAAAAGCCTGAATTAAGGTTTTGCATCAAACATTATGGGGAAAACTCAACCGGGTACACTGAAAGTGGCATGATTGTTTGACAATTTAATGTGTTAATGTGTTAAAATATTTGAGCAAGGGCTATCCAGAAAACCTGACAGCTTTTCAACAAGAACGCACACCAATCAAAGATGATTCTCACGCCTATTGGTATTGCGGTTATCGCGGTACGCGCTAGGCCGCGTTAGCTTGTATGCCCTCAGGATAGATAGAACATGCCAGTTTAATGTAAATTGTTTTTTAGCAGGGGAGGAAAATGTATGGCAATCAAGGTAGGCATCAATGGTTTCGGCAGGATTGGCAGGAATGTGTTTAGAGCCGCTCTCGACGACCCGGACATCGAGATAGTCGCGGTAAACGACTTGACCGATGCCAGGACGTTGGCACACCTTCTTCAGTACGACTCGATATTCGGCGTGCTCGACCTAATCGTCGAAGCCAAAGAGAACAGCATTGATATCGATGGCGACGAACTCAAAGTCTTTGCCGAGCGCGACCCGTCCAATCTGCCCTGGGGCGACCTCGGTGTCGATATCGTCATCGAGTCGACCGGATATTTCACAAAAGCCGAAGACGCGAAGAAGCACCTCGATGCGGGCGCTAAAAAGGTCATCATCTCGGCGCCGGCCAAAGGCGAGGACATCACGGTCGTTCTCGGTGTCAACGACGATAAGCTCAAAGC
>MELI01000113.1:0-2406 GCA_001767575.1 Candidatus Aquicultor primus | reverse complement strand
CTACGGTCCACGCCTACACCAACGACCAGTCGCTTCTCGATATGCCGCATAAAGATTTGAGAAGGTCGCGCGCGGCTGCGATGTCGATTATCCCGACCTCGACCGGTGCGGCGAAAGCAATCGGCCTGGTAGTGCCCGAGCTTCTGGGTAAGATGGACGGCATGGCCCTAAGGGTGCCGGTGCCGGACGGCTCGCTCTGCGACCTCACCTTCGAGTTAACGAAAGAGGCTACGGCTGCGGATATAAACAGGGTAATCGAAGAAGCCTCCGATACCGACCACTGGATAGATTATCTCGGCTACACCGAAGACCCGATAGTCTCCATCGATGTCGTCGGCGACCCGCGCTCGTCGATTTTCGACGGGCTCTCGACGATGGTCCACGGCAAGATAGCGAAAGTCCTCTCGTGGTACGACAACGAGTGGGGTTACTCGAACCGGCTCGTCGATCTGACAAAAATGATTGCCGAATAACAATATAAGATGCGCGACAGGATAGCAGGTGCATGCGGTGAGCGTAAGTTCGCGGCGCGCATCTGCTATCGGCTTTCTGTAAGCCCGAGCCGCTGATTGAAACGTCTGAGCCGGGGATTGGCTAAACGGGATTCGAGATACGAGATTTAATAGAGGGGGAGGAACTTGGATAAAAAGACCGTGCGGGATATTGACGTATCCGGAAAGACCGTGCTGGTTAGGGTCGATTTCAACGTGCCTTTACGGGACGGTGTTGTTACCGACGATAGCAGGATAAGAGCGGCTCTGCCGACTATCGAGTACTTGACCGGGCGGGGCGCCAAAGTCATTTTAATGAGCCATCTGGGGCGGCCCAAAGGGGTAGACGACGCTTTACGGCTCGATGCGGTGGCGCAGGGACTCGCTGACATACTCGGCAAGCAGGTCGAAAAAGCGGACACTACCGTCGGCGATGACGTCAAGGAGGCTATAGACAGGTTGGAGCCCGGAGGGATATTGCTTCTCGAAAACCTGCGTTTCAATGAGGGTGAAAAGAAGAACGACCCCGAATTTGCGAGCCAACTCGGACAATTGGCCGATGTCTATGTCAATGACGCATTCGGCGCGTCCCATAGGGCGCACGCCTCGATTGTCGGTCTTAGCAAGCATATGCCCGCGGTCGCCGGTTTACTCCTCGAAAAAGAGATAGACACCCTGGCCGCTATTCTTAAAGACCCCGACCGACCGCTGATCGCTATTTTAGGCGGGAGCAAAGTATCGGACAAGATAGGGGTCATCGAAAAATTTCTCGATATCGTCAACGCGCTCCTTATCGGCGGCGGGATGTGCTTCACATTCCTGAAGGCTAAAGGCTTCGACATAGGAAATTCGCTTCTGGAGGAGGACAAACTCGACTTTTGCCGTCGGATAATCGAGCAAGCCGCGCAAAAAGATATCCCGATTTATTTGCCGTCCGATGTGGTTATCGCGCAAGAGATAAGTCCTGATGCCGAAGCGAGAATCGCCCATGTCGACTCCATCCCCGACGGTTGGATGGGCTTGGACATCGGGCCGGACTCGATTGCAGTATACCGGGGTGTGATCGGCAACTCCCGCACGCTCTTCTGGAACGGGCCGATGGGCGTCTTTGAAATCGAGCAGTTCTCGCGGGGGACGGAGGAGGTTGCGAAGGCTATCGCGGCTTCGGTGGCGACCAGTATTATCGGAGGCGGCGATTCGATAGCGGCGCTGAAAAAATTCCACCTCGAAGACAAGGTCACGTTTGTCTCTACCGGCGGCGGTGCGTCACTCGAGCTTCTCGAGGGCAAAGTGCTTCCCGGCTACGAGGCGCTGATGGATAAATAGGGTTTGAGCAGCTATGGAATCGAAGGGAGAAGATATGTCGGATAAGCGGCGAATAATAGCAGGCAACTGGAAGATGTATAAGACTGCGAAAGAAGCCGTCTTTTTAGTACAAGAACTAGAGGATCAACTCGATAGTGTTGCGTCGGACGGCGCGGGGCTCGCGGGAGTCGAGGTAATCGTCTGCCCACCGCTGACTGCGCTCAAGAGCATCTACACGGTGCTTGGCCAGGATAAGCCGCCGATAAAGCTCGGCGCGCAGAACATGCACTGGGAGGACGAGGGTGCTTACACCGGCGAAGTCTCCCCTGTGATGCTCAAAGACCTCGAGTGCGAGTTCGTCATAATTGGACATTCCGAGCGGCGCATGTACTTCGGCGAGACCGATGAGACGGTAAACAAAAAGGTCAAGGCCGCGTTGGCGCACGATATCACGCCTATTATGTGCTGCGGAGAGTCGCTTGAACAGCGCGAATCCGGCCAGGCGGAAGCCTTCATCGGGTCGCAAATATTGGGGGGCACTGAAGGATTAAGCGTAAGCGACATGAAGGACTTTATCATAGCTTACGAGCCGATTTGGGCGATAGGGACC
>MELI01000112.1:19539-19813 GCA_001767575.1 Candidatus Aquicultor primus | reverse complement strand
GGAACGATAAAGACCCTCGAGGTGCCGGCGTTTGCGGCGCGGGACGTAGTCTTCACCGTGCTTTTTTTTGGGACGCTATCGATTATTTTATTCTGGAGGCTCTAGATTTTGGATACTGTTTCACACACTGTTTTAGATACTATAATTCAAGCGACCGGCTTGACATATAAATACCCGGATGGGACCGCCGCACTCAAAGGCATCGACCTTGCGGTGCGCGAGGGAGAGCGTGTCGCGCTACTCGGCCCGAACGGCGCCGGAAAATCGACCTTCC
>MELI01000112.1:19209-19528 GCA_001767575.1 Candidatus Aquicultor primus | reverse complement strand
AACGGGACGCTCAGGGGCGAGGGGGATCTTCTGCTCGACGGCCTCGCGCCGACCAAGCAGAACCTTAAGAAGATTCGCGGCCTCGTCGGCCTCGTCTTTCAAGACCCGGACGACCAGCTCTTCCTGACAACGGTCTTTGACGATGTCGCGTTTGGCCCGATAAACCAGGGCTTGAATGAAGCCGAGGTCGCCGCGCATGTAAAAGATGCCCTGGAGGTAGTCGATATGCTCTGGGCGACCAGCCGCTCGGCGCATCACCTAAGCTTCGGCGAGAAGAAGCGGGTGGCGCTCGCTACCGTACTCTCGATGAACCCGAAGA
>MELI01000112.1:17664-19140 GCA_001767575.1 Candidatus Aquicultor primus | reverse complement strand
GCCTGGCGCTCCTGCGCCCGCTCGGTCATCCTCTCGGGCGGCAAAATCGTCGCGGACGCCCCGACGCGCGAGCTGCTGGTGGATAGAGAGCTTCTTGAAGCACACGGTTTAGAGCTGCCGCTCAGCGCGGAGCTGGAGCGGTTGCGGGGCTAAGGGTGTGCGACGACTCGGCGTCGCCGCTATCAAACATTAATCGCACACCGCATCTAGAATTGCCGTATCTGTCTTAATCACCGCAATACCCGAAGCATTCTCTCTTCAATTACTATGGACTAGTAACATCTTGACAGATTATATTGGCGCCTATATTTTTTGCCATTAGTATGATGAAAAAGAATAGTTGCGCGGGAGCTGCTGTTAGCAGCTGAGAGGCTGGGTATGACCCGGCGACCGTATGAACCTGATCTGGGTAATACCTGCGAAGGGAGGTGTACGGCTTAATACTGCAGTTGCTGCAGCATTATTAAGAGACTTAGAAACCGCGCCTTTTATTGGTGCGGCTTTTTTGTTTTATTGGGCAGGATAAGAAAAGAGCGCGATAGAAAACGCGCAAAGTAACTTGAGGAGGTATTTGCAAATGGAAGAAAGAATATTTGCCCCTGTGGGTGAAGCCGCGGTAACAAGGGCGATCGTTGGTGAGTTTATGGAAGAGTTTCTGGATTATGTCGAGAGTGATGTTATTGTGGTCGGAGCCGGGCCGAGTGGCTTGATTGCGGCAATGGATATGGCCAACGCCGGGTTAAAAACGCTTGTTATTGAAAGCAATAATTATCTCGGCGGCGGTTTTTGGATAGGCGGCTATCTCATGAACAAGCTAACCGTTCGCGCACCCGCCCAAGAAGTATTAAATGAACTGGGCGTGCCCAACAAAGAGATTAGTGCCGGCCTTTATGTCGCCGATGGTCCCCATGCGTGTTCCAGGTTGATTGCAGCCGCGTGCGATGCCGGGGCAAAGGTAATAAACGCGACCAGGTTTGAAGACCTGGTTGTCCGTAATGAGGTTGTGCAGGGCGCTGTGATTAACTGGAACGCGGTGGCTTCGCTGCCGCGAGCCATAACCTGCGTTGACCCGGTAGCGATCGAGTCGAAGTTTGTAATCGATGCAACCGGACATGATGCCCATGTCATTAGCGCCTTAGCGAAGCGCGGTGTTTTAGGTTTGCCGGGCTGTGGGAGTATGTGGGTAGAAAAATCCGAAGATGTTTTGGTGGAAAAGACCGGTCTGGTGTACCCCGGCCTCCTGGCAACCGGCATGGCGGTTGCTTCGGTTTACGGCCTACCGCGCATGGGCCCCACCTTCGGCGGGATGCTCTTATCCGGTCGAAAGGTAGCAAAGATAGCCGTCGAATCTTTGAGGGCAGCGGAATCTTTAGAAATACCGGTGGGTCTAGGTATCGTAAATTCTTTGTAGGCAAGTCTATCGCTTAATTGACAATAAAACTAGAAACACATAAATTGTTTGAAGCGACACACGTC
>MELI01000112.1:8607-17606 GCA_001767575.1 Candidatus Aquicultor primus | reverse complement strand
GCAAGGTCAACGCGAGCATCGGCACATCGACCGAGATAGCCGACCTCGAACTCGAACTTCGAAAAGCGGCAGCCGCGCTTGAGGGCGGCGAAGACACCTTGATGGAGCTGAGTGTCGGTGGCGACCTCGACTGGGAGAAATAGTTTTCGTTCGCACTCTTCGGTGGCGATGCGCGGGTGATGCGCGACAGCCGCAGTCCGGGCGCGGAGCACAATTGCACGATGTGCGGAAAATTCTGCGCGCTGGCCAACGCGAACCGGCATTTTATGTAATGAGCGAGGGTCAGGGCTAAAGCCCTGAGCTACGAGAGGGATTAAGTGTTGATGGTTGTTTTCAAGTCAGTGAACAAATAAACCGACGTGCCCGTCTATTCCCCAAGCGCAATAAGCTGGCCGTTGCTTAGCCCTACGAAGAGCATGTCGTCTCGCGCCGCCAGCGACCCGTCGGCACCCATCACACGCTGCCATTTCTTGGTGCCGCTCTTTATGTCGAGCGCGTAGAGATTGCTGTCGTTTGAGCAGACATAGACCGTCTTGCCCGTAATCAGCGCCTTGGCATGTATGGGGGCGCCGGTTTCGAACCTCCAGACGAGCCGACCGGTCACGGCGTCGAGCGCGTAGAGATTCCGGTCGCCGGAGCCTATATAGAGCACCCCGTCGTATGCCGCCGGCGTGGCGTAGATGGCCAAGCCGGTCTCAAACTCCCATTTCTTCGCGCCGGTATCCGCGTCGAGCGCGTAGAGCTTGCCGTCGTTTGAGCCGAAGTAGAGGGTCTCTCGGTAGACGAGCGGGTCGCAATAGATGTGGTCGCCGGTCTTGAACGACCACTTCTTCTGCCAGGCCGAGGTATCGAAGGCGTACATGTGACCATCGTTCGAGCCGACGAACACAGTCTTCCTATAAGTCACCGGTGATGAGAATATCGGGGCGCCGGTCTTATAGGACCAGATTCTCTTACCGCTCTCGGCATCGACCGCGTAGAGCTTGCCATCCGCCGAGCCGCAATATAGGATGCCTTCGGAGACCACGGGCGAGGTGAAAATCCTGCCACCGGTCTTGAACTTCCACTTTCGTGCCCCGTTAGCCGCATCGAGCGCGTATACCGACTCATCCTTCGACCCTACAAATATCGTGGCCTTCGACCGGACAGGGGATGCGCTTATCGGCCGGCCGGTATTAAATTCCCACTTCGCGCGGCCGCTCCTTGCATCTAACGCATAGAGCTTGCCGTCGTCCGAACCCGTATATATCGTATCTCCGGCCAAGAGCGGGGATGCCTCTATCAAGTCGCCGGCTTGAAATTGCCATTTCACACTAAGCGGTGGCTCGAGCCTGGTCGCGCTAAGCACTGCCGGATCATCGGCGGGGAATTTCTTTGGTGAGCCGTCGCTATGTCGGCCGAGCGCGTAGACCATGCCGTCAGAGGCTCCCACATAAAGATAGCCCTGGCTCGCGACGGGTGCGGCATAAAGCGGCGAATACGTGTTGCAGACCCACCTCTGCTCGCCTGTCGCAACATCCAGGACGACAATGCGCCCTTCACTCGTTGCGATATATGCATAAGCGCCCGATATCACAGGCGACACCGTTATCGCTTCACCGGTGTCGAAGCCCCAGAGCTTGGTGCCGTCGTGCGGGTTGAGCGCGAAAACCTTGCCGTTGTTGGCACCGACGATGAGGACCCCTTCGGATAGCGCCGGTTTTGCATATATTGCGCTGCCTGCTGAAAACTCCCACCTCTTCTTCCCGCTTGCCGTCTCAACACAATAAAACGTGCCGTTCCACGAACCGGCATACAAAACATCATCGTATGCAAGGGGCGAGGCGCTTACCGGGCCGTCCGTCTTAAACCGCCATTGCGCCGTGCCGTCGAGCAAATCGAGCGCATAGATAGCGCCGTTCTCAGAGCCGACGTAGACTTGGCCGACGCCGATGGTCGGCGTCCCGACTACCCGCCCGCTCACCTCGGTATCCCATACGGGCTTCCCGTCGTCGGGCTTGAGCGCGATGACCCTGCTGTCACCATTGCGGCCGGTCGCATCCCATGCCGACACAAAGAGCATTCGCTGCGCCGATACCGGAGAGGAGAGGTTCATGTCTGCCGCGGCCGAAAAACGCCACAACTGCCGGCCCTCCGCCGAATCGAGCGCGTAGAGATACCCATCGCTTGAACTGACATAGGCGCTGCGACCCGCCACGACCGGCGCCCGTGCGATGCGCTTGCCGGTCTTAAAGGTCCACTTTTCATCGCCGCTTCGCGCGTCGAGCGCATAGAGCAGGTGGTCTTCCGAGCCGACGTATACGAGCCCTTCGGCGACGGCGACCGATGAGACCACGGCACCCCCCGCCTGGTACTCCCAGGCCTTGAGGAGCGGTGGCGCCAGCTCGGCAGGGACATTCACGGCAGCCGAGGTATTGGCGATAATGGCGGGCGTCCGGGTGCCCCTGAGAAGCGATATGGTCGTGAGGATAGCGACGAGCGCAATTAGAATGAGCGAAACAGCGATAAGCGCGATTGAGGTTCGGCTCAACGCGCGAGATGAGGCAGTCTCTGCCTGGGAAGCGCTTCCACGCCGAGGTGTGAATATCTTCGGTATCCTGCCGGCGCGGCGCTCCCGCTCAGGGCCTGTTGGCATATGGCTTCCCCCATTTTTGCACATATCTCTATCGGTGAAAAAGCCTGTTTTATTGCGACTGCAAGGTGCCCCTGGTAAGGCCTGAATCATTTGCCTGAAATGACAGTTATGCTAACATCCGCATCTTAACTATACTACCTTACGCTCGTATTATCCAGCCGAAATCGCGCCCGCACAGGCGCCATTCAGGCGGGGTCAGAGCGATTGAACAGCGTTGATCAAGGGTAAATATGCCGGGATTTCTTAGGTTTCAGAAGCGCCGACCACAGATGATGACCACACGGCTACCTGTAAGGACAAGATGCTTCCGGGGGTATGTATGACAATCGACAAAGAGGCGACGATAAAATGCTATGATGCGCTCGCGCCGTTCTACACGTTCTTCCGCGCCAAGACACTCAGATCGGATCGCGAGATAATGCCCTTTGTACTTAAGGCATTAATGCCCGCCGATGGCGAGAGGGTGCTCGACGCGGGCACAGGACCGGGCGTCTATGCAATCAAGATTGCCGGGCAGGCGCGAAACGCGGACATCCACGCTGTCGACCTCTCGCCGGCGTTTCTCAAAATCGCGCGCGCCAACGCACGCAAAGCGGGCTGCGGGCATATCCGGTTCGATCAGGGAGATATCGAAAACCTCCCCTTCGAGGCCGACCGGTTCGACAAGCTCGTATGCGCGGGCGCCCTCGAGGCGGTGCCCAACCGCGAGAAGGCCGCCCGCGAGTTTCATCGCGTGCTCAAGCCCGGCGGCACGGCCGTCATCATCGAGCCCGACCAGGGCCGCAACATACGCGACCGCGCGTTTCTCTTCTTGCTCTACGGTATCGGACTCATCAGACCAAAGATGCGCGGCTTCGGCGTGACCGATATCAAACGATACTACCTTAACAAACACGATTTTCGGGCACTCTTTGCCGGCTCCGGGTTCTCGCGCGTCGAGCTTTACGACCGGCGCGGAAGCATTTGCGCCGTTTGCGTAAAGTAGTAGGTAGCCCTTACAATAGGGTACAAATAAGAAGCGTTTGATGTGTTTACGCTGTGACAGCAGGTGGCAGATGAGTGAGCGTGGATATAATATCGCCGTAATCGGCGCGGGAAAAGTCGGAACGGCCGTTGGCTACCTCCTGCAGCGGAAGGGGCACAGCATTGCCGTTGCGGTCACGACGAGCGAGGAGTCGCTCAAGAACGCCGCCTCATACCTGCCGGGAGCGCGCCTCGTGCGCGACGCGGGCGAAGCGCCGGCCGACACGGCTGTGGTTGCAAACGTGGATGTCATCCTCATCACGACGAAGGACGGTCAAATCGAGAGCGCTTGTAAAGCACTAGCGGCGGGCGGCGGGCTTACCCCGTCACATACCGTGATGCACATGAGCGGTGCGGCCAGCCTCGACCTGCTGTCCTCGGCCAAAGCGGCCGGCGCCGGCGTGGCTAGCCTTCACCCGATACAATCATTTGCCAGCGTGGAGCTTGCCGTAGAGCGCCTGCCCGGCTCGTACTTCGGTCTGACGGCCGAAGGCGACGCCCGCGAGGTAGCCCTGCGAATAGCCGCCGACCTCGACGGCAAAGTCGTGGAGGTCGCCGATGGCCACAAGACGCTCTACCACGCCGCGGCCTGTGTGGCCTCGAACTACCTCGTGACGCTGATATATACCGCGCAAAAACTCTACGCGGCCGCCGGTTTCGAGGAGCGCGCAGCGATAGCGGCGATGATGCCGCTGGTAAAAGGGACGCTCGCAAACATCGAGAGCGTCGGAACCGCGCCGGCGCTTACCGGGCCGATTGCCCGCGGCGACGCCGAGACTGTGGAGCAGCACCTCAAAAAACTTGTTGTGATGGGCGAAGAGATAGTCGAGACCTACCGCATGCTGGGGCTAAGAACAGTCGATATGGCTGCCACAAACGGCACGCTGAGCCCGGAAGCTGCGGCCAAGCTCTATGCGGTGCTCAAAACAGAGCATGGATAACGAGTATAAGGCGGCAGCGAGCAGCGGCCGATTTATAGGGCAAAGCGCTTCGGAAGGACTGTCCTTGGGGTGGCGCAGGTACGTATTGACCTGTAATAATAAGCGCTCGAAATAGAGAAAAGCGCTTTATGAGGCGTATAAGATTATGGACCGGGGAGGAAATAGCAGATGGCGGGAAGGGTAAACATACAGACGCTGCGGGAGATGAAATCAAGGGGCGAACGAATAACGATGCTCACCGCATACGATTATGCGTTCGCAAACATATTGGATGAAGCGGGCATCGACATTTTGCTGGTAGGCGATTCACTCGGCATGGTCGCGCTCGGCTACGAGGACACGCTGCCGGTGACCGTCGAGGAGATGATGCACCACACCAAAGCTGTGGCGCGCGGCTACGAGCGGGCAATGGTCATAACGGATATGCCTTTTATGTCGTACCAGGTATCCGATGAAAAAGCGCTCGAGAACGTCGGCTCTATTATGAAATTCTCGGGCGCCCAAGCGGTCAAGCTCGAAGGCGGGGCGCGTATCGTGGGTCTGGTTAAAAAGATAACGGACGCGGGCATACCCGTCATGGGACACCTGGGCCTGACGCCGCAGTCCCTCCACCAGTTCGGCGGCTACGGCCTGCAGGCGCGCGGCGTCGATGAGGCCAGAGTCCTCCTTGACGATGCGCTCGCCCTCGAAGCGGCCGGTGCATTCGCTATCGTACTCGAGAAAGTCCCGGCTGAACTAGCCGAGCTGGTCACCGCCGGCCTCTCTATCCCCACCATCGGCATCGGGGCGGGACCCAATTGCGACGGCCAGGTACTAGTCACCAACGACCTCCTCGGCATGTTCGAGAAGTTCACGCCCAAGTTCTCCAAGCAATATACGAATCTCAGGGCCATCGTCGGTGAAGCGGTCCAAAGCTATATCACCGAAGTGCGAACCGACGTCTTCCCGACGCCCGAGCACTCTTACAGCATGGATAAGAACGTCCTCGATACGTTTATAAAGATGATAGATAAGGGGCTGGAGGAGTCTTAACAATAGCATGTAACGTCGTGGTGTTACGTGTTTGCGCATAGTTGGCGTTTGCCTTGCAATTGTAACAGAGCGCTGGTATAATAGCACCGTTGACAAGGTGTTTTACAATAAATACACCGACCGTGGCGAGTATTGAGATGTTTGAAACACATACCATTGTTGAGCTGCGAAAGAAGCTGAGCGTGGCTCGCGCAGAGAATAAAAGAGTCGGATTTGTGCCGACGATGGGCTACTTCCACGAAGGACACTTAACGCTGATGCGCGAGGCGAAGAAACGGGCCGACGTGGTTGTGGTAAGCATCTTCGTAAACCCGACACAGTTCGGGCCAAACGAGGACCTTGAGAAGTATCCGGTAGACCTTAAGCGCGATAGGGCTATGGCGGAGAGTGTCGGGGTCGACATTCTGTTTACGCCGAGCGCCGGGGAGATATATCCCGAGGGGTATGCGACCTCGGTTAACGTTGAAGGCATCGCCGATGTGCTCTGTGGGAGAAGCCGTCCCGGGCATTTCAGCGGTGTCGCCACCGTCGTCGCCAAGCTCCTTAACATCGTCGAGCCGGACGTAGCGGTCTTCGGCGAAAAAGATTGGCAGCAGCTCGCCGTGGTGCGCAGGATAGCGGCCGACTTGAACATCGATAGCGAAATCCTTGGGGTTCCGACGGTGCGGGAAGCGGACGGGCTTGCGATGTCCTCGCGCAATACCTACCTCTCGGCCGGGGAGCGAAAAGCGGCGCTCGTACTCGCAAAATCGCTTAGAATCGCGCAGGAGATGGTAGATAAGAATATAAGAGAGACGGCCGAGGTTGAGCGGGCGATGCGTGACGTAATCGAGGCTGAGAGTCTCGTCGAGATTGAATATCTCGAGTTCTGTGACCCTCAAAGTTTAGCTGGAGTCGCCGAAATCGAAAGCGACACTTTGATAGCTATAGCAGCCAGGGTCGGAAAGACTCGTTTAATAGACAACGCCGTAGTTCGACCGGGCTAACAAGCTGTCAAGCGGCCAGAGCTTGAAAAACACGGCGAATTGTTTTACATTAGATGTTGTCGTTTCGTATAGTTGAAACAGGTAGGAGCATATGCAACGTTTTATGCTGCGAGGCAAGATCCATAGGGCGACGATCACCGAGGCGAACGTCGATTATATCGGGAGCGTCACCATCGATAGCGAGCTTATGGCACTTGCCGACATCCTCGAAAACGAAAAAGTAAGTGTGGTCAACCTCGATAACGGTGTCCGCCTGGAGACCTACGCCATCGCCGGCGCGCGAGGCTCGGGCGTCATCTGCCTCAACGGCGCGGCAGCACTCCTGATGCAGCCGGGCGAAAAGGTCATCATCCTATCATACGCAATCGTCTCCGAAAGCGAGATAGCAGAGTGGCAACCGAGAGTCGTTCTAGTGGACAACGACAACAAACCGGTCACTGCCGCCAAGGTCTTGCACCCGGCAACGAGCCGGTAGCGCTGCAGCCTAGCTCCAAGGATTCTTAACGCTTCCCTCGCCGCACACCATATCTATCGCTATAATAATATCCATGGATAAGAACATCGTAATCATAGGCTATGGCAACCAGCTCCGTGGCGACGACGGTGTCGGGTTGCTCGTTCTTGATGAGCTTTCACACACCTTTGCCGGGCGCCCCGATATTTGCCTCATCCGCCGACAGCAGCTCGATATCGCCGACACCGAAGAGATCAGCGAGTGCCGCGCGGTCATCTTCGTAGACGCTCATATCAGCGAGGAGCGTGGCGATGTGGAGATAAACAAAATAGACCTCGTCGAGGGAGCGACTTTCGTCGTCACGCACATCTCCCTGCCCGAAGAACTTATGAGCGCGACGCAGGCTATCTATGATAGCGCGCCGCCGGCCTACGTCTGCGCGGTGCGCGGTTACGACTTCGCGTTTGGAACCACGGTAACCGAAAACGCGCGCAAGCTGGTCGCCCAAGCCGCGCGCGATATCGTCGAGCTAGTTGAAAACCTTTGAAAGCGATTCTTCGTTTTAGGCGTAGGAGTTAGACGCCTTTATAGCAGTTGCCAAGCTGCAAATGGTTAAATTCCATCAGCTAAATATCACTTTCTGGGTCGGCTTTGAGTTTCTTTAATCCCTTCGCTTTGTTGTCTTTTTCAATCTGGTTGAGTTCTTGCGCAAAGGTAGCTACGTCAAACGTATGTTTTTCGTTCTTTAGTTTGCCGTTTTCCTCTTTGAATTTTCCTTGGAACTGACCGAGTACGAAGTAGCCGAAATCATCTTTATCTGGGCGAGTCCCTTTATCATCAGTTAGGAACAGGACGGCTCTTTCTCCTATCTGAAATGTCGCCATCCCTTCAGAGGTAGAGAGTATCATCTTCTCATTTTCCCCGTCCTCGGTACGGACCTCAACGTCGGCACCAGGATATCCCCTGAACACTTTATCTACTTTAATTACATAGTCTGTTGCAGGGAAGCCTGAGAAATCATCTTGAACTTCTGAAGAAATAACTTCCCCTGATACAATGGCAGAAGCATCGTTAACAAGTTGGTTCTTGTCATAGGCTGCAAGACAAGCTTCTGAACGAACAATTGTTTTTCCAGCGCTAATTGTCTTGCCGGCACTGATCATCTTCCCATAGCCATATGCAGTTAGGGCACTCACTGCTAATGTTGTTGCCAGGAGCAAAGTAACTACTTTTGCTTTCTTCATGTCAGTCTCCTTTCGGTTGTTATACTAATTAAACCATCTAGCAGTAGAATCTCTGGCAGCTGCTTTGTCGTCAGCAGTTACCGTTCTGGCATCATCATTGTTTGTCGGTATTAGATTATACATTGTGTCGGAGCTTACTGTAGATTCACCCACACGTAAAGTATAGCCCAAAAACAACAGGAGCCCCGTTTTTACAGGGCTCCCTTAGAGCTGGTTGCTATGGATTATCATTTTTAAACATAACGTCTGTCGCGCATATCGGGCTTCGCCGCAACCACCAGCCGCGCACCACGCATGCTCCAATATTACCTGGCCATCTGCGTACTTACCGTATAAAGCCCAACCAGGATGTAACTTTGCTTTGGGCGCCGGACGCCCCGAGCATGCCGACGAATTTCTCGTCGCGCCCTATGCACTCCAAGAACAGCTTGCAGCGCGCATTTTCGTCGAGTCCCTTGCCTTCGGTCATAATTTTAAGCCGCGCATTGGTAAAGAAAACGTTGGCCATAATGCCGCCGAATGTCGACTCGATGTCCGGCCTGATTTTGTCTTTTAGTTCATCGACTGTCATCTTACGCCCTCCTTATCGAATCGAGGACTTGTCCATCATGGTCATAGAGGATAACCTCCAGCGGCATCTTGCCGAGCGCGTGGGTCGCGCAAGAGAGGCATGGGTCGTAGCAG
>MELI01000112.1:7746-8596 GCA_001767575.1 Candidatus Aquicultor primus | reverse complement strand
CTCCACCATGTTGAGAACGCCTTCGTCGAGACGGTCTTCTCTTACGTGGTCTTTCGCGACCATCTCGATGGCCGTATCGATGGCTTTATTGTTATGGGTCGTAGGCACGATAAGGTTTGCCTTGGTCAGCTTACCGAAATCGTCGGCCGCATAGTGATGGATGAGCGTCCCGCGCGGAGCCTCGATAACTCCGACACCCTCGCCCGCTTTGCGCTCTACTTTTACCCTCACTTTATCACTCATTATCTCATCGTCGAGGAGAAGTTCTTTTATTCGCTCGGCTTTGTACAGGAGTTCGATTACGCGGGCATAATGGTAATATAGCGAGCCGTGTAGCGGTTTGCCCCCGCTAATCGACTTGAACTCATCGAAGGCCGCTTTCGCGCGTGGCGTCGATACGCCCGTCGCTACGTTCAGCCTGGCTAATGGTCCTACCCTGTAGGTCTCCTCGCCCATCTTCCAGTAAGGGAACTTCGTCCAGGTATAGTCTTCGACCCGCTCATCGATATATTTGGTATAGTTCTGCGGTGAAAAATCGGCGACGATTTTGCCGTCTTTGTCGACAACGCGGATAAGGCCGTCATACTCCTCGAGCATGCCGTCATCGGTCAGACCCATGTACATCGTATCGAAACTGGCGAAGTCGGGCGCCAAGTCGCTGTATTTACGGAAGAGGTCCTTGGCTACCGTGAGCGCTACCTCCGCGTAACCTATCGCTTCGTCCGCGGATTTCAACATGTCGTAGCGGTCTTCGGCGGTGATGCCCTTGCTCATCCCGCCGGGAATCGCGGTGACCGGGTGAATCGAGCTGCCGCCGACGCGTGCGACTATGTTCTTGCCTATCTTGCGG
>MELI01000112.1:416-7738 GCA_001767575.1 Candidatus Aquicultor primus | reverse complement strand
AGGACGTTTCGCATCATCGGGTCGGACGCCGGCCCCAGGACGAGGTCGGGCGCGGCCAGGAAGAAGAAGTGAAGCGCTTGGTCTTCCAGACCCGAGCCGTATACCAGCAGCTCGCGCAATTTCTTGGCCGCTGAGGGTATTTCGACATCGAAGATCGCCTCACACGCTTTGACCGATGCTAAATGATGCGCGGTCGGGCATATCCCGCAGATGCGGGTTGTGATGAGCGGCATATCCCAGACCATCCTGCCCTCGCAGAACTTCTCGAAGCCGCGAAACTCCATGACATGAAAGCGTGCCGCACTAACCTCTCCGGTGCCGTTGAGGTGTATCGTCACCTTGCCATGCCCTTCTATCCTTGTAATCGGATTGATAGTTATCTTTTGTGTCACCCGCCTTACCTCCCTATCCTTCCAGGCACTTCCGAGATGGCCATCGTATATCGGTAGCCTGTGCCTACAATATCCTCCATAAACATCATCGCACCTGCCGGGAGAATCGAAGCTAGCGAGTTGACCATTTTAGCGCCGACCTCTCTGGCTTCGGGGGTCGGACCCCAGCAGCCCCGGCACGGCATGTTCGCGTTGGTGGGGCATTTGGACTCGCACCCTTCTCGGGTGACCGGGCCCATACAGATAATGCCCTGCTCTAAGAAGCACTTTTTCGGGTCTATCTCGTCTAACTCCATCACCGCTTTTATGCCGTCGGTTACGAACTCGCGCCGCTGCACGTAGAGTTCTTTTTTAGTACGGCTGCATTGCGCGCATTTTCCTCGCGTTAGCTCGACCGGTTCCTCACCACTGATCAGCGCTACCAAGGCATCCTTGATTTGATTGGGGAGCGGCGGGCAACCCGGTATGTAGTAATCGACCTTGACCACCTGGTCGAGCGATTTTACCATCGGCAACGGCCGCGGAATCTCCCCTGATGACGGTACTTTGTCGCCATATACGGCTCCGAGTACATCGTCTAGTTCGAAGAGGTTTCTCATGCCCGGAATGCCGCCATAACTCGCGCATGTGCCCAGCGCGATTAGTACATCACATTTATCGCGAAATTTCTTCGCGGTCTCCACATTCTCATCGGTAGCGACCGCACCTTCCAAAATCCCTACGTCCGCCCGGTCAAAATCTTTAGTATCGATGACCGGCGAGTAGACGAGCTTGACCGCTCCAAGGACATCGAGGACCTCTTCGTGCAAATCCAGGAGCGACATATGGCAGCCAAAGCAGCCTTCCAAAATACCTGTAGCTACCGTTTTCATACAACAACCTCCATCGCTTTTAAGTCTTTAAAGAAGGCGCCCGCTTCGTCAGCGGCTTTTCCACTTTCACAGCCGTCGAGCCCGACGATTCGCAACCGCTCTGAATTAATACCACGACTGCGCAATATCTCACGGAAGAGGTTCGCTCTCCGGTCGAGGTCGACCGAGCCGACCAGGTTCTGGCAGCGGTCTTCCTTGCACTTGCCGATTATGACGCCGTCAAATCCCTTGGCGAACGCCTCTAGTATCAACTGCGTATCGATGCGGGCCCCGCATTTTACGCCCAACGGCAGGATGCTCGCCGGGTATTCCATGCCGGAGGTCCCCGCGTAATCGAGCGACGGGTAGCCGCAGCTCTCGCAGAGCAAGAAGAGCAGCTTAGGGTCGCCCTTTGACGGATAATCCGCAAGTATCTCTATAGCCGCGTGGAGATATTTTGTCGGATAGGTCAGGAGGTCGCGCGCGCCGGTCGGGCATGAAGTCACGCAATTGCCGCAGCCCCGGCAGCGCATCACATCGACGTGCGCAAGCCGCTTCGACTCATCGATGCTCGATGCTTTAAACATACAAGTTTTAATACATGTGCCGCAGCCGCCGCAGAGCCGCTCATTGACCTGCGAGACCGGCACCTCAAAGATAACCTCGTCTGCGTCGAGGATGGAGATTACATTAAGCGCCGCGCTATCGGCATAAGCCGCTTTAAAACCAAGCTCTCCGGTGACCGGAACCATGAAAATCCCGTGGCGAAGCGTGGTTGTGACCATCGTATCGCGGTTGACCGGGCGCAAACTCCCATTTTCGTCGACGTCAAGATAGAAGACCGAGCGCAAGTCGTTTATGTAGGATGAATCGTCCCCGGCCGTAATTACGACCGCGCCAACCGGCAGCTGCTCGGTCTGGCCGTTTTTATCCACAGTCAAAACAAAATCGCCTTCGTGGCCGATCAGCTCGTCTATGGTCGTCTCGGATAGAACTTTAAGGTTCTTATGCCCGAGAATATAACCGATGGAGGTGCGCAGTTGCGACATCTCCTCCTCGGATATCCGTGCTTTCGGCTCTTTATCGATTAAATAGACCCGGTAACCGTGGCTCAAAAGGCGCTCCGCGACCATCGCACCTTCGATGGTGACACCGACAACGGCCACCTTTCTTTTAGGTGGGAATTCGATGGTCTCCAGCTGCTGCGAGTGTCTCACCTTCTCCATGGCGACATCTATTAGGAGCTTGGCTTTTGCATACGCCGCCCCCGAGTCATTCTTGTGGGGAAACGCCGCCTGTTCACGGATGTTGGCGAAGCCGATGCGGTTTAGATTGACGCCGCTCGCCTCGATTTCCTTGATGATGAAATCGGCTTCGCGGTTGGTCTTGTAGTAGTGGGGTGATTCTCCGGCGATGACTACCCCGTCGAGCTTGTTGCTTGCGATATCGACCTTGATCTGGTTGATCGACCTCGATTTAAAGATGTTGTCAAAGACCTTAACCGCCGGCAAATCGCCGTACTCGCCGGCCAGCTTGTTAAGATCTATGACCTGGCTTACCTCCCCGTTTGATTCGGATAGATAAAGACCGATGTTCATAATCGCCTCCCGCCTGCTCAGAACGCTGCTTTAACCTATGACTGCAATTGTTGTTGTTTTCACAAAAGACCGCTTTCTTACTTCTACCGCGCGCGGTGAAATCCTCTTTACCTGCAAGAAAAGCTAACACTTATTTCGAAATCTTAAATGAAAAAGCCCCTCGAAGAAGGGGCTGCCATATATCCGTATAGCGTGAACTCGATGCCGGCCCTACCCGGCACGGCGCGCGGGCTGCAACCTGCCGGTCGCCCTCACAAGGTGTTTCGGTTGGTAGCGCGGTCTCAATATCTGAATATCAGCGCGAACGGGCTGCATCATCTCCCGCAGCGCGACAAAAATGCCCAGTCCGACCATAACGTCGCCTATGCTAAACGCCGTGGCGAACGGAATGCCTTTGGGCATCGAGAGAATATCCCCCATATACCAGAGCGCCGAACCAACAAGCGCAGACGGGGCTCCAAGCGAAGCCATGTCGACTCCGGAGCTCACCACAGCTGAGAGTATGGCGCTACTAAATGAGATAGTGGACAGGAAGTTGAGAGCAAGACCCGCCGCGAGCACGCGAGTCCCCATGATGTGGCCGTTGGCTACCATGAACACCACGATACACAGATACGAAGCCGCGCTTGCCGCAAAACCGACCCTCTCCAGGGCGCTGTTCGACGAGGGCTCCCACGCAAGAAGCGTTATCTGAATCGCGAGTGCTAAAAAGACAAGCACCCCATAGCGGAGGCGAACTTGAGAAAGGGCACTTAATCTTCCGCCCTGTAAGTAACCGAAGAGTAATGCGAGCATGATGAAGCCAAGAATAAACATTTCTAAATCTCCTTCGAGTGGATTTCCGTTACTATTTGTTCTCGGCAAAAACACGGCGCGGTTTAGGATATATTGATAGTTTATAATATATGAGTCATGTAATATTCGCGTACCTGCCTTAATCCGACAGCATACCCGAGACAACGGATGTCTATACGGTTAGTGTTAAAGCCTCGTATGTGTGCCCTTGAGTAGAAATGCAGGGTTGTGCCGCAATGGGGTAAAGTCGTCTTCTATGTGGCCGATACAATTGGAAAGCCAGGTGGTATTGGCAGTAAACGCTGAGCTACCCCTATTCCAGGAGGTTGTATTATGTCTCTAGTGCAGTGGAGCGACGACTTAAAGACCGGAGTGTGCGGAGTAGATTGCCAGCATAAGGCACTAATCAGGATGCTCAGCGGTCTATACTCGATAGCAGAGAAGAGCCAGGATCGCGAAGTCGTTTCGGAAGCGGCGAGCCTGCTTGCGGATTTCGTCGTCGAGCATTTTCAGTGTGAAGAAAAAACGATGCGCGATATAGTTTATCCGGCCTATGAATCCCACAAAAAACAGCACGATGAATTCGCCTGCAAGGTAGCTGAGATAGTACAACATTTTGACGAGAGCGGCGATAACGGCTCGCTTACGACAAGCGTCCAAAGCTACATGGTCCCCTGGCTGATCGAGCATTTTACAAAAACCGACAAAGAAATGGCTGGTTTTATCGCCGGCGGACCGAGCGGCAAAGCAGCCTAGTTTCTGAAATACGCTGAATCACTCTGAATCACCCTGACGCAAACATTTAAACGGGGGTCGTATCGGCCCGCGTTTTCTTTTGCTCATTGTGCTTTTTGTCAGTATCCATGTTATGCCTGTGACAGCCCTTACGCCTTCGCCAGTTTCACCGCGCAGACTTTTAGCTCGGGTATCTTAGCGACCGGGTCGATGGCGGTGTTGGTCAAGACGTTTGCCGCCGACTCCGCGTAGTGGAACGGCATAAAGACCACGCCCTTGCGGATGCCTTCGGTGACCATCGCCGTGCTGGTGAGGCAACCACGTCGGCTGGTTAAGACCACCTCGTCGCCATCGGCGATGTCGTGTTTGGCCGCATCGGCCGGGTTAATCTCGACCCAGCTTTTCGGGGCGAGCGAGCTGAGCGCCTCGGAGCGCCGGGTCATCGTGCCGGTGTGATACTGCCACAAGCTCCGCCCGGTCGTCAAAATCAGCGGGTACTCAGCGTTGGCTTCTTCTGCCGAGGCGCGGTGCTCGATAGGGCTGAAGAACCCTTTGCCCCGGGTAAACGCCTGCGTGTGCAGAATCGGGGTTCCGGGGTGCTCGGCCGATGGGCATGGCCAGTGCAAGCCGCCCTCATCTATGCGCTCGTAGCTAATGCCGGCGTAGCTCGGCGTAAGCGAGCGTATCTCTTCGAAGATTTCCTCAGCGGAATTGTAGCGCATCGGATAGCGAAGCGCCAGGCCTATCTCGGCTATTATCTGCCAGTCGGGCTTAGCCGCACCGGGCGGCTCGGTCGCTTTGCGCACGCGCTGGACACGGCGTTCGGTGTTGGTAAAAGTGCCGTCTTTCTCGGCAAAGCACGCGCTGGGGAGAACCACGTCGGCAAACTCGGCCGTCTCGGTAAGGAAAATATCCTGCACCACGAGAAAATCGAGTTTATCTAGCGCTTTCTTGACGTGGTCGATGTCGGGGTCGGAGACGACCGGGTTTTCGCCCATGATGTAGAGCGCCTTGATCTCACCTTCACCGGCTTTTTCCATGACCTCCGAGAGGGTGAGGCCGGGTGTGCCCGAGAGCACGACGCCCCAGGCTTTCTCAAACTTCTCGCGCGACGCCTCATCGGCGACCTGCTGGTAGCCGGTGAAAACGTTGGGCAATCCGCCCACGTCGCAGGCACCCTGAACGTTGTTCTGACCGCGCAGCGGGTTAACGCCCGTTCCGCGCTTGCCGAGATTGCCCGTCATCATCGCGAGATTGGCGATGGCGAGGACGTTGTCGGTGCCGGTCGTGTGCTGGGTGATGCCCATCGTGTAACAGATAGCCGCCCGCTCCGCGTTCGCGTAGAGCCTGGCCGCTTGCTTGATATCTTCGGCGGCAACGCCGGTTATCGTCGCTACCACATCCGGTGTGTATTTCGGAAGGATCGCTTCGAGCGCCTCGAAACCCTCGGTGCGCGCCGCGATGAAATCGCGGTCGGCGAGTCCCTCGGTGAGAATCACGTTCATGAGACCGTTCAAGAGCGCCACGTTAGTCCCGGGCTTAAGCTCGAGCCACACCTCGGCGAAGTCGACGAGCGGGATACGCCTCGGGTCGACCACGATTATCTTCGCGCCGCCCTCGCGGACCGCCTTCTTCATCTGGTAACCGATTATCGGGTGCGCCTCGGTCGTATTAGTTCCTATCGCGAGGATGACGTTTGCTTCCGCCAGATCCTCGATGGTGTTGGTCATCGCACCGCTACCAAACGCTTTGGCCAGACCGGCCACAGTAGCGGAGTGTCACAATCTGGCGCAGTGGTCGACATTATTAGTGCCTATCACCGCCCGCAGGAGCTTCTGGAAGAGATAGTTCTCCTCATTGGTGCAACGCGCCGAGGTGAACCCGGCGACGGTGTCGGCCCCGTATGTGCTCTTCGCGTCGTAAAGCTTCTCGGCGACCGTGTTTATCGCCTCATCCCAAGAGACTTTGACAAGCTTGCCGTCTTTTCGCACCAGCGGGTGGGTCAGGCGGTCGGGATGATTTATAAAGTGATAGCTGAAGCGGCCTTTGCCGCAGAGGTTGCCCTTGTTGACGCCCTCGCCCAGCGTCTGCGTCACCCTGAAGACCTTGCCGGTACGGTCGGTGTTGAGTTCGAGCGTGCAGCCGACTCCGCAGTAGGTACAGGTTGTTGTCGTGACCGTAGGCGGCCAGAGAAACTCGCGGGCGAATTTCGGCCGGTTCTCGACGAGCGCCGCTGTCGGGCACGCCGAGATACACTGGCCGCAAGCTTCGCACTTGGTCTCAAGCAGCGGTATGTTGCCGGTCGGCACGATATCGTTTTCGTTCTCTCGGTACTCGAAAGCTTTAGCGCCGACGACCGAATCGCAGATATCCACGCACTTTTGACACTGGATACACTTGTTCTGGTTGCGCAGGACGATGGGGTGGCTCTTGTCTATTTTGAATCGGCGCATGGCCGCATAATCATCGCCCGGCTCAATCTCATAGGTCATGGCGGCGTCGCGCAGGTCACAGTCGTTCTGCTTGATGCAGCCGCACTCGAGGCAGCGCGCGACCTCTTTGAGCGCGTCTTCCTCGCTTAACCCCAATTCGACCTCGGTGAAGTTGCCGACGCCGAGCCTTTTGGCCGTCTCGAGGTCGGGCATTTTTGCGCGCGCGGCTCCGGGTACGCCGAGGTCTTCTTTGGTTACCCCGCCGCGCACCGCGCTAAAGGGCTTCCTCACGCCGAGGTCTATCTCTTCGCCATCGAGGTACTGGATTATCGCGAACGCCGAGTCGCGCCCGCCGGCGACCGCCTGGATGGCGGCGTCGGGGCCGGTCACCGCGTCGCCCGCCGCAAAGACACCGGTAAGCGAGGTCTGCATGGTGGCGGCATCGGCCGCCATATATTTTCCGTCCATCGCGCCTTCCGCGCCGGTGCCATCGATGGCCTGGCCGATTGCGGCGATGAG
>MELI01000112.1:0-401 GCA_001767575.1 Candidatus Aquicultor primus | reverse complement strand
GACGAACTCGCTTCCCGCCTGCGGCTCGGGACGACGACGTCCCGATGCGTCGGGCTCGCCAAGCGCCATCCGTACGCACTCGACCGCCTCGACCTTGTCCGCGCCGATCACGCGGGTCGGGTTGGCCAGGAGCAAGAGTTCGACGCCCTCGTGCTCGGCTTCTTCTATCTCTATATCGTGTGCCGGCATCTCGGCGCGGCCACGGCGGTAGATGAGGTAGACCTTGACCGCGCCGAGGCGCAGCGAACTTCGCGCCGCATCGATGGCGACGTTGCCGCCGCCGACTACCGCGACCGTTTTCCCGATTTTTATCGGGTCGTTAAGACCGATGGAGCGCAAAAAATCGACGCCGCTCATCACTCCGGGGATATCTTCGTTATCTATCCACATCTTGGTGCCGG
>MELI01000111.1:7031-10049 GCA_001767575.1 Candidatus Aquicultor primus | reverse complement strand
TGATTCTCGACGAGGGAGTCCGCGCGGACGGCCGCGGTACGACCGATATCCGCCCGATTCTTATTCGCGCCGGCGCACTTCCGCGCCCGCACGGCTCCGGTCTCTTTACACGCGGCCAAACACAAGTACTCTCCGTCGTGACCCTCGGAACGGTCCGCGAAGAGCAGATGATAGACGGGCTCGGCGTCGAAGACTCCAAGCGCTTTATGCACCACTATAACTTCCCGCCGTTTTGCACCGGCGAAATCGGCTTCATGCGCGGCCCCAAAAGGCGCGACATCGGCCACGGCGCCCTGGCGGAACGCTCGATATTCCCGGTAATCCCGAAGGAAGACGCGTTCCCGTATACGATTCGTATCGTTTCCGAGGTTTTGGAATCGAATGGCTCGTCGTCGATGGCGAGCGTGTGCGGAAGCACCATCGCTTTAATGGACGCGGGCGTCAAGATAAAAGCTCCGGTCGCGGGTATCGCGATGGGGCTCATTAAAGAGGGCGACGAGGTAGCGGTCATAACCGATATTCTCGGCCTCGAAGACGCTCTCGGAGACATGGACTTCAAAGTAGCCGGCACAGCAGCGGGCATCACCGCCCTACAGATGGATATGAAAGTTGCGGGCGTCGGTGGAGAGGTCCTGGCTATAGCGCTCGAGCAGGCACGCCAGGCACGCCTCTATATCATCGACCGCATCCTGGAGGTTCTGCCCGCACCGCGCGCCGAACTATCGAAGTATGCACCGCGCATTATGACGGTTAAAATACCGCAGGATAAAATCGGCGACCTTATCGGACCGAAGGGTAAGAACATCCGGGCAATCATCGAGGAGGTCGGCTCCAACCTCGTCACTATCGACATCGAAGAGGACGGCACGGTCTTCATCGCAGCGACCGATGGCGCGGCCGGCGACCGGGCACGCGAGCTGGTCGAGCTCATCACGAGAGAGGCCAAAATCGGCGAGCAATTTATGGGAACGGTCACCAAAACGACCGGCTTCGGAGCCTTCGTCGAGATTCTCCCCGGCAAAGAGGGGCTTGTACATATCTCGCGATTGACAAAACAGCGCGTTCCAACGGTCGAGTCGGTTGTCAATGTCGGCGACAAGGTCCTTGTCGAAGTCGTCGAAATAAACGATCAGGGAAAGATAGGTTTGCAGGCGTTGAATCTCGAATATAAAGAGCCGAAAGCGAGCCAATAGGGTGCCGGGCGAGACGTTCTTCAAAAAAACTATACTACCGTCGGGTTTGCGGGTGATGACGGAGCATATGCCTCAGGTGCGTTCTGTAGCGCTCGGGTACTGGCTCGGCGTCGGCTCTCGCGATGAGGACGACGATGTAGGCGGGATGTCACACTTTATCGAGCACCTGCTCTTCAAGGGTACGAAGAATCGTTCGTCTCGCGAAATTTCCGAAGCCTTCGATACTTTAGGAGCCGAATTCAACGCGTTTACAGCCAAAGAGTATACCTGCTACTATACGCGCTTGATCGACCAGCATGTCGAGACAGGCATCGAGATATTGTCGGACATGATACAAAACCCGCTCTTCGCAACGGACGATATACAGTCCGAGCGTAAGGTTGTCCTCGAGGAGATAAATCTCCACGAGGATAGCCCCGACGAGCGAATTCACGACCTTTTTATGGAAGCGCTCTGGCCGACGCACGCGCTGGGCAAACCGATACTCGGCCACGCCGAGACTGTCGACAGCTTCACCGCCGAGGACGTCCTCGGCTATTACCGGCAGGAATACATCCCGAAAAACATGATTCTAGCTGTTGCCGGCAACGTCGACCACGACATGATAGTCGAATTCGCGCAGAAGCATTTTACGAGTTCGGGGGGGGATAGAGTCGGGCGCAAGCACATAGCGCCGCATGTCGAGAAAAAGCTCGATGTCTACACGAAGAAGACCGAACAGGCGCACATATGTCTCGGCACTGAAGCCATTCCGGCAAACGACAACCGTCGCTACACCCTGTCGATTCTCGACAATATCCTGGGGGGCGGGATGAGTTCGCGCCTCTTCCAAGAGATAAGAGAGAAGCGAGGGCTTGCTTACAGTACCTACTCTTATCATTCTCTCTACGCCGAAACCGGGATGGTCGCGGCGTACGCGGGCACCGCGCCGGACAATACGGAGCAGGTTATTAAGCTCGTTCAGGAGCAAATTGAAGGCCTCGCAAACGGAAGCGCGACCGACGAGGAGATATATAGAGCCAAGGAGAGCATCAAGGGCCATCTCGTCCTCGGGCTTGAAAGTACCGGTAGGCGCATGACCAGGCTTGGTAAACTCGAGATAACCGATAGCGAAATCCTCTCGCTCGACGCTTTGGTCGAAAAAATCGACGCCGTAACGCGAGCCGGGGTAACCGAGCTGGCGCAGGAGCTTTTCAAACCGGAGAAAATGGTCCTCACCGTCATTGGCCCGTTCGAGCTTGAGAAGCTGGCACATCTGGCCTAGACATCTATCCTCAGCAAACATCAAAAGATGCGCAACTGCGCGTCTTTTGTCGATTCAGCGCACACATCTCCGCGCAACCTGCATGGTCCATGACCGGCCAAGAGTTGATTGAACATTAAGCCTTTTACTGTTATGCTTTTAAATTGACAAGTGGGAGCTTGGTTGGGGGATCGATTAAGGAGCGGTTGCTATGGCTACAAACACAGGGAAGAAATTAATAACCAGCATTGTCCATAAGAACGAACGGGTAGCGCATTGGGCGTTTATGGACCACATCAGACAAGGCCTGATTGATAACGGCAAGGTAAAACCGGGCGAGAAATTAATCATCAGAGACGCCGTCGACGGTTTTTTTGGTCAAGGTGAACCGACGGGACACCTCTTGGCCACCGACGGGGGCTGTTTCGGAAACAACTTCGGTCTTAACAGGATAATCGCGTACTCTCCCTGGTTTACTTATAAAGAGGGATATGTGGCGAAGATATTCGCCGACTCCGAATACTGGCACGACATCATCGAGAATGTTCCGGCGGCCATAGATGTCGTCACCGACCTCTATGG
>MELI01000111.1:0-6976 GCA_001767575.1 Candidatus Aquicultor primus | reverse complement strand
AACCCCGACATGGGGGAGCTTCTTTCAAAAGACAACGAGACTAGTGGTTTCTGGACTAGCTTCGCGGCGAAGCTATGGAAGCGGCCGGAGGAGCCTTATGTCGGCATACGGTTTGCGATGGCCTACACGCAAGGGTTCCGCATGAGGCATAAAGATCTGTCGGGAGATGAGCTCGAGCTTGCGAAAGAGGAATGCCGTATTTTGCTCAAACAATTGGCCGGTTGGAAAGGCATGCGGTTACTCATCGAAGAACAAGGGTTAAAGTTGCTCGCGCTCATAGACAAAGAATTGCGCGAGAACATAGCGATAAACAAAGCAGCTACAGAACGCATCGATGCCTTAGAGTCCAAAGCCAATGGTCTGGTCGACGTGAAGCAAGCCATCTATAAGGTGGTCTACGAGCGCTCCAAGATGAGGACTGGAATGGATGAGCTGTCCAGGGTTGCGCTCGCGGACAAAGAGGATGAAGAAGTCTACGACTTCTCGACAGCGGAAATCGCGCGCATTCACGAAATCGACGAGGCGATAGAGGCCATTCGGGATGAGATAATTCCTCACATTCATGAGAAAAGTCGCACTGAAGGCAAGATGGCCGACCTTAACTGCAAAAACGTATTGACGAAATACGCTCTTGATTTTTTTACCAATTAGCCTTAAGCGTCTGCCTTAGGCTTTAGGATCTTCCTAAAGCCTTTTTCTTTGTTTGATGCCCGAATTATCAGTAGAAACCACATTCTTTGGGTAATTTAATGATGAAAGCACATCGGTCCGCCGATGCGGGCTTTGCGAAACTGCTGTCAATAGTGATGCTTGAATAATCGGCGTGACCGGCAAAGGCTGCTATGCAGTCTCAAGCGAAGTGGGGTGCGATAATGGGTTCGATGCCAAGGGAAATAGCGATACAGCTCGGCGAAATACAACTCCTCGGAAGCCTGCAACTGACTGACGGGGCTCGCGGGATAGTCGTATTCGCGCACGGCAGCGGGAGCAGCCGCTTCAGCCAGAGAAACCGTTTTGTAGCAAGCGTCTTGAGCGACGCGGGCCTGGCGACACTCCTCTTCGATCTCCTGACCGAGGAAGAGGAGACGGTCGACCTGGTCACGGCCGAGTTTAGGTTCGATATCGACCTTTTAGCGGGGCGCCTTGTCGACATCATCGACTGGCTGGCAGGCAACGACGAGACCGGGCACTTGAAAATCGGCTGCTTCGGCGCGAGTACCGGCGCCGCGGCGGCACTCATAGCCGCCGCGGCCAGACCACAGAGCGTTTACGCCGTCGTCTCGCGCGGCGGACGACCCGACCTCGCCATGCAGGCGCTTCCGAACGTCGTTTCTCCGACCCTGCTCATCATCGGAAGCCTCGACGATGTGGTCATCGAACTTAACGAAAAAGCATTCCGATCACTCCCCGCGGCGACCGAGAAAGAAACAGTCATTGTGGCCGGTGCAAGCCATCTCTTCGAAGAACCAGGCACACTCGAAGAGGTTGCGCGCCTTGCCGCGCTATGGTTCGTCAAACACCTTTAGCCGGGGCTCACATACGCGACATGTCCGGACAACTAGACCGCGCCGCGCCTCACCCGTATAATCAATTCCAAGTCGCAATAGAGGAGGCACATTCAGCTTTGTCCAATAAAGTCGCGATTATAACTCTGGGCTGCGCCAAAAACACGGTCGATAGCGAACACATCAAGCGGTCCTTGCTTGACAAGGGCCTCGAAGTGACCGAGCAGCCCGAAACGGCCGACCATATCATCATAAATACCTGCGGCTTCATCGAAGCCGCCAAACAAGAATCCATCAACACCATCATCGAGGCTGTCGGGATGAAGCGGCATGATAGACCTATTAAGGTCATCGTGACCGGTTGCCTTGCCCAAAGGTATTACAAAGAACTCTCCGAGGAAATTCCCGAGATAGATGCGCTCATCGGTATCGCGGGCGAGTTCGACATCGCGGGAATGCTTGCCGACGGCGCTTTTAAAGTTACGACCCCGGACTCACCGGTCAGGGATTTTTCGCGATACCCCGGGCGAAGCCTTTCAGGACTGCCCTATGCGTATCTGCAAATTGCGGACGGCTGCGATAACTGGTGCGCGTACTGCGCCATTCCGCAAATCCGGGGACGTTTCCGGAGTAAGCCCTTCGAGACCGTGCTCAATGAGGCTCGCATGCTCGACGAGAGCGGGGTCACTGAAATCGATCTCATTGCTCAAGACACCAGCCGCTACGGGGCCGACCTTTACGGAAGGCTCCGACTGCCCGACCTACTCGACGGACTTGCCGGATTTATGAATATTCGCTGGGTTCGGCTCCTTTACTTGCAGCCCCAAAACATCAACGACGACCTTATCGAAGCCATCAAGGCCAATAAGTTGGTCGTCCCATATCTCGATATCCCCTTCCAGCATGCCAGCCCGGCCATACTCAAAGCGATGAACCGCAACGGCTCAGGCGACGCCTTCCTTGAACAAATCGCCCGGCTTCGCCGGATGCTGCCGGAGATAGCCCTGCGAAGCTCGGTCATACTCGGCTTTCCAGGCGAAACGGACGACGATTTCTCGATGCTCGCCGACTTCGTAGAAAAAGCGCAACTCGACCATCTTGGAATCTTCGAATACTCCGTCGAAGAGGGAACCGCGGCGGCCGACATCGAAGCAAAGATTCCGCTGGAACTCATAACCGAGCGATACCACCAGCTCACCGCTTTGCAGGATTCTATCGGTCAATGGCGAAATGAACAGAGAGATGGTTGCGTCTTCGACGTCCTCGTCGAGCGACAAATCGAGCCCGGCGTATACGAAGGCAGGGGTTACTGGCAAGCACCGGAGGTGGATGGTTCCATATTTATTTCCGACAAGGCCGCGCCGCCCGAAATCAATGCGGGCCGCATTCCGCTGGCAGGCGATATAGTCAAAGTAACAATCGATGAGTTCGACGGTTGCGACCACCACGGGAGGTTGATAAGTGGGCCTGGCAAATAAGATAACTATAGCCCGCATCCTCTTCGTCCCGTTATTCATGGTCTTTCTGCTGGCGGCCCCGCAGCCGATGGGCGCATATATCGCCGCCGCCATTTTCACGATAGCGGCGATAACCGACTCCATCGATGGATATGTAGCGCGCAGCCAATCCCAGATAACCGTCTTCGGGCAGCTGATGGACCCCTTAGCCGACAAGCTTCTGGTGTCGGCGGCTCTAATATCGCTGGTACAACTGGGTTTGTTGTCGGCCTGGGTCGCGGTACTGATAATCGCGCGCGAATTCGCCGTCTCGGGTTTAAGGCTTCTCGCGCTGACCGAAAACAAGGTAATCTCGGCCAGCTTGTGGGGTAGAATAAAGACCATCTCCCAGATCGTGGCGATTATCGCTATTATGATTAATATGCCTATTAGTTTCGGCGGAATGACGCTAGGTCTGTGGTTCATGGCGATAGCAGTTGTTCTGACGATAATATCGGGCGCCGACTACTTCTTGAAGTCCTGGCGGGTCCTAAACGGCGGCGCGCAACTGAAATAGCGCTTTAACAGCTAAAAGGGTGGTGGCATGAGGTACCAGATAATAACGGTCGGCTCTGAACTTACTCTTGGTCTCTCCGTCGACACAAATGCCGCATTCATATCCAAGACGCTCGGAAAACACGGGTTTACCTGCGTGCGCCATGTCAGCGTTCCCGACAAGATAGACCTCATCGCCGAGGCGATACGCGAGTCGCTCGCGCAGGCCGACGGTGTCATCATAACCGGCGGGCTTGGCCCGACCATAGACGATTTGACGAGGGATGCCATCAGCCAGGCACTCGGCCGCGAACTCGAGTATCAAGAACGGCTTGCCCAAATAATCGAGGAGCGCTACGGAAACCGTGCGATTCCACTGCCTGAGATAACCTACAGGCAAGCTTACCTACCAAAAGGCGCCGAAGCGATTGACCCGACCATCGGAAGCGCGCCGGGCATCATCATCAGCGAAGACGAGAGGTTCCTGTTCTCGCTGCCGGGCGTGCCCCGGGAGATGGCGGATATGCTGGAGAAAAACATCGTCCCGTGGCTGGAGACAAAATTTTGTAGCGGGGTCGCCCATGCGGTCAGGGTGCTGCGCACTACCGCTAAGTCCGAGGCCTCCCTCCAGGAGTCCATCGAAGACTTGGTGCGCTCACTCCGGAACGTTGACGTCGGAATTCTGGCATACCCGGGCGAGATACAACTCCAGCTCCTGGCAAAAGGTGCGAACATGGATGAGGCTAAAGCAATAGTCGGCAGTGCCGAGACGCTTTTGAGCGAACGCCTCGGCAATATCGTCTACGGTTACGACGATGAGACGCTCGAAGAGGTCATAGGCAAACTCCTGCTCAAACACGCCCTCTCTCTCGCCGTCGCCGAATCTTGTACCGGAGGCTTGGTCGGAAAAAAACTGACCGATATCGCGGGCAGCTCGGAATACTTCAGAGGGGGCATCATCGCTTACAATAACGACGCCAAGAAATCGCTCTTGAACGTGTCGAGCCAGACACTCGTACGTCACGGTGCGGTAAGTGCGGCCACCTCCTTGGCCATGGCCTTCGGTGTCCGCGATAGATTCAGCGCGGATGTCGGTCTCGCGATAACCTGTATCGCGGGCCCGGACGGCGGCACCGAGGAAAAACCGGTCGGCTTGGTATACATCGCCCTCTCTCATCAGGTGACCAATTACAGCAACCGCTTCGTCTTCTTCGGCTCTCGTGACACCGTGCGGATAAAGAGCGCAAACGCGGCGCTGGATATGCTCCGCTATTATATATTGGATAACTTCGAGCGGGCGGGAGGCGACGCATCTTAATGTTGCGCATCTTCATCGGCGTAGAACTGCCCGGCCGGCTAAAAAGCGAACTTTTCGAAGTCTCCAAACAACTCAAAGCGACCATTGAGGGAGCGCGATGGGTGGTCCGAGAGAACATCCATCTCACTCTTAAATTCCTGGGCTCGATAACCGAAGAACAGCTGGTCGAAATTGAAACAGCCCTGCGAACCAAAGCCGCCGGTTTCAAACATTTCTCCTTCGAGTGCGGGGCTCTCGGCTCTTTTCCTAATCAAAAGAGAGCTCGTGTGCTCTGGGTCGGCGTCGACCGCGGCGAACGGGAGTTTGTCGAGCTTAGCATGCTCGTGGAAGATGCCCTTGAGCCCGTAGGTTTTGCGCGCGACGATAAACCGTTTAAGCCCCACATAACGCTGTCGCGCCTCAACCCGCCCAAGCCTGTAGAGCAAGCCTTAAAAACGGTTCCAGAGGCCCCATATCAAGGACAAAGTATCCCGGTAAGAGGAATTACCATATATCAAAGCCACTTGAAACCTACAGGCGTGGAATACACCGCCCGGGCGTTCATCCCGCTCCAAGAATAGCGCAGTATCATGCTTCAAATATAATCATACAGCTATTGCCCGGCTCTCAAATTTATGATATGTATAAGTATGCTGTTGTGCAAATAGTCGGCAGCCCGGCTCTTGCAGGATGGATCCAAACCGCGGGCCTTGCAGGGAAAGCAGAATATTTCACACCCGGTGCCGCCTGCATCATTTTTGGCTTGAACGTCTTGACCGCTTGACAGCGAACACGTGTTCGCATATGCTATGGTGGTGGTAGAAATCATAGCCCTTTAACACTGAAGGAGGAGATATGGATCGCGACAAAGTAATCGAGATAACCAAAGAACAAATAGAGAGAAAATACGGTAAGGGCTCGCTGATGAGGCTCGGCGAGAATCCGTCACGCATGGATGTCGCTATAATACCGACGGGCACGCTCGCACTCGACATCGCACTCGGCATCGGGGGCGTCCCCAGAGGCAGAGTAATCGAGATATTCGGCCCGGAATCGTCCGGCAAGACGACGTTGGCTCTCCATATCGTCGCCGAAGCGCAAAAAACCGGTGGTCTCGCCGCGTTTATAGATGCGGAGCATGCGCTCGACCCCATATACGCCCGCAACCTCGGTGTAAATACCGAAGAGCTGCTCATATCGCAGCCGGACACCGGCGAGCAAGCCCTTGAGATAGCCGATATGCTAGTGCGCTCGGGTGCGCTCGACGTTGTCGTCATCGACTCGGTTGCCGCGCTGGTGCCGCGAGCCGAGATAGAGGGTGAAATGGGAGACACGCACGTTGGCTTACAGGCGCGCCTGATGAGCCAGGCGCTTCGCAAGCTCGCCGGCTCCATCAATAAATCCAAAACCACGGCCATCTTTATCAACCAGCTTAGAGAAAAGATCGGCGTTATGTTCGGCAGCCCGGAGACCACGCCCGGCGGTCGCGCACTCAAATTCTACGCGTCGGTCCGCCTCGACATCAGAAGGATCGATTCGATAAAGCAGGGAACGGACATCATGGGCAACCGCGTCCGCGTAAAAGTCGTCAAGAACAAGATGGCACCGCCATTTCGGCAAGCAGAATTCGACATCATGTTCGGCGAAGGGATTTCCAAGGCCGGCAGCATGCTCGATTTAGCGGTCGAACACAGCATCGTCCAGAAGAGCGGCTCGTGGTACACCTACGGAGAAGAGCGTCTCGGGCAAGGCCGTGAGGCGGCGAAGCAGTCTCTCGTCGACAACAAGGAAGTCGCGGATGAGATTGAGACTAAAGTCAAAGAGAAGGCCGGCCTTATAGGGCCGCCGGTGACTACCGAAGCAGCCGCTGAGGCGCCAACCGAAGAGTAGGCCGGCACATGGATAGGCAACCACCTTACACCATAACCTCGCTGGCTCAACAGGAGCGACGGGCGTGGCGAACATCGATATTCATAGATGGCAATTTCTGGCGCGCACTCGATACGGAAATAGTCGTCGAACTCGGTCTCCATGAGGGCCAGCGCCTTTCAGATGGAGAATTGAGCAAGCTCGGTCACGCGCTCGAAACTAAGAAAGCACTGCAGCGGGCGTTTAACCTGCTATCGCATCGCGCTCGCAGCACCAAAGAGCTCGCGGAAAGACTCGCTCGCGCGGGCTTTGAG
>MELI01000110.1:10994-12570 GCA_001767575.1 Candidatus Aquicultor primus | reverse complement strand
GGATGAGGCGGTCGCGCTCAGCCGGGAGAACGTAGAGCGCCACGGATTGACGGACCGCGTAATGGTGATCCAAAGCGACCTTTTCGACGGGCTCCAAGATTATCGTCGGTGCGTCGACATAGTCGTGTCGAACCCGCCCTATATTAGAACCTCCGACCTGGAGAGCCTTCAAGGTGAGGTCCGGCGCGAGCCGCAGCTCGCGCTCGATGGCGGCGAGGACGGCCTCGATTATTACAGAGCAATAATAGAAGAAGCACCGGCGTTTATCAAACCCGGCGGTCTGCTTTTCTTTGAGATAGGTTTTGACCAGGCGGACGACGTCGTCGCTATTTGCGAAAACAGCGGCAGCTTCAAAGATATCGAAGTCAGAAAAGATTATCTCGAAAACGACCGCATTATAAAAGCGCGAAGGATTTGACATGGTTGCCTCTAGGGATAAGACGACCGAATTGATAACGGTTAACCCCGATAATCCCGACGAAGCCGACCTTATCGCGGCAGCGAAAGCCGCGAGCGAGGGTGCGTTAGTCGTATTCCCGACGGACACCGTCTATGGAGTTGGCACCAGCGCCCTCATTCCGGAAGCGGCGCGCGACATATACGCCGCCAAAGAGCGCCCCGCCGACAAGCCGCTCATTCTGCTCATCGCAGACCCGGAAGATGTTCATAAGTATGTTACCGGAGTCGACGAAGTCGCCAGGGAGCTGATGCGCGCATACTGGCCGGGGGCGCTGACACTCATCTTCAAGAAGTCGCCGGCGGTGTCGGCGGAGGTGACGGTGGGCGGCGAGACGGTCGGCGTGCGCTGCCCCAATAATGCGGTCGCGCGGATGCTGATACGGTTGGCAGGCGTTGCTCTGGCAACGACCAGCGCGAATATCGCGGACAACCCGAGCCCGAAAAACGCGAAAGCGGCGGGAGAACAACTTGGAGGCCGCGTCGCCTACATCGTCGACGGCGGCGAATCGGCGCTCGGCATCGAGTCGACGGTCCTGGATGTATCGACAGCAAGGCCCGAGTTGCTTCGCGAGGGCTATGTGCCTTGGGATGAGTTAAAGGAAAAACTCGCGCTGTGAGGCTGCCCTTTACACGGCCGTAAGCAGCAGGTATCCTTTTTATCAGGGATTTATTGGCGGTGCAGGTATGCACGCCGGTTAATAAAGCTATTGTTTGGAAAGGCGGTAGAGGTTTGAAGGTCGTAATAGGGTCGGATCACGCCGGATATGATTTAAAAGAAGAGCTCAAAGACGTGCTCAAAGAAGAGGGCGTCGAGTTTTTGGATGTCGGCACCATCAACGGCGACGACTCTGTCGACTACCCGGACTTCGCCGAAATGGTGGCGCTAAAAGTTGTCGGCGGGCAGTACGACCGCGGGGTCATCGTATGCGGTACCGGGGTCGGAGTGGCAATCGCCGCGAACAAAGTAAGAGGCGTCCGCGCGGCAAACTGCAATGAAACAGTATCCGCGCGCTTCAGCCGCGAGCACAACGACGCCAATATCCTCACCCTGGGGTCGAGGATAATAGGCGCGGCCGTCGCGATAGAGATATTGAAAGTATGGTTAGCTACCGGCTTC
>MELI01000110.1:10665-10951 GCA_001767575.1 Candidatus Aquicultor primus | reverse complement strand
TAGAAGAACGAGCAGGAGTGAGCGAATGACATTAAGAGAAAGCGATTCGGAAATATGGCAGGCTATCCAGGACGAGGTTGAGCGCCAGCGGCACACACTCGACCTTATCGCGTCTGAAAACTATGTGAGCGAGGATGTAATCGAAGCACAGGCTTCGGTCATGACCAATAAATACGCCGAAGGCTACCCCGGACACCGCTATTACGGCGGGTGCACGCATGTCGATACGGCGGAGACGATAGCATGCCGGCGCGCCAAGGAACTCTTCGGCGCGGAGTACGTCAAT
>MELI01000110.1:2684-10621 GCA_001767575.1 Candidatus Aquicultor primus | reverse complement strand
GGCGCTGCTCAAGCCGGGTGATACGGTCATGGGCTTGATGCTCCCGCACGGCGGCCACCTTACGCACGGCAGCCCGGCCAACATTTCGGGCCAGATATACAACTTCGTCGCTTACGGGGTCAACCCCGAGACGGAGCAAATGGATTACAATGAGATTCGAGAGATTGCCCGTAAGAACAAGCCGCGCATGATCGTCACAGGTGCGAGCGCTTATCCGCGCATCATCGACTTTGCGGCATTCCGCTCGATAGCCGACGAGGTTGGCGCATATCTTATGGTCGATATGGCGCATATTGCAGGATTGGTAGCAGCCGGGGTTCACCCGAGCCCCGTACCCCACAGCGATGTGGTATCGACCACGACGCACAAGACATTGCGCGGCCCGCGCGGCGGTATGATTCTGGCGCGCGAGAAGTACGGCAAAGCGATGGATAAGGCGGTCTTTCCGGGGACGCAGGGCGGTCCCATGATGCATACGATAGCGGCTAAAGCGGTCTGTTTCAAAGAGGCCATGGCCGGCGATTTTAAAACCTACGCCGAGCAGGTCGTGATTAATGCGCGCGCAATGGCCGAGGTCTTGGCGGGACGCGGGTTTCGGATATGCTCGGGCGGCACCGATACCCACCTGATGCTCGTCGATTTGACGAGCAAAGGGATAACCGGGGTCGATGCGGAACAAGAGCTCGGAACAGTGGGCATTGTCGCTAATAAAAACACTATCCCGTTCGAGACGCGAAGCGCCTCGGTCACGAGCGGAATCCGTTTAGGCACGCCGGCGATTACGACCCGTGGTCTAAAGGAAGATGAAACCCGATTCCTGGCAAACCTTATCGCCGACACGCTGGAGGGCATGGGCGATGAGCGGGTACACGGGAGGGTCGCGGCCGAAGTTAAACGGCTGTGCGAAGAGCACCCCGTCTACAGCAATCTCGCTGCCGTAGGGCGCTAGTGAATTTCTAATAACAGGATGATCGACCGTAGCGGCAGGTGACGCGGCGGATAAGTCGCGCATCGACCGGAAAAGCTTTAGAAAGACTGGAAGGCGCTGGGATGAGTATGGACTACGATGTCGAGCAGAGCGGCCTGCCTCTTTCGGAGCCGGCTTCAGATTCGAGGCCCTCATGGGACGAGTATTTTTTAAACATCACTAAGCAGGTTGCGCAACGCGCGACATGTGTCAGGCGAAAAGTCGGGGCGCTCCTCGTGCGCGATAAGCGTATCCTTGCGACCGGCTACAACGGCGCGCCGTCAGGTGTCCGGCACTGTATAGACATCGGCTGCTTGCGTGAGATCCAGGGTATCGCATCGGGTGAGCGTCATGAACTCTGCCGTGGCCTTCACGCCGAGCAGAACGCGCTTATTCAGGCGGCGCTCTACGGCATCGCGGTCGGCGGGGCGACGATTTATTGCACTCACCAACCGTGCGTGCTCTGTGCTAAGATGCTTATTAACGCAGGCATTAAAGAGATATTTTTTGAGCAAGGCTATCCCGACCTGCTCGCGCAAGAGTTGTTGTACGAGGCTGGGGTCAGGCTTTTGCAGATTTCCTTTGACAAAGACAGCTGATTATATTTTGATTATTTATTAGCGATATGGGGCATAATCTGGCAATCAAGCTATTGCATGCTCCTTTGATTTACTTTATTATAGTTCAAGGACCGGTGTTCGTAATAAATGTTACAATCTGATGATGACCGATGGCCTATGTGGGATACCCGACATGCTTCGGATGAAGATGTCGAGAGAACCGGCAAAGGCGAACCGGTCGAAAAAAAACCAACCGAACACAAGGAATCTGACAAGAAAATAACGACAAGCACATCCACGCAGTCCCAGAATCAGACTTCATTGAAGCAAGAGTTGTTCAGATTCGTAAATCTTGGCACAGAACTTTTTGCTGCCGTTCTAGTGGGTACTCTCATAGGTTGGGCGATAGGCAGGCTTATACCGCGCTATGCGACCGCAAGTATCATATTGGGTGTCATTGTCGGGGCGGCGGCCGGTTTTTTGAACATGTACAATGCGATCATGGAACTCGAACGCAAAGAGGAGCAGCGTAAACGTGACTCCTCAAAATAGACAGCGGCCGAGCGCACGCCATAGGGGCCCTTTCGAAATAAGGGAAATATTGCTCTACGGCTTGCCATTCTGGATAGCTGCGCCTATCATAGGGTGGGATGTTGATGGATGGCTCGGGCTCAAAAGCTCGCTTGTAGGACTTCTAGTGCTCGGCGTCTACGCTGCCGGCACCGTCATAGCCACCGAAAAGTCCCAGAAGAGTTCAGCCGGGCAGGCGGTTGCCTTTGCGGTAGGCGGTTTCTGGGTACGACTTATCGGTCTTTGGATTTTAGTTTATTTAATGTCTCGCATTCTTGCGTTAAACCTGTTGTTTCTACTCTTAACGGTGGCGATTGGTTTTACTGTGATATTGGCCATTAGCGTTAGGAAATGGTTGCAAAGTTAACTATTTGGCCCATGCCAGGAAAGGAGAGATACATGTCGGTAGAACAAGCAGCTGCAGGCGCGGCTGAACATGGAGCTGAAGGCGGGGGCTCCGTTATGACTCATCTTCTCGAGGAATTCAGCCTCTCGACCGAGCACGCCTTCAAATTCTTCGGTATCCCATTGCCGCACGGCCCGGGCATGCACTTTTTCGGTATAGATTTTTCCATCAATAAAGCGGTAGTGGTCGTTTGGCTCGCAACGTTTTTAACAATCGGCCTGGTGTATTATACAGGCAGAGGAGGAGGCCTTGTCGCGAAAGGTCGGCTGAGAAATGCTATCGAGGCGCTCGTCCAGTTTATTAAGCTCGATATAGTAGATCCGAACATCGGGCACGAAGAGGGCAAGAAATGGCTCCCCTATATCGGTGGACTGTTCTTCTTGATTCTTTTCGGAAACCTTCTCGGCCTTATCCCTGGCTCTAACTCCCCGACCGGCAATATCAACATGACCGCGACGCTCGCGATAATCGTATTTTTAACTTTCGTTATCATGGGCATGGTCAAGCAGGGTCCGTTCGGCTATATCAAGAATCTCGCGCCTCACGGCCTGCCAACCTGGTTATACTTCATTCTCTACCCGATAGAGATTGTCAGCCAGCTCGCCAAGCCGCTCTCGCTGGCCTTGCGACTCTTTGCCAACTTATTGGCCGGACACATCGTCATCGGCGCGTTGCTGGGATTGATTATCTTATTCGGCAGCGTCATCGTCGCGCCGTTCCCATTCGCGTTCGCCATCATAATGTATGCGTTCGAAATATTCGTCGCCTTTATTCAGGCGTATATCTTTGCGATTCTGTCCTCATTGTACATCGGTGCAGCAATGCATCCCGACCATTAGGAATTAGGAGAGGAGGTAATTACATGGAAACAGGTCTTGCACACTTGGGTTCAGGTCTAGCTATCGGTCTCGGTGCTATCGGCCCTGGAGTAGGCGTAGGCATCCTAGCCGGTAAGGCGCTTGAGGGTATGGCTCGCCAGCCGGAGTCAGCCGGTACCCTAAGGACGACGATGTTTATCGGCATCGCGTTTGCGGAAGCTATCGCTCTTTATAGCTTCGTTATCAGTATCCTACTGTTCTCGAAGTAGGCAACGGGCTGAACTTTTCTGGAAGGAGTAGGTGAGGTACGGATGATTGAATTAAATCAACCATTAATAGTCTACACGGCTATAGCATTCGCCTTTTTGGTGTTTGCGCTCGCCAAATTTGGTTTCGGCCCGATCGTAAGCATGTTGGATGAGCGTGAGAAAAAAATACGTGAGTCCATAGAGCAAGCGGAACACGCTCGACTTGAGTCGGAGCGTTTGCTCAGAGATTATGAGGAGAAATTGGCCGAGGCACGTGCCGAGGCGCATAAAATCATCGCCGAAGGCAAGCAACTTGGCGAAAATCTTAGAGCTGAGATTAAAACCAAAGCTGATGAAGAGGTCAAGCTTATGATCGCGAAAGCGGAAGACCAGATCAACCGCGATGTAGAGCAGGCGATCAAAGAGCTAAGGACGGAGGTAGGCGACCTTAGCGTTACCTTGGCCGCAAAAGTAATCGAGAAAGAGCTGGATAAAGCTGCGCATGAGCAGCTTATCGAGAACTATCTGAGTGAAGTGGGTCGTTTGTCATGAAAGACGAACGTGTAGCGAGGGAATACGCGGAAGCGCTGTTTGACGCAGCGATTAGCGATAACGCGCTTGAGAAAGTCGCCACAGAGGTCGAACTCGTGGGCGAGCTTCTCACCGACCCGGAGTTCGAAGGGTATTTTCAGTCGGCAAAAGTTGGCGGTGAGCAGAAGAAGAGCGTTTTTAATAAAGTCTTTCTACATGAAGTATCGGTTATGACGCGCAACTTTTTCTGGATACTCTTCGATAACGGCAGGGAGAACTTGTTCTTAGCGATTCGCGACGAGTTTGACCGCCTGTTGGACGAGCAGCAAAAGCGGGTTATGGCCCGGGTCATCACAGCGATACCGCTCTCCGATGACCTGCGAGCGAAAATCCAAGCTAAGCTCGAAGAATCTACCAAGAGAGAAGTAATACTTGAAACCGTTGTCGACCCGACAATTCACGGCGGAATGATGGTCTACGCGAATGGGCAGATCGTCGACGCCAGCGTAAAATCACGTTTAAGCGACTTACGCGACAAGCTAATTCAAGCGCGGTAAGGAGTAGGTTTATGAAAATAAAGTCGCGAGAGATTGCCTCACTATTGAGGCAGGAAATCGAAAAGTATGAACCTCAAATCGAGGTCGAAGAGGTTGGAACGGTTCTAGAGGCCAGAGATGGCATCGCGATAGTCCACGGCGTACGTGGCTGCATGGCAATGGAGATGCTCGAGTTCCCCAACGGCGCGTTCGGTCTTGCCCTCAACCTTGAGGAAGACAACGTCGGCGTCGTTATCATGGGTGACTATCTCGACATCGCAGAGGGTGATATCGTAAAGCGCACCGGCAGGATCGCTGAGGTCCCGGTGGGCGACGGTATGCTCGGCCGCGTAGTCAACTCGTTAGGTCAGCCGATCGACGGCAAAGGCGCAATCACACCGGAGGCACACCGCCCGATAGAGTGGCTGGCTCCAGGTGTTGTCCACAGGCAACCTGTTAAGGAGCCCTTGCAGACCGGCATTAAGGCTATCGACTCGATGATACCTATCGGTCGCGGACAGCGCGAGCTTATCATCGGCGACCGTAGAACCGGAAAGACCGCGATTGCGATTGACGCAATCATCAACCAAAAAGACACGGGCGTTATTTGTGTCTATGTCGCTGTCGGCGGCAAAGCATCGACCTGTGCGCAGGTCGTCGAGACCCTCGAGCGCCACGATGCGATGAAATACACAATTGTTGTAGCCTCTCCGGCCAGCGACCCCGCACCGATGCAGTATATCGCACCGTACGGCGGCTGCGCTATGGCGGAGCACTATCTCTACAACGGCAAGCATACGCTGGTCATCTATGATGACTTGAGCAAGCAAGCTCAAGCGTATCGCCAGATGTCGTTGTTGCTAAGGCGCCCGCCGGGCCGCGAAGCGTACCCGGGCGACGTCTTCTATCTACATTCGAGGTTACTGGAGAGGGCGTGCAAGCTCAGCGACGCGCTCGGCGGCGGTTCTCTTACGGCGCTGCCGATCATCGAGACGCTCGCGGGCGACGTTTCGGCGTATATCCCGACGAACGTTATTTCGATTACGGACGGCCAGATATTCCTCGAGTCGGACCTCTTCTATTCGGGCGTGCGCCCGGCGGTTAACGTCGGTATCTCGGTATCCCGAGTCGGCGGTAACGCGCAGATCAAAGCGATGAAGCAGGTAGCAGGACGTCTAAGACTCGACTTGGCGCAGTTCCGTGAACTGGAAGCGTTTGCGCAGTTCGGCTCAGAGCTGGACAAAGCGACGCTGGCACAGTTGGCGAGAGGCCAACGTATGGTCGAGTTGCTGAAACAAGGGCAGTTCGTGCCGATGTCCGTCGAAGACCAGATCATATCTATCTTCGCCGGTGTCCGCGGCTTCCTGGATGACATCGACATAACAAAAGTCGGTGCGTTCGAGAAAGGCCTACTCGAGTTCGTCCGTAGTAACTACGGGGACTTGGCGAAGAACATCGTCGAAGAGAAGGTCATTTCAGAAGAGAATGAGAAAAAGCTCGGCGAAATCATCAAGGAATTCAAGACATCCTTCGCCAGCATGGCTCTATAGCTTGGGGATGATTATCCATGTCAAAGGCAAGAGCAGTACTTAGCAGAATAAAAAGTGTCGAGAGCACCCGTCAAATCACCAGGACTATGGAGATGGTGGCGACCGCTAAGATTAAACGGGCGCAATCCCGAATCGAGGCGGCACGGCCGTATGCGATAAAAATGGTCGATGTCTTAAACAGCGTCGCCCAGCATGTCGGAGCAGGCAGCCATCCGTTGCTCGAGGTTCATGAAGAGACCAAGAATGTCGTGATTATTCCGGTCACTTCGAACCGGGGGCTCTGCGGGGCGTTCAATATGAACATCCTGCGGCGCGCGGAGGCGATATACCGCGATGAGACGGCGCAAGGCCGCGAGGTATCTTTTGTAGCCGTCGGCCGTAAGGGCGCGGGTTATTTAAGATTTGCCGAATATAACATTATCGCGGCGCATACCGAGTTTACGGACCGCCCGACCTTTATCGAGGCGAAAGCGGTTGCGGATGAGATAGTCGAGATGTATCAGGAAGGCTCGATCGACAAAGTCTACATCGTGTTCAATCATTTCAAATCGGCGCTGGAGCAAAAGCCGACGACCCATCAGCTACTCCCTGTAAAACAAGAGGAGATATCGGGTGGCGAGGCCGAAGCGGGCGGGATGAGTGTCGAGCACGAGTTCGAGCCGGATGCGGTGCGGGTGCTATACGACCTATTGCCGCGTTATGTCAACACAGTCGTTCTTAGAGCGCTGATGGAATCGGCGGCGAGCGAGCATGCCGCGCGCCGGATAGCGATGAAAAACGCGACGGACAGCGCGACAGAGATGATAGAGAATCTCACCAGGTGGTACAACCGGGCGAGGCAGGCGCAAATCACGCAAGAGATCGCCGAGATTGTCGGCGGCGCCAATGCCCTGCAAGAGGCATAGATTTGTTTTGTAAATTTATCGATGCCGACATGTTCGGCAATAGAATTGAGGTGAAGAGTTTAAATGGGCGTAGGTAAAATTGTGCAGATTATCGGTGTCGTTCTCGACGCGGAATTCGATGCAAGCGAGTTGCCTCCGATATATAATGCGCTCAAGATTTCGGCTGAGACGCCCAATGGGACTGTTGAGGTCATTGCCGAAGTGCAACAGCACTTGGAGGGCAATAAGGTACGCGCCGTAGCGATGTCATCGACCGACGGTTTGGTAAGGGGCATGGATGTTCTGGATACCGGGTCTCCGATAACCGTACCGGTCGGTGACGGGACGCTCGGGAGAATCCTCAACGTTCTGGGTCAGCCGATAGACACTGATACGCCGGTTCCGGCATCGGAGCGGTATCCGATTCACCGTAAGCCGCCGGAGTTCGACCAGTTGAAGCCGACCGCTGAGATTTTGGAGACCGGCATCAAGGTCATCGACCTTCTGGCACCTTATGTAAAGGGTGGTAAAATCGGTCTCTTCGGTGGGGCCGGTGTAGGCAAGACCGTTCTTATTATGGAGCTTATCCATAATATCGCGACCAAACACGGTGGTAACTCGGTCTTCACAGGGGTAGGCGAGCGTACACGCGAGGGTAACGACCTCTGGCTCGAGATGAAAGAGTCGGGCGTTATCGACAAGACGTCACTTATCTTCGGTCAGATGAACGAACCGCCGGGCTCACGCCTGCGCGTCGGCCTGGCCGGCTTGACCGTTGCGGAGTACTTCCGTGACCAGGGAAGAGATGTTCTTCTCTTTATCGACAACATCTTCCGCTTCACGCAAGCGGGTTCCGAAGTATCGGCG
>MELI01000110.1:167-2641 GCA_001767575.1 Candidatus Aquicultor primus | reverse complement strand
ACCCGGACAGGCTCCATCACGTCGGTACAGGCGATTTATGTACCTGCCGATGACCTGACCGACCCGGCGCCGGCGACCGCGTTTACGCACTTGGATGCGACGACCGTTCTCTCGCGCCAAATCTCGGAGCTTGGTATCTACCCGGCTGTCGACCCGCTCGACTCGAGTTCAAGGATTCTCGAGCCCGGCGCTGTTGGCGAAGAGCACTACGCGGTAGCCCGTAATGTGCAGCAGATTCTGCAGCGCTACAAAGAGCTTCAGGATATCATCGCGATTCTCGGTATGGACGAGCTTTCCGAAGAGGACAAGCTTATCGTTATGAGGGCGAGGAAGATTCAGAAGTTCTTGAGCCAGCCCTTCAACGTGGCCGAGGCGTTTACCGGTCAAGAGGGTAGGTACGTACCGCTCGCCGATACCATCCGCGGCTTCAAAGAGATCGTCGATGGTATGCACGACTCGCTGTCGGAGCAGGCGTTCTATATGGTCGGTTCAATCGAAGAGGCTATAGAGAAGAACGTGGAAATGGCCGCGCAGGTGGCTTCGTAAGGGGCGTTTATTGGAGGTTTAAATGGCTGATCGCAAGCTTCTATGCGAAGTGGTAAGCCCTGAGAATATCGTCTATAGTGGAGAAGCCGACATGGTAGTCGCTCTCGGCATCGAGGGTGAGCTGGGCATTATGCCGCAGCATATCCCTATCGTCACGCCGCTTGCCCTTGGTGAGTTGCGCATATTCAATAGCGGGCAGCGCGAATTTGTTGCCGTGTTGGGCGGTTATCTCGAGTTCAGAGAGAACAAGTTGACGATTCTGGCGGACGCGGCGGAGCTTTCGCACGAAATCGACATTGCCCGGGCCGAGGCGAAACGCCTCGCGCGGGAACAAGAGATAGCCGAGGCGAAAGCATCAGGCAAGATGCTCCTTGAGGCTGAGGTAAGCTTGAAAAAAGCGCTCGTCAGGCTCAGGGTGGCACAAAAAGGCTAACCAACGCTGGAATAACTTAATAATCGGAAGCCAGAGAAGGATTTCAAGGTTCGAGCCTGAATTCTTTGTCTGGCTTCTGCGTTGTTGGGTGATATCGGTTACACTATAAGCCAAGGACGTCGTGGCCTTTGAGTCCGTCAAACGCGTCCGCAATGAAATACTCGATTGACCGACGTCAAGCTCTTAGCTAAGCTCGTTTTTTAGGGTATTACGGTTGTATAGTGATATTTAGCATAAGCTCCAAAGTTGAGGAGAATTAAGGTAATGGACAAGGGTTCCAGGTTTGTTGTCGAGGGCGGCAACCGGCTCTCAGGAAGAATAAAGGTGGGCGGCGCGAAAAACTCCGCGCTCAAGCTGATGGCTGCCGCTTTGTTGACTGAAGAGACGACGATTCTCACGAACGTCCCTATAATAAATGATGTCAAGACGATGGCGGCGGTGCTCGAAAGGTTGGGCGCCAGAGTCGATTACAGTGAACCCGGCGTCGTCAAGATTAAGCCGACGTACCCGCTCTACCCTGAAGCCCCTTATGAACTGGTAAGCCAGATGAGGGCTTCTATCATCGTCTTAGGGCCTCTCTTGGCGCGGCTTGGAAAAGCCAGGGTCGCGATGCCCGGCGGCTGCAATATCGGCTTGCGAAAAATAGATATGCACATACGGGGCTTGGAGGCGTTCGGGGCACGGTTCGAAGTCGGCCACGGATTTATCGAGGCTTACTCGGAGAAGCTCGTGGCCGCGAAGATTGCCCTGGATTACCCGAGCGTGGGTGCGACGGAGAACCTGCTGATGGCGGCTACGCTGGCAGAGGGTGAGACGGTCATCGATAATGCCGCCAGGGAGCCGGAGATAGTCGACCTCGCCGACTTTCTCAACATGATGGGCGCCAGGATAAAAGGCGCCGGTTCTTCGACTATCGTGGTCGAAGGTGTCAATAAGCTCCACGGGGGTGAATACCGCGTCATGCCCGACCGTATCGAGGCCGGGACATTCCTGGTCGCCGCCGCAATCACCAAAGGCGATGTCGTGCTCGAAGACGTATCCCCGGAGCACCTCGAGCTCGCCATCAACAAGCTTCGCAGCATCGGGGCTATCGTCAAGGTGGGCAATGACGAGATTCGAGTCATCGGGCGCGACGTAATTCGCCCGGCAGACATAGCCACTCTACCGTATCCGGGGTTTCCCACCGACCTCCAGACCCAGTTTATGACGATTCTGGCTATCGCCGAAGGGACGAGCATCATTACCGAGAATATCTTTGAAAACCGCTTCATGTTCGTAGCGGAGCTCAACCGGATGGGGAGCGACATCAAGACCGAAGGGCGTCACGCCATCATTCGAGGAGTGTCCGGCTTGAGCGGGGCACCGGTAAACGCGCCCGACCTGAGGGGCGGGGCCGCCCTGGTCGTCGCCGCCCTGGTCGCCGAAGGCGTCACCGAGATAGCCGACATCTACCACATAGACCGGGGATATCACAATTTTGAGCAGAAACTGCGGG
>MELI01000110.1:0-147 GCA_001767575.1 Candidatus Aquicultor primus | reverse complement strand
CGCGTGAGCGACACGGATCGTTCGAACAGGTTGAAAATCGTCAGGTAGGCTGCTTTAGGACTTAGCTATCCGACCGCTTTTACTTCTCCTACATTAATTAATCTTCGCCTTGACAGAGCATCAATAATAATTTACTTTGTAAATATA
>MELI01000109.1:11544-13043 GCA_001767575.1 Candidatus Aquicultor primus | reverse complement strand
AAGGCCTCGTTTTAAAATCATAGGATGTTGCCCCCCCATGCTTACTATCCGCAATCCGTCTTTTCCTAATGCCGCCTAACGAACCGGCCTGTTAACTACTAGCCGAGCGCTCGCAGCCGACCGCTTCTCTTACGATTGAATCTTGTCGATAATCGCGTCGGCTATCCCTGATGTACCGGCGGTTCCACCTAAGTCATAAGTTACGTTCTTGCCTTCGGCGATAACGTCGCGCGTCGCGTTAAAGACTTTGTCCGCGGCTTCACGCTCGCCGATATGCTTGAGCATCAAGACACTCGTCAAAATCAGCGCCGTCGGGTTGACCTTGTTCAGCCCCGCGTATTTCGGCGCGCTCCCATGAACCGGCTCAAAAACAGCGTGCTCTTCGCCGATATTTGCGCCCGGCGCCATGCCCAACCCGCCTATCAGGCCCGAGCAAAGGTCGCTCAAGATATCCCCATAGAGATTCGGGCAAGCAAGCACGTCGTAGAGCTCGGGTTTCTGGACGAGCTGCATGCACATATTGTCTACAATCCTGTCCTCGGTCTCGATATCGGGATAGTCCTCGCCGACCTCGTTCGCCACGCGCAAGAAGAGGCCGTCGGAATACTTCATGATATTGGCCTTGTGGACCGCGGTAACCTTCTTGCGCCCTTCCCTCCGGGCATATTCGTACGCGAATCGCACGATGCGCTCGCTGCCGCTCACCGATATCGGCTTGATGCTGATACCGGCGTCCTCGAAACGCAACTTGCCGCCGCGCTCTTTAATAAACTCTATAAGCTCTATTGCCTCATCGCTTCCTTGTTCAAACTCGATACCGGCGTAGAGGTCTTCGGTATTCTCGCGCACGATGACCAAATCGATATCTTCATACCGGCTTTTAACCCCTTTTAAGCTATAGGCCGGGCGCAGGTTCGCATAGAGGTCGAGCGCTTTTCTAAGCGCAACGTTAACGCTGCGAAAACCGGTGCCGACCGGAGTTGTTATCGGTCCCTTAATCGCGACCTTGTTCCTCTGCACCGACTCGATAACCTGGTCGGGCAAGGGCGTGCCGTATTTATCCATTACATCGGCCCCGGCCTCCTGAATCTCCCAGTCGATTTGGACGCCGGTCGAATCGACTACGCGGCGCATCGCCTCGGATATCTCCGGCCCTATACCGTCACCGGGAATCATCGTTATCGTATATGCCATCTATCCACCTTCCTAAACCTAAACACTTTACATAAATACTCTGCGGATATCTGTTTACCTTTTACGCGTCAAGCGCAAAACCGCCGTGCTTGCGAAAGTGCTCGAGAAGACCCCCGTCGTTGAGTATCTTTATCATAACATCCGGCAGCGGCTTGGCTTGGATGGTGATGCCTTTGGTGACATTGCGAATCTCGCCCTTGCCGACGTCTACCTCTAGTTCATCGCCCCGGTCGATTTGGGTCGTGTCACAAATGAGTACCGGTAAGCCGACATTGATGGCGTTGCGGTAGAAGATGCGCGCGAAC
>MELI01000109.1:11244-11533 GCA_001767575.1 Candidatus Aquicultor primus | reverse complement strand
CACCGCGCCGACGCCCGCTATCTTGATGATGGTGGGGGCGTGCTCGCGGCTCGAGCCAAGTCCGAAGTTCTTGCCCGCAACGACGAAATCACCCGGCTGCACCTTTTGGGCAAACTCTGTGTCGGCGTCTTCGAGCACGTGCTTGGCCAGCTCCGGCAGGTTGGTACGCAGGTGAAAGAGCCTGCCCGGCGCGATATGGTCTGTGCTGATACTATCTCCAAATTTGAATACTTTACCTTTGATTTGCATGCGATCATCCACTCGTTTCTCTTACAATTCTCTTACAAAA
>MELI01000109.1:10902-11120 GCA_001767575.1 Candidatus Aquicultor primus | reverse complement strand
AAACGCCTCGGTATTGCCCATACGACCCTGGAAGTTCCGGTTCTGAGTTGCCAGACACACCTCTCCGTCACCCAAAATACCTCCATGGACACCGACGCAAGCCCCACAACCGGGATTGACGATAGCCGCGCCTGCCGAAGCGAGCTTCGCGAGGATTCCCTCTTCGATTGCCTGGAGGTATACCTCTTTTGAAGCGGGGCAAACCAGCAGCCTGGTAT
>MELI01000109.1:10268-10869 GCA_001767575.1 Candidatus Aquicultor primus | reverse complement strand
CGGCGATACGTAAATCCTCAATCCTGCCGTTCGTACAGGTACCGATGAACACCTGGTCGACCTTGGTCCCAACTACTTCGGAAATCGTCTTGGTGTTATCAACTGTATGCGGGCACGATATGGTCGGCTCGAGGTCGGTAACGTCTATCTCCACAACGCGCTCATAGGTCGCGTCGGCGTCGGGTGCTATTTCGCGCCACTTATCGCCGCGACCGCGCTCCTCAAGATATTTCTTCGTCGTCTCATCCGTCTTAAAAAGCCCGGCTTTGGCTCCGGCCTCTACGGCCATATTCGCCAACGTAAACCTGCCGGACATATCCATCGCGTCTATCGTCGGGCCGCAAAACTCTATCGACTGATAAGTCGCCCCGTCGGCGCCTATCATCCCGATGAAATGAAGCATCAAATCCTTAGGATAGACACCCTTATTAAACTCGCCGGTCACATAGACCTTGATGGTCTCGGGAACCCGCAGCCACGTCTTGCCCGACGCGATACCTATAGCCACATCGGTCGAGCCCATCCCCGTTGCAAACGCCCCGAGCGCGCCGGCGGTGCAGGTGTGTGAATCAGCGCCGATTAAAACCTCGCCCGGGTTCAT
>MELI01000109.1:0-10183 GCA_001767575.1 Candidatus Aquicultor primus | reverse complement strand
GCTCGGCGCCGCATGGTCTATAAAGAGAATCGTGCGTTCCGGGTTCGCCGCTTGCTCCATTCCCAACTTCTGCAGCTGTTGCACCGCAAGCGGGCCGGTTCCATCCTGTACCAACGCCGCATCGATGTTTGCGACGACTATATCTCCGGCATGAGCGTCCAAGCCGCTATGCTCACTTAATATCTTCTCAACAATCGTTTTACTCACAAGCCTCGTACGGCTCCTTTCCATGTTTGCGCAGGTAATCCTGGTATAGGTATACTAGTTCTTTTTCGAACAACGAACGCTTTAGTTCAACCGACGCGCTCCTGACTGCTGTCAAAACCTCCTGAGCCGCATCCTGGTCTATCTCTACCCCGAACTCCCTGAACTTCTGAACTATCGAAGCCGAACCGGAGTGCTTCCCGATGACCAGCTGGCGCTCGAGGCCGACCGCTTCGGGTGCAAACACCTCGTAGGTTTTCGGGTTCTTTATGACTCCATCCGCGTGAATGCCCGATTCGTGGGCAAAGACGTTGGTGCCGACAATCGCTTTCCATATCGGGATAGTCCGCGCCGACGCCCTCGCGACATACTCGGAGAGCTCTCGGAACATCTCCGTCTTGAAGCCAAGTTCGATGTGACCGAGGTATTTCATCGCCATGATGATCTCTTCGAGCGCCGCGTTCCCCGCGCGCTCACCGAGACCGTTGACCGTAGTGTTTATCCAGTTCGCACCGGCTTTTACTCCCGCCAAAGCGTTAGCGGTAGCCATCCCGAAATCGTTATGCGTATGCATCTCGACGTCGGTGCCGACCGATTCCTTAAAATCCCTGATTATCTGGAAAGTGCTGAAGGGGTCCATGACGCCGATGGTGTCGCAGAACCGGATGCGGTCCGCGCCGGCTTCTTTTGCGGCATTGCCGAACTCGATAAGAAAACCGATATCGGTCCGGGAGCCGTCCTCGGCGTTGACCGAGACATACAAGCCGTTTTCCTTGGCGAACTTTACGCTCTCCACGACGCTATTGACGACCCATGCCCGGTCTTTCTTGAGCTTATATTTAATGTGGATATCGGAGGTGGCAATCGATATCGCCACGGCATCGACACCGCAATCTATAGAGTGCTGAATATCGGGAATAACCGCCCGGTTCCATCCCAGAATGCTCGAGCGCAAGCCGAGACTCGCAATCTCTTTTATTACCGCTTTTTCGTCGCCGCCCATCGCCGGGATTCCGGCCTCTATTTGATGGACACCTATCTCATCCAACAACTGGGCAATTCTAATCTTCTCATGGTTGGAGAAGACGACTCCCGCCGTTTGCTCGCCGTCACGCAAGGTTGTATCATCTATCCTGATATCTTCAGGATTGATATGTGAGAACGGGCTTCTTAAATCAAAGTTCTCTAACATAGAATCGGTCAATGCAATACCTCCACTTTCGGTGCCTATAACAAGATATAAACTATCTGGATTCACGATAGTACATAATCGTAGATTACTATTTTAGAGGAAAAATAAGGGTTAAGGCAAGGTAAATCGCTTATTACACTATGGCTAAGTATCTGTTTTAGCTGGAAAAGCTATAAATACTACAATTTTTCCTTCAGAAGCTTATTGATAAGCTGCGGGTTGCCGCGCCCCTTGGTCAAGCGCATCGCCTGGCCGACCAAGAAGCCAAAGGCGCGCTCCTTGCCATCGTGAAATTCTTGGACCGCATCGGGATTTTGCGCGATGACATCATCTACTATCTTCGCTATCTCGTCCTGGCCGCTTATCTGAGTCATGCCCTTCTCTTCGACTATGGCCTTGGGCATTTTACCGGTCTTAAACATCTCCGAAATAATCTCTTTCGCTATCTTGCCGCTGATGGTGCCATCGTCTATCAGATCGACCATCTCGACGAGGTGCGCGGGCTTGACCTCGCCGGCATCTATCTCGACATTCTCGGCATTCAGATAATAGGTCAAGTCCCCGAGTATCCAGTTGCTCATAATTTTGGCATCGCCGCTATACAGGGCGACGGCTGCCTCGAAGAAATCACCTGTCGCTTTGGTCTCGACGAGAAGGTTCGCGTCGTGAGCGGGCAGTCCGAAGTCCTTCATATAGCGCTCCCTGCGCTCATCGGGCAACTCGGGCAACTCCGCGCGCAACCCCTCGATCCACTCCGGGTCGAATTCCATCGGCACCAGATCGGGGTCGGGGAAGTAGCGATAATCGTGCGCGTACTCCTTGGTCCTGAGCGTACTCGTCGTGTTCTTGGTCTCATCCCAGTGCCGCGTCTCCTGGACTATGGCCTCCCCGCTCTGAAGGGCTTTTGTCTGGCGCTCTATCTCGTATGCGAGCCCCCGCTGGAGCGATCGGAACGAATTGAGGTTCTTAAGCTCGGCTTTGACGCCGAACTCCTCCCGGCCAACGGGACGAAGTGAGATATTGGCGTCGACCCGCATCGAGCCCTGGTCCATATTGCAGTCGGAAACTCCGAGCGAGACCAGAATCGCGCGAATCTTTTGCGCGTACGTCTTTGCCTCTTCCGGAGTGCGAATATCCGGCTCCGAGACTATCTCCATCAACGGGACTCCCGCCCGGTTGAAATCTACCTGGCTATAGTCCGCGCCCGCTATCCTGCCGGCGCCGCCGATATGGAGCAGCTTGCCGGTATCCTCTTCGAGGTGAATCCGGGTTACCCCTATCGTTGTCGCGTAGTCCTCCATCTCCAAATCGACGTGCCCATCGATACAGAGGGGAATGTCATACTGAGATATCTGATAGTTCTTCGGCATGTCGGGATAGAAGTAGTTCTTTCGGTGGAACTGGCTGAAAAGGGAGATGTCACAGAATATCGCCAAACCCGTTCTGATAACGTATTCCACTGCTTTTTTGTTCGGAACCGGCAACGAGCCGGGCATGCCGAGGCAGACCGGGCAGGTCTGCGTATTGGGTGCCTCTCCAAAACGGGTGCTGCAACTGCAAAACATCTTGCTCTCGGTGTCCAGCTCGACATGTATCTCTAAGCCGATTACACTTTCATATTCCATATATTTCACCTATCTTATTCTTAAGCTTTCAATAATCAGTCGTTAGTTATCAATATATTTATTGCTCTCGTAGCTCAGGGCTTTAGCCCTGAAAAACAACGCAAACACTTACGTTTTATCTCTGATTGTAAGCCTGAATTTTATCGCTCATTGACGACTTTACACCACGCTCTAGCCATTGACCTACAGCTTGGGTTTTTCACTCCACCCGAAGCTCTGCTCGAAGCTATAGGCTACCCGCAACATCATCTCTTCACCGAGCGTCTTCCCTATTACTTGCAGGCCGACCGGGAGACCGTCAACCGTGCCGCACGGCACCGATATGCCGGGAAGTCCCGCCAGGTTCACCGGTATCGTGCAGATATCGGAGAGATACATCGCGAGCGGGTCGTCGACCTTCTCGCCAATCTTGAACGCGGTCGTCGGCGTGGTCGGCGAGACCAGCACGTCATAATCGGCGAAGGCCCGGTTGAAGTCGTCCATGATAAGCGTCCTCACCTTCTGCGCCTGGCCGTAGTAAGCGTCATAGTACCCCGCGCTCAACGCATAGGTGCCGAGCATTATCCGCCGCTTCACCTCATCGCCGAAACCCTCGGCGCGCGTGCGCATGTACATGTCGATGAGGTCCTCGGCATCGGGAACGCGGTATCCATAGCGCACTCCGTCGAACCTGGCCAAGTTGGAGCTGGCCTCGGCCGGAGCGATAATATAATATGCCGACAGGGAGTGCTCGATATTGGGCAAGGAAGTCTCGGCGACGACCGCGCCATTGTCCTCCAGGAGCTTCAGGGCGTTCTCAATGACCGCTTTTATCTTCGGGTCGATTCCCTCCGCCATCAGCTCTTTCGGAACGCCTATCGTTATCCCGTTCAAATCATTGACGAGAGCTTTCGTATAATCGGGCTTGTCTATCTTGACCGATGTCGAGTCGTTGATGTCGTGGCCGATAAGGTGGTTGAGGACTATCGCGCAGTCCGTGACATCCTTGGTGAACGGCCCAATCTGGTCGAGAGACGAAGCAAACGCGATAAGTCCGAACCTCGAGACCAGACCATAAGTCGGCTTCATACCCACGATGCCGCAGAGCGCAGCCGGTTGCCTAATCGACCCCCCGGTATCGGACCCTAGTGAAAATATCGCCTCATCGGCCGCGACGACCGAGGCCGAGCCGCCGCTTGAACCGCCCGGAACCCTCTCCAAGTCCCACGGGTTGCGGGTCACGAAGAACCCCGAGTTCTCGGTCGAAGAACCCATGGCGAACTCGTCCATATTGGTCTTGCCGGTCATCACGATACCTTCTTCGAGCAGGTTCTTGACAGCAGTGGAAGTATAAACGGGGATATAATTGTCGAGGATCTTCGACCCGCACGTCGTGCGAATCCCCTCCGTGTTCATGACGTCTTTTATCGCAGTAGGGATTCCGGCCAGCGGGCCTATCCTCTCACCACTTGCGATTTTTTTGTCTATTTCATCTGCCTTGGCAAACGCTTCGTCCCGCGTGACGGTTATGTACGATTTGACGCGCTCCTCGACATCGTCGATGCGCGAAAAGACGCTCTCGGCAAGCTCTTTCGCGCTTATCTCTTTTGAAACGAGCTTCTCATGAAGTTCGTGGATGGTAAGTTCAAAAAGTTTCATTTAGCCTCCGCTTTTATTTAATCGCAAAGTCCCCGGCTTCCAGCCGATTAGTGCCTAGACAATTCTCGGCACGACAAACGCCTGGTCTTCCTGGTGCGGCGCGTTAGCGAGCGCGACTTCCGGCGCCAGACACCGGCCGACCTTATCCTCCCGCAGGACATTCTTCAACGGGATGGCGTGCGCCGTAGGCTGGACATCTTTAGTGTCGAGCTCCGCGATTTTACCCGCGTGCTCCAAAATAACATCGAGTTGCTTGGCGAATCTTTCGACTTCGGTATCGCTTAGCGCGAGCCTGGCCAGCCACGCAACATGTTTAACATCCTTTTCGCTAATGGCCATATATCGACAACCTCCTGAATTATAAAAGCCTTTACCCTACGGCCGGCAGAACACCACCATAGTATACCACTACGACCGATATCAAGTTATTGAGCGCATGCAACATTATGGGCGGGCCCAACGAGTCGGTTCGCTCGTAAAGATAGGCAAGCGCAAACCCAATGACGGCGATCGGCACCAACAAATACAAGCTAAAATGGGCCAGCGAAAAAAGCACGCCGCTGGCGACTATAGCAACGTTAGCCCCCCAGCGCTGCCTGAGCGCCTGGTAGAGAAACCCCCGGAAAAACAGCTCTTCAACGACGGGCGCGAGCACGACGACGATCATAAAAGCGATAATAAAACCCTTGGTGCCCGCTCCAAAGGCTTCGGGTATTTGCCGCGCGATATCTTGAGTCTCCTCGAGCCCGACACGCTCCGCAATAATCACGTAAAAGAAACTCACTATCCTTACCAAGAAAAACCATGCCACCACAAGACCGGCGCCCGCCGCCGGGTTGAAACCCTTTAATCCAAGCATCTTCCAGGTCGCCCCGCGCTTCAATATCGCAAAATACCATATCGCCGCGACCAAGAGCAAATAGCCGACAACGGTTCCCACAATGGGAACGACCCCTTTAGGCACGTCGATGATGCGCCCGACCAGAAAGACGAGCGACCCCATCGTTATCATCAAAATAAAAAAGAGCAGAGCATAAGCGACATCGGTAATCGTCCAGGGAACGCTTCTATCATCCATTAATAAGCCCCATAAACTCTTCTTCCGTCAATATCTTTACCCCTAAGGATTTCGCTTTAGCATACTTGCTACCCGCTTCTTCGCCCGCGACCACATAAGCGGTCTTCTTGCTCACGCTCGACGACGCTTTCGCGCCCATCGACTTGACTATCGCTTCGGCCTCACTTCTCGTAAGCTTGCTCATAGTGCCCGTAAAAACAAAGGTCTGCCCGGCGAATCTTTGCTCCGGCCGGGCGACTACCGCCTGCTCCATCTTTACCCCGGCGCGCCGCAACTTCTCGATTACCTGCGTGTTTCGCTCTTCGCCGAAGAAGTCCACGATGCTTTCGGCAATCTTCGGCCCTATCTCATCGATTCCGGTGAGTTCTTCGTGAGACGCTCTCGAAAGCGCGGCGACTGACCCAAAATACTCCGCCAGCACCTCCGCCACATGCGCTCCCACATGCCTGATACCGAGCGCGAAAAGCAGGCGGGCGAGCGGTCGTTCTTTCGACACCTCGATAGCGCTGAACAGATTGTCGGCCGCCTTGTCCGCGAAATGCTCGATAATCAGGAGTTCCTCTTTGGTCAAATAGTAGATATCGGCTACATCTCTTATCAGTGATTTATCCAGCAGCTGGCGCGCGACCGATTCCCCCAGCCCATCGATGTCCATCGCGCCCCGAGAGGCAAAGTGCTGCACATGCTCGAAGATGACGGCGGGGCAGTTGATATTGACGCAGCGCGCTACAGCTTCACCCTCCGGACGAACCACATCGCCGCCGCAAACCGGGCACGTCGCCGGCATCACAAACTCGCGCTCCTTACCGGTGCGCTTACTGACGATAGGGGCGACTATCTCGGGAATGACATCGCCCGCTTTTTGAATGATAACGGTGTCGCCGATGCGTATATCCTTCCGCTTTATCTCATCTTCGTTGTGGAGCGTCGCCCTGCTGACGGTCGACCCCGCGACGACGACCGGGTCGAGCACCGCGGTCGGAGTGACCGCGCCCGTGCGCCCGACGTTAAGCTCTATATCGCGAAGCACGGTCGTCTGCTGCTCGGCGGGAAACTTATAGGCAATCGCCCAGCGGGGCGACTTGCTGGTAATGCCCAGGATTTCTTGATGCTTGAACGAATTGACCTTTATAACAACGCCGTCGATATCGAAGGGAAGCGTATGCCGGCGCTCCCGCCATTCCTCACAGTAAGCGTACGCCTCCTCCATGGTATTCACCTTTTTCGAATACGCGCTTACCCTTAAACCGGCTTTCCTTAGAAACTCGAGGGTCTCCCAATGGTTCGAGAATGAAACGCCCGAAATAGAACCGAGGCCATAAATGAAAATATCCAGGCTGCGTCCGGCCGTGACCCTGGGGTTGAGTTGCCTCAACGAGCCTGCGGCCGCGTTTCTCGGGTTCGCAAAAAGCGCCTGCCCTTCTTCTTCGCGCTCCTCGTTCATTTGCTTGAACTGTTCTTTCGAGAGATACGCCTCCCCGCGCACCTCTAGCGTCTCCGGCGGCGTATCGTGCAAAAGGCGCAGGGGAAGCGACTGAATGGTCTTGATATTGGCGGTGATGTCCTCGCCGACCTCACCATCGCCGCGCGTCGCACCAGACTCGTAGACACCGTTCTCGTATACGAGCGAAACTGCGACGCCGTCTATCTTAAGCTCGCAGACCAGCTCTACCTCTTCAGCGCCTAATTCAGGGATGCTTGAATCAGCGAACTTGCGCATAATGTCACTTGGTTCATTATCACGTCCTTCGGCAAGGTATGCGACAGACGCGAGTCTCATATTTATGCGGTTGAAAAAATCGTTTAATTCATCGCGAGAGAAAGCATTGGCCAAGCTAAGCATTTTCGAGCGATGGCGCACGGGCTGAAACGCCTCCGACGGCTCGGCCCCGATACGCTGCGTCGGTGAATCGGGCGTTATAAGCTCGGGATGTTGACTCTCGATGGCTTCAAGCTCACGAATAAGGACGTCATACTCGTCATCGGATATCTCGGGCGAATCGAGCACATGATAGCGATAATTATGATAATTGACCTGCCTTCGCAACTCTTCAGCGCGTTTTTTAAACGCTTTCTTATCGCTAATATATATCGCCCCCAGAAAAATCATGGTTTAATCAATGGCTGCGGCTTCCGAGCTAACGCGCCGCGACACGCAACCCAGGATAGTATTAGGATAAATCAGCTCATGGACTTTGCATAGAGGGAGCAGGCGGGGGTCGAGCAACAACCTAAAACCAACAAGAATGCTCCAAATCATAGCTCGAAATCGATCATCGCTTCGCTCAAGCGAGAGTACTTATTGCTCGAAGAGCTGCGGGACTGTGACCAACTCGTATCCCCTGCTCTCGATATCTTTAATAAGCCCGGGCAGAATCTCCGCAGTCTGGCTGCTGCCGCAATGCATAAGCACTACCGAGCCATTCGTAAGCCCCGCGAGTGTCCTATTCTTCACCTGCTCCGGCTTCATCCCCTGCTTCCAGTCCAGAGAATCGACAGTCCAATAGATCGAGGTATAGCCTGCCCTTGCGGCGACTCTTAAGACCCTGCCGTCACGAGCCCCGTACGGAGGTCTGAAAATCGGCTTCATGCTCGTTTTCGTCAAACTCATCAGCAACTCATCGGCTTTACTTAGCTGGTAGACTATCTCATTATCGGTCTGCTTGGTAAAATCGACATGCGAATATGAATGATTTCCCACGCTGTGACCCTCGCTTACAATTTTTTTAGTCAGCTCCGCGTTTTCCTCAATCCATTTGCCCGTAAGGAAAAAGGTTCCTTTGACTTTGGCATCTTTCAGGGCATCAAGAATTCGCGGTGTGGCCTCACTCGCTTCTCCGGCATCGAATGTAAGTGCTACTCGCTTTTTGTCTACCGGACCTTTAAAAAGTTCTTTTGCGGAGGCTTTCATCGCGGGTTGTCCTGCCGAGGCAGCTGTCTCATCCTGAACTTGAGCCTTTGCCGCCTCCTCGGGAGGTAGCTCTTTGACCGGAACCTTAAGAACCATGCCAATCTTCAGGTCATTATCGTCATCTGAAACACGATTGAGCTTCTTGATCTCCTCGATGGTAGTGGAATACTCCAATGCGATGAGATAATAACTATCGCCTTCCTTAACCGTGTATTTGATATGTTTGGGCTCCGTTGTCGTTGTCGTAGAAGACGGAGCCGCATAGACCGCCGCAGCGACTTTCACAGGTTTTTCAGCGACGCTTTTAGGCCCCGAACCAGCGAATATGAGTTTCGCCAGGCTATAAGTTCCATAGCCAATCAGGCTTACCGCAAAAATAACAACGGCGAGGGCTACTGCAATTCGTTTGTAGTTCCATCTGATGCCGACACGCCGTTGGGGCTTGCTTGTCTCAGGAGTTCTGATATCCTCCAAAGAGCCTCCCTCCCATGCCAATCACAGCAGGTTATGTCCTTCAAATACTGCTTGGGTTTGAGTATTGATGAATCGCGTGCTTCCAAATAAGCTTTGACGCCATACACTAAGCGTTTACTCTAAGTGACACCTTTGATTCGCACAGCGCCTGTCGGCCTTATCAACCAACCGGTCCATGGCTGCTAGTTCTTATTATAGGCATTGGTTTGAGCAATATACCAGTCCATTGGGGGACGAATAATAAGTACTTTCCTGAGAATGCTATAGTGTAATATTAAACAAAGGAACTACCCTGCGGATGTGGCAATATCTACCTCAAGTAATGCTTTAAGCCATAAGAAACTGAGCTTATGGTCGTCAAATCGGTACAAATTCGAATTTCCCCCAGCCGCCGAGTCCATCGCCAATCACAATTATTACACCTTCGACACCGGGAACGGTCTGCGCAAAATCAATCGCTTTGCCAATGTCTTCCTTCGTGCGCACCATATTGCCGACACGCGTAGCAACTGCATCAGCAAGCGCAACGTCAGCCGAGAAAATGACAATGGCGTCCGCCTTGCCGAAGCTGGTCGAGTGCCCAACGCTCCCGGATGAGGTACAAATCCCCAGCGGGGTGTCCACAGCCTTAACGGCAACAGCTAAGCGATTGCTCAAAGGAGATTCGCCCGCGTAGATACCCATCTTGCGATCTTTGTTCGACTTGATGAAGATGTCACCGCCGTTTTCTACGATAACCTCGTCTGCATGCTCAAGGAGCGCGCGACCCACATATTCGGAAATCGCTCCCGCAACCGCCGCCATCGGACCTACCCCGGCAGACTTTGCCGCGTCAGCCATAGACTTGATGATGTCGGGCGCATTCCCGGGAACCTCTATCGGGACAAAGCTTGTCTTGAAAACCGGAAACCGCTCGATGAACTCTTCGATTAGGGCACGATAATAAATGACTAGCTCATGAGCTATCGCTGACAAGTTGTCGGTCGCACAAATCAGTAAGTCGGTCTCTTGGACTCTTACCTCAAAAGGAACAAGTCCCTCGGCTGCCATTTGATCGCGGT
>MELI01000108.1:20375-22257 GCA_001767575.1 Candidatus Aquicultor primus | reverse complement strand
CTGGAACTCAGTGACTGCAACCGGTCTCACCGGATATAATGTCTACCGTTCCGAAGACGTCTACGTGGCGGGCACCAAGCTTAACCCGAGCGACGTCGCCGAAACCACGTATGTCGACGGCACGGTCGAAGGATTGAAGACCTACTATTATTACGTGACAGCCATAGCCGGCGGGCCGCTCGAAAGCGACCCCAGCAACAGGGTAGAGCTCGTCATCGATGAGCTCCTCGAGCCGGTCACCTTCAAAGACGTCGGACGCGAACACTGGGCCTATACCTTCATAGGCCGGCTGGCGGCGTTGAAGATAGTCAGCGGCTACAGCGATGGCACGTTTCGCCCCGGCAACAGTGTGACCAGGGCTGAGTTTGCGAAGATGATTGTCGTCGCCTCGGGCTGGTCTCTGGCGGCTCCCGCTTCGCCATCCTTCAAGGATGTTCCCGCGAGCCACTGGGCTTATTCCTATATCGAGACGGCCAAAGCGCGCGGTGTTATCAGCGGCTATCCGGGCGGCGTCTTCAAGCCCGGAAATAATATCAAGCGGGCCGAGATATGCGCGATGGTCGTCCGCTCGCAAGCATATCCTGTCGACAACAGCGGGACCGGGTTCTCGGATATCGACTCGAGCCATTGGGCCTACGACGTGGTCATGACCGCCAAGAACAAGAGCATCGTCGGCGGCTATCCGGGCGGTGTCTTCAAGCCGGACGGGCTTGCCTCGAGGGCCGAGGCGAGCAAGATGATTTATTCGGTTATCCAATAACAATGTGGTATCTTTCTAAGTAACCAACCGTTTAATCATTTAGACGTAGCAAAATATGAAGTCTATCCCCCATAAAGGAGACACCCATGCATCACAGCAAATATCGAATTAAGAGAAGCGCTTGGCTGCTATTTTTTACACTTAGTCTAATATTCGCTTTTGCAGCGCAGGCTGCGGCGGAAACCGTGATTCCCATCGTCTTTCCAGTAGAGGGCTCCTGCAGTTTTACGGATACCTTCGGCGCTCCCCGGGGCACGACGCGTACCCACGAGGGTATCGACATCATGGCGGCGAAGATGACCCCCTTGGTGGCCGCAGTGGACGGTGTCATATCGTGGCTCAACAACGGCGAGCAGACCAGCACCGCCAACGGCCTCCCATATTACAATCTCATGCTCAAGGGCGACGATGGCAACGCCTATTATTATGTCCATCTCAATAACGACAAACCCGGCACCGATGACGGGATGGGTGGGCCGCAGAATGCCTATGCTCCCGGGATAGTCAACGGGTCGAGGGTTCTGGCCGGGCAGCATATAGCATATGTGGGGGATAGCGGAAATGCCGAGGAATCGGGTTCGCACGTCCATTTTGAAATCCACCAGGGCGGCTACAAGAACCCAATCAATTCGTATCCGTCGCTGATGGCCGCCAAGGCCGGCCTCTTCAAAGACATCGGGACGGACGACTGGTGTTTTCAGTATATCTTCGCGCTCGTCAAAAAAGGTGTGGTCACCGGCTATGGCGACGGGACTTTCAAGCCGACGAGCGCGGTCACCCGAGCCGAGTTCATAAAGATGGTCGTCACGGCGAGCGGCATAGATACGCTTACCGCGCATAATGGATATTTTCCCGATGTCTCATCCGCGCACTGGGTCTCGCCTTATGTCGAAGCAGCCAAAGAATCCGGCATAGTCAGCGGTAATGCGGCCGGCAATTTCAGGCCGGATGTGATCATAAACCGTGCCGAGGCCGCTGAAATCATCGTCAATGCGGCAGGTGCCAATGAGAATGCGTCCGGGGATCTCTTCTCGGATGTCGCATCGGATTTTTGGGCGTATGTTCCGATAATGACCGCGCGCAATTCCGGTATCATCAACGGATATCCGGACGGAACGTTCC
>MELI01000108.1:17830-20353 GCA_001767575.1 Candidatus Aquicultor primus | reverse complement strand
AGCCGAGTCTACTAAGATAATTTTCTCGATATGCCCGTAACCGAGGGAGGGCCGAGGCCGTTATAACAAGGAAGCGGTCTATAGGCAGGCGCTTGTACAATAAGTAAAGGGCTTTACTAATTGTGAGAACTGTGCAATTCTTAGACTTGCTGAAAGAATAGCCGTACCAATAATCGCAGTTTAAAGCATACTTATGGAAGCAGCCGTTTTCGCAGCAAAGGAGGACACGATTATTAATCGAATAATCATAGCCCTGGTCATGATACTCATCTTATCGATTGCCGCCCCGGCCACAGCTACCGCAGCGACCTTCGAAGAGCATGCGCTTCTCGATTTGATAAACGATTACAGGGCAAGTAAGGGTCTTGGAGCGCTGGTTCTATCAGAACGATTGAGCCAGGCCGCTGCCGGTCACAGCCTCGATATGGCCTCAAAAGATTATTTCTCGCACAAATCTTTGAACGGCGCCGGCTTTTCGGACCGGATAAAAGCGGCTGGGTACACCTTTAGCACGGCGCTCGGTGAGAACATCGCCGCCGGTCAATGGCGAGCGGACGATGCTTTTGCGGCCTGGAAATCATCACCCGGCCATAATACCATCATGCTCAGTAAAGCCTATAAGGCGGTCGGGCTGGCCAGGGCATTCGACACCGACGCCAAGTACCAGTGGTACTGGACAGCCGATTTCGGGGGAGTAGCCGACACCTCCGCACGGGCCGCGGAGTATTCGGAAGCCGACAATTGGGCCTATGAATATATCCAGTGGTTGATCAATCAGGGCATGCTCTCGGGCTATCCCGATGGTTCGCTCCGGCCGGAAAATCCTATCACACGCGCCGAGTTTTCGACGCTGGTCGCAAAATCATTTAAAATAAGCGCGGGCGGGAGCAAGGTCTTCCGCGACACGAAAAGACATTGGGCCAAGGACTATATCGCAGCCCTCGCCGACCTCGGTTATATCTCGGGATACGTGGATGGCTCTTTCCGACCGGACGGCCTTATCACACGCGCTGAGATGGTGAAGATGCTTACTCAGGCTGGCGGGTTGAAAGCGCGAGCCGGCGCGCCGAGTTTTTCAGATGTGAGTAATCACTGGGCCCGGGATTATATTAAGATCGCCGCATCGAACGGGATTGTAAACGGGTACGCCGACGGCAAGTTCAAGCCGAACGCGAGTTGCCTGCGCGCCGAGACCGCCACCTGCGTCTATAGAATCGTCAGCGACTAATACCACAGCAGCGCATTGTTTATCGCGCGTTCGCCTTTGCCCTCATTGGGATAGTTGCGGACAGCGCCGTTGAAGTAGAGGGTACTGGAGCCCCCGCCATCGAGGTTCATGGCGTCGACGGCACCGTGAAACTTTATTTCTTCGGCAAGCTCCGTCAGGGTCATCCCCACGCTGTAGAAGCTCATCCGGCCATCGAGGACGAGGACAATTAGATTGCCTTGCGGGTCGATGCCTATTGCGGTTCTCGGATGCCGCTTTGAGACGATGTTCGACTCGAATCCTTCGTTTTCGACGCTTACCCGGCCATCCCTCATAATGCGAGGACCACCGCCGATAGCCTTGGTCTCGTCGCGCCAGGACGGCTTAAGGTTGAAATTGAGCCTGACGGTTGCGCCTATCCAAATATTATTCGTCAGAAAGGTCTTGCCTGAGCCGATTCCCGAGAGGACTATGCTATCGAGCGGGATGGCTTTGTTGCCCGTGCCGTACCTGACATCTACAACGGTTCCGATTATTTCGCTCCCCGGAGTAACTGTTTTATCGACTCGCAGTTCGACTTCGGTGCCGTTGCTGTTGGTCAGTGTCGATGGCCCGTAGAAAGGCGTGTACGCGACTATCGTGTCCTTGGAGGGCACCATATCTCGTGCCTTGTTTACCCATGATATGACGCCGGTTTTCTCGACGCCGCTGGTCGTCTCGAAGGTAAGCGACGCATCGAGCCGCGCTCTATCTATAAAGGCACTCCGGTCGCTTGAGAAGCCGAAGTGCGACCGCTCGTTGATAGGGGAGGAGAGTATCTGCCCGTCGACGAGGAGCCCGCTACAACCGCTCTTCCTGTCGCTCGAGAAGAAATCGGCGTTAATCCCCGCTATCGCGTTCTTGCGTTTGGCGAGTGAACTTAACTTTTCGAGACCGAGGAACCGGTCCTTGCTCAACCCGAGGTTAGTAGCGGCCGAGGCATATTTGGGAATCTTCAACACATGAATACTGAAAGGTCCCGAATTTTGAAAACGGCGGTGTTTTTCGTAAGTTATCTCATTGACGGTTGAGGTTTGGATGACGAAGTCTTTGCCGACGAGGGAACGGTATATGAGCGCGGCGGCTTCCGCCCTGGTAATAGGTGCGTTTGGACGGAACGTGCCGTCCGGATAACCCGTAATTATGTAGTTCTTGGCGGCGGTCTCGATGTATGGTTGCCCCCAATAAGCGCTTGCCACATCGGTAAATGAATTGGTGGAGATACTCGCGATTGAATAGCCCTTTGCCTGGACGAGAATCTTTGCTACTTGCGCCCT
>MELI01000108.1:12015-17813 GCA_001767575.1 Candidatus Aquicultor primus | reverse complement strand
GGCGAAATGTCTCATCGGGGAACCCGTTCATCCAGGTTGCGCCGATGGTTCTGGCGATAAACGACGCCGCCCAGTGGTCGCTAGAGAGGTCGTTAAAATCTACAGAACCGGTCGCTTGTTTAAGCAGAAACGCTTCGGACAAGAGCTTTGCGAGCTCGCCCCGGCGCAAACCGTCCGCCGGCCTGAACCGGCCGTCTTCGCCGCCTCTGATTATGCCGTGGTCGGCGAGCGAGAGTATTTGTTTGGCGGCCCAATAATCTTTGTCAACATCTGAAAAAGAGCTGCCGGGTGCTGCGAAAGCCGCTGGCGTGAAGCTCAGTATTAGGGTGGTAAGCAGTGCGATTGCGAAAATCGTGCGCCTCATGATATCACCTTTTATTGGGGTTATGCTCGGATCCGGTATGTCGTCTTCCTTGCGGCCGGTTGTCCAACGGCCGCTCGGTCTAAACTTCGGAAAAAGGGATTACGCCAGTTCACAGCGGTATGTGCCAGATAAAGCACTTAGCTATGTCAGATGACATGGTAACACTTTAAGACGATAAATTCAATTATTAAATTACGTAAACATGATACTAAGAATGAAGGCGCCCTATTGCCTGGGCCCGTCTTTTGTCTTACCATTGGACTGCGATATATGTTAGAATCTTTACATTTATAGCTGAAGCTTTATTCATGTTGTAGCTTAGGTGGTCGATTGATGGGGTTTCTACATAGCGGTAATTTGCGCAAGACTGCTTTCTACGCAAGCTTCTTTCTTATACTCTCCTATCTGAACCTGACCATTGCGGCGGTTGGGGCAAACCCTGCAGGCAACACGGGATATACGCCGGACGCGGGCGTGAGCGAGAGTGCGCATGCTAAGCGCGTTAGCGCGGCCTCTGCCGTTGCCGCCAGACCTGACGAACTTCTAGTCCGCCTTAAGCCCGGTGTCGACCAGGCGGCAGCTGAAGCCCTTCACAGAGAAGCCGCCGCTCGCCCATTGTCGATTATCAAAAGACTAGATATCGCGCGCGTGCTAATCGAGAGCGGTACGGTCGACGAGGCGGTCCACTGCTATATGGAGAGCGGCTTGGTTGAGTTCGCGGAACCCAATTACAGAAGGACAGCCGCTGATTTTATACCAAACGACCCGCTCTATGCCGACCAGTGGGGCCTGTCCAAGATAGGCATGGGTATGGCGTGGGAGTTAGCGGGATCGGCTCAGACGCAGGTAAAAGTCGCGGTGCTCGATACGGGAGTCGATCCGAACCACGAGGACCTCAAAGACTCGCTGGCAATAAATACGGCCAATGGCGGCAAGGTTTTAGGTAAGCGCTTTTTTGTCGACGGCAGCGGGAAGCAGGGGAGCGACGACAATTTCACCGATGAGGCCGGTCACGGGACACATATCAGCGGGATTATCGCGGCCAAGACCAACAACTCGCTGGGGGTCGCGGGGATAGCCTCGACGGCCAGGATAATGCCGGTCAAGGTCTTGGACGATATAGGTTTCGGCGACGATGGGAGCATCGCGCTGGGCTTGATGTGGGCGGCGGACAACGGCGCGCGAATCATCAACATGAGCCTGGCCGGGCCGACGCCGTCGAAAACACTTGGCGAAGCGGTCAAGTACGCGCAAGGCAAAGGCGCGCTTATCGTAGCGGCTACCGGCAACGACGGGAGCGGCACGCCCAACTACCCGGCAGCCTACGAAGGTGTTATCGGGGTGGGCGCGGTAGACAGCAAAGACGCATGGATTCACCAGTCCAATTTCGGGCAGCATGTCGATGTTGTTGCGCCCGGTGTATCTATCCTTTCGACCTTCCTGGCGTCAAAATCTTATGATGGACAGGCCTATGAGGCGAATAGCGGTACTTCGATGGCGACCGGAGTTGTGAGCGGGCTCGCCGCGCTCCTGCTCGCTATAAACCCGGCACTCACACCCGAACGCGTCGAGGGCATTATTGACGTGAGCGCGGACGACCTAGGCGCCGCAGGCTGGGACCGCTACTATGGACACGGGCGAATAAATGCCGGAAAAGCCGTCCAGATAAGCGCTAGCAGCACGAAGCCGGCGATAACGATTGTCTCCCCGGCGAATAACACACAAATCACCAAAGCGATTATGCCGGTTTCGGCGAACGTGAGTTCAGCGAGCGCCGGAATTGCCTTCGTCGAGTTCTATCTTAACGGCATCCGGCAAGGTACTGTAGCTGCGCCACCGTATGTCTTCAACGTCACTACTGGTGATCTCTTCGGGAAGAATACGATAAAAGCGCAGGCTTATGACAAGAACGGCAATACCGCAAGCGCCGAGATAACCTGCTTCAAACAGACCTTCTCCGATGTGGGAATAGAGTACTGGGCATTTGAGGACATCGAAACGCTTGCATCGGAAGAAGTCCTTGCCGGTTATCCGGGAGGTATTTTCATGCCTACCAAAGCAGTCGGCCGGGCCGAATTCGTCAAAATGCTCGTCGAATCGCTCGGATTTTCGAAGAAATCCTCTTACAGCGGCTACTTTAAGGATGTTTCATCCGCGCACTGGGCCTGGCCGTATATCGAGGCGGCATATGATTTGGGAATGATTAGCGGTTATGGGGAGAATCGCTTCCAGCCCGAGGCGCAAATAAAACGCGTGGAAATGGCTGCGATACTCTTGCGCAGCGGGGCCTATTCGCTCGATTACTCGGGAACGACCTTTAACGATGTATCGCCCGGGCATTGGGGGTTTGTTTCGGTTATGTCGGCCCGCAATGCCTCTGTCATCACCGGTTATTCAGGGAATTACTTTCGACCGGAGCAAGCGATGAGCAGGGCGGAAGCGGCACGGGTTATCAAGAACTCGCTTTATTAGCTTAGGCGAGCCGTGGATTCAAGTTAAACGTTGTTGGTCTTCTTAAGGGTTATCGGATGAGATTGGCAGTTGCACGGTGACGGTTCTAAGGTTGGTGTTCCAGGAGACTTGAGCACCGAGACATTCGGCCACGAACCGCAAGGGGACAAAGGTCGCGCTCGCTTTCATCGATGGCATGATATCTAAGATGACGGGCTCACCGTTGACAAAAGCTACGTTGTCGCCGACAGCCAGCTGGATATTGACGCCGTTATGGTCAATGGTTATTAAGTTGCTCGCACTATCCCACACTACGGCAGCGCCGAGCTCTTCAAAGAATTTTCTAATCGGTACCAACGTGCGCCCTTGACGGATAAAGGAAGGGGGGTCGGCGCAGAGCAGTTTGTCGTTGATGTAGACGAGCAGGTCGTAATTGGGGTCGCGGGATACGAAAAACATGTTCTTGGGATAGGCGATGAATTCTTGCGCGAACATCTTACCATACGGGCCGCCAACGACCGCACCGATGCCGACGTGAGTATACTTTGCCTCCAGCATGTTCGCCTTATGCGTCGGGCTCTCCATCAGCCCCTTGAACGCGGCCTCTACCGAGGGTGCGCCCGCGAGATTCTCACCCGCTAGAAGCCATCCATCGGAGACACCGGATTTTAAGACCCGGTCGAGCAAAGACCCCGAAACCGGGGAATCATGGCTGAAGAAGTCGTGTGTGATCATCTCTTGGCCGTAACGGCGGGCCATGAAAGTTAGTTTAGGGTCGACTTCGAGTGCATTTAGGCCGTTTGCGCGACGCTCTTTGTTGACGAGGTTGAGCATGTACTGCTCGTCGGCGGTCAGGCTGACAGCGCTCGCTGTTCCCACCGCTAGAGATGATATCAGAACTATCAGCGCTGTGATTAGAGCGATACGTGGCCGGAAATTCACTACAACCATCCTCTCGACTTGTCTTTTGCGAATCGTTCATGCTTTTCTGGGTATGTGCGCCGCCTGCAAAACTCGTGCGGCCGGCTCCGGTTTTATTCGCCGCGCAAGCGAATGATAATGCTACAGTTATATATCGGTTCCAGAGGTAGCGACTTTAATGGGAGTTGGGAGCCGATCAAAACCACCCCGCTATTTTAAGGGTGCCGCTAAAAAGGGGCGCAAAGTGAACCCTCTTTTGATAAGATTATTGAGTCGAACGAAGCGCTGACATGATTGTTGCAGTCTAAGGTAGTTATGAAAAAAGTACTGATTTCAGGATATTACGGGTTTGGCAATACGGGTGATGAAGCGATACTCTCGACGATGGTCACGTCGCTCAAGAGTGAAGTGCCCAACGCTGAGATCACCGTTGCTTCGAACCGTCCTTTTGAAACAGAGGCCAAGTATGGAGTCAAAGCTATTCCACGCTCGGTCGGTTCGGTGCGCCGAGCCTTAAAGAAGAGCGACCTTTTTATCAGCGGGGGCGGCGGGCTCTTGCAAGATGTCACCAGCGTCCGAAGCCTAGTCTACTATTGCTCGCTTCTATTGCTGGCGCGTCTTGAGCGTGTTCCTATAATGATTTACGGGCAAGGAATAGGCCCGCTCAACAGATATTTCAGTAGATTTCTCACCAAATTGGCGATATCGGGCGCGAACGTGATTGCGGTACGCGACGAAGGCTCGAAAAAGATACTGCAAGAGATGAGAGTCCGTCGCGAAGTGGTCGTCACCGGCGACCCGGCGCTCCTTCTCAAACCGGTACGGATGTCGAGGCTTAAGGGATTGGACCGGCCGCTTGTAGGTTTCGCCCTGCGGGCCTGGCGCGGCATAGAGTTCGGGCGGGTAGCGGCGGCCGCCGACAGTATCAAGGCGCGCACGGGGTCGAGCATCGTATTCATCCCATTTCATGCGAAGCGAGACGACTCGGTGGCCGAGCAGATAGTGGCGCGGATGAAAGAGCCCGCGACTGTCATAAATGGAATCGAATTGCCGGCGGAGGTCATGGGTGTCATCGGCGAGCTTGATGTCCTGGTGGGGATGCGCCTTCACTCCAATCTCTTCGCCGCGCTCCAGGGTATCCCGTTTCTTCCGGTAGCTTATGACCCTAAGGTCGACGAATTTTCCAAAGCCGTCGGTGCTCACGCACCTTTAGACTGCCGCGACCTCGATGAGCAAAGGCTCGTCCCCGAAGTCGAGCGGCTTTTGGCGCTCGACGGTAACTGGGGCTATTCGATTGAAGAGGCGCGCGGCAAAGCGAGGCAGAACGCGTTGCTTGCGAAACAACTGTTGAAGGAGCGCTACATCCTAGGGGTTCGCTTCGACGCTTTCGAGATGGACGAGGCGATAGCAGCGATTGAGGACCTTATAAAAGAGCGCAAACCACACCTCATCGTCACGCTTAATGCCGAGATGATGGTCATGGCCAAGAAAGACGATGCGTTTAGAAAGGTCTTGCAGGGCGCGCATCTTGTGGTTCCCGACAGCATCGGAATCGTATGGGCGGGTAAGCTTCGGTCGCGTGTTCCGGGCATCGACATGATTGAGGAAATGGCTAAAGTAGCCGTGCGCAAGGGCTACCGCATATATATGGTCGGCTCCGAAGAAGGAATCGCGCAAGAAGCCGCGCTAAAATTACAGGAGCGTCATCCGGGCCTCAATATCGTCGGCATCGAGAGCGGCTTTTTCTCTGTTAAAGAGGAATCCGGTCTCATCGAGCGGATTAGACAAGCAGGGCCGGATATCCTGCTGGTCGGCTTGGGCATGGGCAAACAGGAGAAATGGATTGCCGAGCATTTGCGTCAGCTCGGTGTACCCGCGTGTGTCGGTGTTGGGGGGAGTTTTGATGTCATCGCCGGGCAGGTGAAACGCGCGCCCGAATGGGTGAGGGGCGCCGGTTTGGAGTGGCTCTACCGGTTCGCTCAGCAACCAACGAGATTCAAGAGGATTTTGGCGCTGCCGAAATTTGTCTACCTCGTCATACGCGAGCGGGGCTTGATGTAGG
>MELI01000108.1:1807-12007 GCA_001767575.1 Candidatus Aquicultor primus | reverse complement strand
GAGATGGCGAGGAGATAATACATGAGCAAAGGTAGGGCGCTTGCGCTCTCGGCGGGCATAGTGACTATCGCGACGCTTTCGGGCCGCATATTCGGCTTCGTGCGCGAGGTGGTCATAGCCAACAAGTTCGGAGCCGGCGCCGAGACCGATGCGTTTATCGTCGCTTTTACCATTCCTAACATAATTTACAGTCTCGTCGTCATGGGGGCGTTGAGTGCTTCGTTCATACCGGTATTCAGCGGGTTGCTCGCCAACGACGATGAAGAAGAAGCGTGGCGCCTGGCGCATACGATTCTCAACCTTTTACTGATTGCTTTCGGATTTATCGCGGCCGCATTGATGGTCTTCGCGCCGCAGGTAATCTTTTTGGTCTCCCCCGGCTTTGGCTCCTCAGGTGAACAGCTCGCGCTGGCGTCGAACCTATTGCGGATAATGGCCCCGGCGCTCATATTTCTTGGTATATCCGGATTGATGGCGGGCACACTCAATTCATATAACCATTTCGCCACGCCGAGCCTGGTCGCGCTCGTGCAAAACGTTATAATGGTTGCCGCTATTATCTTTCTGGCGCAGCGGATGGGCATCTACGCCGCCGCCATCGGGTTTCTTGCGGCTTCGGTATGCCAAGTGTTAATCCAGTTGCCTGCGCTGTTGAAACGAAAGTTGTCGTATCGAGCGGTACTGGATTTGCGCAGCGAGCGCGCAAAGAGCGTCGCCAAACTATTCTTGCCGGTGCTGGTTGCTCTGGCCGCCAGCCAGTCGAATCTTATCGTCGACAAGTGGTTTGCGTCGTTTCTTGAGACCGGGAGTATATCTTATCTCAATTACGCGTTCAAAGTAGGCAGTCTGCCTCTGAACACGCTCGTCGCGGCTATCGCCATCGTCTTGTTCCCGACACTTTCCCGGCAAGCCGCGACGCGAGATACGGATGCGCTGCGCGATACGATATCGCTCGGCGTTCGCATTATCGCGATGGTTGCGGTACCGGCATCGGTCGGTCTTTTTGTCTTAAGCAAACCGATAATAGGTCTTCTGTTCGAGCACGGGGCGTTCGGGTCAGCCGCGACGGTTGCGACTGCGGCGGCGCTTGCAGCGTACTCTTTCGGCCTGGTCGCTATGGGTCTTAATATGCTGCTCGTGCGGTCGTTCTACGCGCTCCATGACGGCATGACGCCACTCAAAGCATCGCTCGTTTTTATAGTCTTTCTGATAGCGCTCGATATAGTTCTCGTGCGCCCGTTTGCGCACGTCGGTCTCGCTCTTAGCTATACAATCGCTGTGAGTGTCATGGCCTTGGTCATGCTCGGCGCGCTTAGAAAGCGCCTCCAGGGCTTGGATGAGGCAAAGCTTATAGTGTCTTTCGCGAAGACCTTCTTGGCGGCGGTGGTGATGGGGGTGGGGGCGTGGTTCACGGCGTCCTACCTGAGTGCAACACTTGCCGGCGGTACTAAGCTTACCGAGTTGACGGTAGTAGTGATTGCGATTAGCGTAGGCGCTCTTCTGTATCTTGGTGCATTGGTTCTGGCTCGGGCCGAGGAGATAGCGATAATCCGGCGGCTGATTCGCGGCAAAATCTCGGCCAAGCAGGTCGCTGCGGACGACGTTTAAGGGCGCATATATCCTGGCAGCGGGTTGACAATCAAACCTAAAACCAACATGCTTTTATGTACGGTCGGCGTTGGTCGGCGGAGACAAATAAACAGATAGATGACTAATTCGAGCGGGGAATGCTAATGGAGCTAGTAGAGCAGTTAAGACGAAACCTTAAAGAGACACTTCGCTTCATCAAAGAGCGGGTTGCGGGGACCGTCGATATTGGGATAATCTTAGGGTCGGGCCTTGGGGGCCTGGTCGACGAGGTTGAAAACGCCAAGAGCTTTGCCTATGATGAATTACCGCATTTTCCGAGACCGACGACCGAGGGCCATTTTGGCAACCTGGTCATCGGCACGCTCGCCGGTAAACGCGTAGCCGTGATGCAGGGACGTTTCCATTACTACGAGGGCTATACCTCGGCGGGCATCTCTTATCCGGTCAGGGTGTTGCATGGGCTCGGCGTGAAGACCATGATAGTCACATGCGCGGCCGGCGGTCTCAACCGGGATTTTTCGCAGGGCGATATAATGGCCATAAGGGACCACATCAATATGATGCCCGCTAATCCGTTAGTGGGAGCGAACGACAACGAGATAGGGCCGAGGTTTTTGGACATGACCGAAGCCTATAAAAGCGAATATCTCACGCTGGCGCACCGCGTGTCCGAAGCGGAGGGCATACCGCTAAAGGAGGGCGTATATGTCGGCCTGCTTGGTCCGGCCTACGAGACGCCCGCAGAGATCAAGTATTATTCGACGATGGCGGATGCCGTGGGTATGTCGACTGTGCCCGAGGTTCTTATAGCGCGTCACGCCGGGCTGGATGTGTTGGGATTTGCGGTGATAACCAATGTCTCAGGCGGGCAACACAAAGTAAGCCACGAAGAAGTCATAACCGCCGCGCAGAAATCATCGGAGTCTCTTATCCGTTTGATAATAAAAGTCTTAGAGAAAATGTAAGCTGCAAAGGAGCGTTAGCATGAAGTATGATGTAAAAGACCTCGGTCTTGCAGGGGCCGGGAAGAACAGAATCGAGTGGGCCGACAAGGATATGCCGGTTTTGCGCCTCATCCGCGAGAGGTTTGAAAAAGAAAAACCTCTCAACGGAGCGAAGCTGGCCGCTTGCCTCCATGTCACGTCGGAGACGGCAAACCTGATGCGAACCCTGAAGGCCGGCGGGGCAGAGGTCGTTCTTTGCGCCTCGAATCCGCTGAGCACGCAAGATGATGTAGCGGCGTCCCTCGTAAAGGACTACGAGATACCGGTCTTCGCTATCAAAGGTGAAGACGACAAGACCTATTACGAGCACATCCATGCGGCTCTCGACTTTCACCCCGAAATCACGATGGACGACGGCGCTGACCTCGTATCGGTTTTACACACCGACCGGGTCGACCAGGTCGGTGACATAATCGGCGGGACCGAGGAGACGACGACCGGTGTTATCCGGCTCAAGAGCATGGCGGAGCAGGGAGTTTTGCGCTACCCGATTATCGCGGTAAACGACGCCCAAACCAAACACTTCTTCGATAATCGCTACGGGACCGGACAGAGCACCCTCGATGGAATTATGCGGGCGACAAACATCCTGCTCGCCGGAAGGACCTTAGTGGTGACCGGTTACGGCTGGTGTGGGCGCGGTGTCGCGATGCGCGCCGGCGGTATGGGCGCAAATGTCGTAGTCGTCGAAATAAATCCGCTCAAAGCGATTGAAGCCGTTATGGATGGCTATCGCGTGATGCCGTCAATAGAGGCAGCGAAAATTGCCGATATCTGGGTGACCGTTACCGGCAACCTTCACGTCATCGATCGCGCGCATTTCGACGCGATGAAGGATGGGGCGATAATCGCGAACAGCGGGCATTTTAATGTCGAGATAAACATTGCGGCACTTGAAGAGATGGCCGAATCGCGCAGAGAGGTCCGTAATTTTGTCGAGGAGTTTTTGATGAAAGACGGCCGTCGCATCTACCTGTTGGCCGACGGCCGCCTGGTAAATCTCGCCGCCGCCGAAGGGCATCCCGCCAGCGTCATGGATATGAGCTTTGCGAATCAGGCTTTGGCTGCTGAGCTTATGCTTAAAGAGGCGAAGAATTTGAAGAAAGACGTCATCGGCGTGCCGACCGATATCGACCAGGAAATAGCGCGGCTCAAACTCGCTTCCATGGGCATCGATATAGATGTGCTGACGGAAGAGCAGTATAAGTACCTTCATTCGTGGGAGATGGGGACGTAGGGTAAAAGCCACGGAATGTTATGGAGGCGTTAGAATGAAGACAATCGAGTGGAAGAACGGGAAAGTTGTTTTAATAGACCAAACAAAGCTTCCGCTGAAAGAAGAGTATATCGTAACCGACGACTACCAGAGGCTCGCTGAAGCGATAAAGGTTTTGAGCGTGCGTGGCGCGCCCGCAATCGGCGTCGCCGCCGCTTACGCGGTTGCGCTGGCGGCTATGGAATCCCAGGCAAAGAACACCAAGGATTTTCTGGATGAACTCCGTGATGCGATAAAGCTAATCGGGGCGACGCGCCCGACTGCGGTCAACCTCTTCTGGGCGCTTGGGCGAATGAAAGAAAAGGCGAGCGCCAACTCACATCTCGCGGTCAGCAGGCTAAAACGGGTTCTTAAGGAGGAGGCGGACTTAATTGCCGCCGAGGAACTCGAGATGAGCAAGATGATGGGCGATTACGGCGCTGAACTCATCGCTGACGGAGATAACGTGCTCACACACTGCAACGCGGGGGCGCTCGCGACAGTTGACTACGGTACGGCGCTGGCTGTTATACGCTCGGCTCACAACCAGGGCAAGAAGATCCACGTCTACGCCGATGAAACGCGGCCGCTCCTGCAGGGCGCCCGGCTTACGACGTGGGAGTTGATGAAGGAAAACATACCGGTCACCCTGATTTGTGACAACATGGCGGGCCATTTCATGAGTCTGGGAAAGGTCGATAAGATAGTCGTAGGGGCGGATAGGGTGGCGGCCAACGGTGACATAGCCAACAAAATCGGCACCTATTCGGTGGCGGTTCTGGCGAAAGAGCACAATATCCCGTTTTACGTGGCGGTTCCGGTTACGACTATCGACATCTCGATTCCGGACGGGAGCCACATACCGATTGAAGAGCGCGAGTCGCATGAGGTGACGGGGTTTGGCGGCTCACAGGTCGCGACCGAGGGCGTCACCGTCGCCAATCCGGCGTTCGATGTTACGCCCAACCGTTACATTACCGCTATCATCACCGACCAGGGTGTTTTAAAGGCGCCTTACGATAAAGCAATCGCCAGGCTCTTCAAGAAGTAGGCGGTATCAACGAATTAGTCGGCATCATCCTGTCAATTCTAATACTCATCTCGATCGGGTTTTTCAGCAAGCGAGCCGGTCTGCTCAAGCGCGCGGATAATGCGGTCTTGAACAACATCATCGTCTACATCACGATGCCGGCGCTCATATTTCGCGCTGTTTTCGAATCTGAGCTATCGCTATCCATAATCAAGATATCGTTGTTGGCTTTGATTATCGTCGTGGTCAGCATGCTGACGGCTTTTGTGGTAGGGCGTTTTGCGCGCAGCTCGCGCCCGACATTCGGGGCGCTCTTGATTGTCGCGGCCGTCGGCAATACCGGCTATCTCGGATTCCCGCTGACGATGGAGATTTTCGGCATCGAGAACCTGATAAAGGCGGTCTTCTACGACCTCTTCGGGACCATCATCATCTTCTTTACCGCAGGCCTGATAGTCGCCGGCAAGTACGGTGAGCGAGAGGGGAAGATAAACATGGTGCGGGAGATACTTTTGTTCCCGCCGCTTCTGGGGTTAGTCGCCGCGTTTTTGCTTAAAAGCGTCGGCTTGCCGAAATTCTTGCTCGACGTCATCGGGTTTTTGGCGGGAGCGACGGTGCCGTTGATAATGATCTCTATCGGGCTGGCCCTTGAGGTCGGGCAGGTGCGCCGATACAAGCTCGAGCTGGGCATCGTCAGCGCGATAAAGCTCTTTGTGGCGCCGCTTGTGGCGCTGGGCGGCGCGACATTGTTCGGGTTGAGCCGCGTCGACCTAGGGATAACCGTGTTGGAGGCATCGATGCCCGCGGCCATGTTCTCGATGATAATCGGGCTAAAATACGGGCTGGACAACGACTTTCTGCCCGCGGCCATCGTCACGACGACGATGATAAGCTTGGTAACGATACCGGTGTGGCAATATGTCCTGAGTTTACTGGTGGGTTAGCGCGAGAAAATTGGGCTTCTGCTTAGCTGACCTGGTCTTTGACCCCACACTCGCCTGCTGGAGGCCTCGCAGCCACTTTAGAGCCACTGATACCCCTCTCGTCCTCCTGGAACGGCAGGGCTTACTCCTAAGACGCACCATGCTCAACAAAAGTCAGATATAGATAGCTTTTGCCTTACGTGGATCCTTTTGCCTGCATCTAGCTTGGATTATCCGGCGCAACACGGGGCGGCGCCGGGGCAACCACAGACCTAAACAGAAACCCAAAGTCTTAACCTACCTGATTTTACCTGCATTTACAAGAATCCACAACCGCGCGGCGATGGTCGCCCTTGGAGCCATCGAGCGGTGTTCTGGCCACAGTCAGCACATAAACCACTGCGGCGCCGCGTTGCTTAAGGGCGCCCGCGCACTCGCTCGCGGTGCTCCCGGTCGTGTAGACATCGTCGATGAGCAATACGCGCTCGGGAACTTTACCGAAAGCCCGGAAAGCACCCTTGACGTTGTCCCCGCGCCGGGCGAAGCCGAGTCGGTGTTGCTCCGGTATGTTCTTGACCTTCGCGAGCCCGGTGTAAAGCGGCTTATCGTGCCGGCGCGCCAGCTCCTTTGCGAGCAATCCTGATTGGTTGTAGCCGCGCCCGGATTCCTTGAGTTTAGAGAGCGGGACAAAGGCGACAGCGTCGACAGCGTCCATCAGATGACCCGCCTCATCGTCGATGAAGAGGCTGAGATATGCGACAAGACGCTTACCGTTTCTATATTTCAGCGAGTGAATCGCGCTTTTTAGGCTGCCGGTATAGGCGCCGCCGGAGCGCGCCCTAGTAAAGTGGAGGTGTTTTCCCCGGCATTCACGGCAGTCGGCGACCGGCCGCACGCAAGGTTTGCCGCACTTCTCGCAGACTGGGCCGGTTATTCGTGAAAAGCTGTCGGCGCAGCTCGCGCAGAGCGGCGCTTTTGAGGCGCTTTCGCAGACCAGGCAGACCTGCGGGAAAACGAGTTCTAAGATACCACCGAGTAGGCGGCGCAAACCCATCCACGTACTGCGAAATGAGCACAGGGCGCGACTCCCTATAGGGTTATGGCGATTCATGCGGTTTTGCCTGCAATCCGGCGTTCAGCGTATTCGGGTCGCACGTCATAATAATTAGCATAAAAACACAATAGCACAAACCGATTGGCCAATTGTAAGAATTTATTATAATATTGTTAATAAATATCATTCTAAAACACGCACTTCATGCATAAAAGGCGACGCGCTCATATACCTTGTGCTGTATTATAAGAGACGCCTTTCGCCTATATAGGCATGTCAAATTCGCGGAATATAAAGAACCCCTACGCGGCGTGGTATGCGCGCCACCGGTTTACGGATGACTGGTGTCGTAACAGCAACCATATTAATATGACAATATTTACCTGGTGATTGGCTTTCCTGAGTGGTATGTATGTAATTATAGGTACTATACATAGCACTTTCGTTTTGTTGACGGGTTCAAAGTGGTATTATGTACCCAGGTTGTTGGTTTGTATGGATTTAGGAGGTGCACGTGCTTCAGGGAACGGTCAAATGGTTTAGCGCGGAGAAAGGCTACGGATTTATCGAGCTGGAAAGCGGCGATGATGTCTTCGTACACTTTTCTGCCATTCAGGAGGAAGGCTTTAAGACCCTCAACGAAGGCCAGGCAGTCATGTTCGAGGTGGTTGAGGGAGATCGCGGTCCTCAGGCTTCAAATGTCCAAAGACAAGTATAAACATTTTGAAGTCACTGAAAACCAACAACAACACCCCATGTATTTCATACATGGGGTTTTACGTTAGTGTGTCGGCAGGGCGTATGCGCCGGCCATCAACAGGTCAAAGATTTGATGTAAAAAGGTATGCCGGCGATTGGCTTTGCTGGTAAACTATATATACATATGGGAAGATTCTAAGAATAAAAGGGGCATAGAGTCGACCTTCATTTCCTCTACTGTAGTTATTCAAAGTATAAGAACTGTCGGTTGACCCGAGCATAGTTAGGAGTGTATGCGCATGGAAATGATCGTAAAAGGCAGGCATATGGAGGTAACCGATGCGCTTCGGGCATATGCCGAAGAGAAAATCGGGAGGATAAGCAAGTATTTCGACAAAATCATCAAAATCGAAATCGCTTTCATAGATGAGAAGAACCCGAGCATCGAAAAATCGAAGACCATCGAGGTAACAGTCTTTCCGAAGGGGCCAATCCTTAGGGCAAAGGAGTCCTCGACCGACATGTATGCCTCAATCGATATGGTCGTCGACAAGCTCGAACGGCAAATCAAACGGTATAAGAACAAACTCTCCAAGAGCGCCAAGGGTTCTCCGAAGCCAGGTGAGATGAGCGCGGCTCTCGTCGCGGTCGAAGATGAGTTCGAAGGCCCGCGTATCGTTAAAGTCAAGCAGATTGCGGTCAAGCCCATGGACGCCGACGAGGCGACCCAACAGATGGAGCTTTTAGGGCACGATTTCTTTGTCTTCACCAACGCCGACACCGATGAGGTAAACGTCGTCTACAGGCGTCGCGACCATAACTACGGTTTAATTGAGCCGATTTCCGGCAAGATGTAACGTCGGCCGCGCAATTGCGTTATAGTAAAAGGGAAGCACTTATCGAACAAGTCGTTCGCAGCAAGGTGGCAGAAGAGGAACCCAAATGAATCCGACGATAGACAACGTCTCGGTCGAAGAAATCGAGAGCTTGATCTGCCAAATCGAAGAAATCAAGGCGGCACGAATCGTAGTCGGTCCGGGTCGCGGAATCGAAGAGATTCATATCTTAGCGAGTTCGGGCAAAGGGCCTAAGCAAATCTCCCGGGACATCGAATCGATGTTGATGGCGCAGTTTGGCCTACCCGTAAACCACCGTAAAATCAGTATCGCCCAGCTAGGCTCCGCCCAGACAAGGGTGTGTAGAGCGCGGCCGAAACTCGATTCCGTCCGGCACGAAGTCGATGACCGGCGGGCCAGAGTCGCTGTGACCTTGCGTCACGGAGACACTTCATACGAAGGCCTGGCGGAGGGCGTTGCATCGAGAGCAGGCAGGCTACGGCTTGTCGCGAGCGCTACCTTAGCCGCCGTAGAGCAGATAATCCCAGGGGACGAGGCTTTCGCCCTCGAAGACATCACGGCGATGGCTTTGGGCCGCGATACGGTTGTCGTTGCCTCGGTAGCGCTACTCGGCAGTAGCGGCGATGAGACATATGTCGGTTGTGCTATAGTAAAAGACGATGAGCGTGAAGCGATAGTAAGAGCGGTGCTCGACGCTGTCAACAGGCGCTTGGAATTCTTGATAACCCCATAGCGTTGATTTCTGGACCGACATCAAAATGCTTTAAGACAAAGGTGAACAATCGATTAGTTATTGAGCGGAGCGGTGCTGACCCTTCCGTTAGCGAGCGGGGAAGGGGAGAGAACCTAAAAGGAGGTCTCTTTGTTGAAAGCCCGTATTCTGATGACACTCGTTGCCCTTGCAAGCTTGATTCTGGCCGGCGGTGCCGGCAGCAGAATGGGTTGATTTTCTTTTGATGTCGGTCCTTCTTTATTTAAAGCAAGAAGGACGACCGGCTGTCGGTTCGACCCTTAACACTCAAAGAGATACAGTGAAGGACATCACTTCTAAGGCGAGAATATTTTTTTATAGCGTATATGCAGCGGCATTTGTGGTTTTGATTGCAAGTTTGATAACCAAGCCCGCTCTATCTTGGGCGGATGTCGCTTTCTTTGCGTTGTTCATTTTTGTCGCCGACTCGTTTACCATCCCGCTACCTAAAAACGCTTCGATTTCAGTTAGTTTCGCCGTTATTTTTGCGGCGGCACTCCTCTTCGGCCCCCAGGCTGTAGCCATTGCCAGCCTTATAACGGTCATCAATATCAGTGACCTCAAACGCAAAATCCCCTGGTATAAGATGGTCTTCAGCGCGTGCAATTATGTTATATCGGCCTTTGCCGCCGGCTATGTCTACATCTTGACCGGCGGCTCTATCGGCGGGATAACCGTCGCCGACTTCCCGTATATAATCGTGCCCGTAGTCTTCGCGAGCACGGTGTTCTTCGCTATAAACACCGGCCTTATCGCCCTTGGCGTCGGCCTCTTAAACGACGAATCACCCGTTGGTATCTGGCGCTTCGACTACCAGTGGCTCATCCCGAACTATTTCGCCCTCGGCGTGCTGGGCTTGGTTCTGGCACAGATATACTACCTGACCGGGCCGGCGAGCTTTGTCCTTTTAATAGTGCCGCTGCTCATCGCCCGGCAGACTTTCCAGGTCTATATGCAGTTGCGAGGCGCGTATCTCGATACGGTCAAAGCGTTGGTCCAGGCGCTCGAGGCCAAGGACCCGTACACGCGCGGCCACT
>MELI01000108.1:795-1744 GCA_001767575.1 Candidatus Aquicultor primus | reverse complement strand
AAAAATAGGAATCGCGCGCAAGATTCTCAACAAGCCGGGAAAACTCAACAACGACGAGTTCAAAAAGATACAGTCTCACCCCAGAATCGGCGCGGGCATCCTTAGCGACATCGATTTTCTTGAAAAAGCTATCCCGGCCGTCTATTACCACCACGAGCACCTCAACGGACGCGGTTACGGAGAAGGCCTGGCGGGGGAGCGCATCCCGCTTCTCGCACGGATAATGACGGTCGCCGACAGCTTCGACGCGATGACCTCTACTCGCTCGTATAGGCCGGCGATGAGCGTCGAGGAAGCGGCCGAGGAATTGATGGCGTGCTCCAACCGGCAGTTCGACGGCGAAGTCGTCGAGGCTTTCATGCGCACGCTCGACCTGTCGCTAGATGAGGTCGGCCCCGAGATAAAGGAGTTGCAGCTAAGCATTGCAGTCGAGAATCCAGCATAAGGCAAAAGTATATAGAAGCGTCGTAATATCGTTTGGCGTCGTCGCGCTCGCGGTCTACTCGCTGCGCCTGACTGCGGACAATTTCGCCATGGTCGGTTTGTTCGCGTTCGCCGCGATTATCAGCCGGCTTCTCGATATCCGCCTGCCGCAAGGGGGCAAGGTCCGCATCGACACCGCCGTAATCATCGCGTCGGTCTTGCTCTTTCCGCTGCCGCAGGCGCTTCTCATCATCGTAGTCGGTGTCGTCGTATCGATGCTGGTGCAGCGATTGAAATTAAAGTTCATCGCGACGATGTACCCGCTTTCGCAGCTCGTTTTAATTGTTATCGCGGCCGCCCAGGTCTTTTACGCGGCCGGCGGCGAAACCGGGAAAATCGAGCCCTTTTACGGCATAACGGCACTGGTATTGCTCTGCGGCGTATACACCTTTTTGATGCTCGGTGTCGACCAACTGGCTATCTCCATCAACCGGGGAACACCGTACATCCCCGCGTTCATATCGGC
>MELI01000108.1:317-763 GCA_001767575.1 Candidatus Aquicultor primus | reverse complement strand
TCTCATCGCTCGGGGTACTTCTTGCGATAATGTATGACGGGATGGCGTACTGGGGGCTGCTCATATTTTTCGTGCCGCTTCTGGTGACGCGCTTATCGTTTAAATCTTTTCTCGATATCCGCAGGGTTTACCGTAAGACCATCGAAGCGCTCGCCAACACCATCGAGGCGCAGAACCCGCGCCGGCGCGGCCACGGCCAGCGAGTAGCGAGCTACTCGGTCGATATAGGCAAAGAGATGGGGATGCACGGGCGTGACTTGGAGCTAATCGGATACGCCGCGCTCCTGCACGACATCGGCATGCTCGGCGTCGACGAGGACTCGCTCGACCACCTGCTGGAGCAGGCGAGCGCGCAGAGCGGAGAAGCCCCGCACGCCATCATCGGCGCGGAGATAATAGAAGAGGTCGATTTTCTAAAGGACGCGGCGGACATGGTCCGCAAGCAC
>MELI01000108.1:0-147 GCA_001767575.1 Candidatus Aquicultor primus | reverse complement strand
CCCTAAAGTCGTCCGCTCCCTCATCAATGTCCTGCGCAAACAGGGAAAATTGATGGAGTTTGTGAGCTAATAACCTGTTCACGCTATCCGACCTTTTTAAAGCATTTCTCGACAATATCAACAAAATATTCCTGTGATGATGATTTT
>MELI01000107.1:10082-10224 GCA_001767575.1 Candidatus Aquicultor primus | reverse complement strand
GTGCTCATCCCCGAGGGTAAGATAGCGCTAGGCAAGCTCTCGCAAGCGTTGATGCATGGCGCGCAGGTATTAGCGATACGGGGTAACTTCGATGTGGCCCTTAAGATTGTGCGCGACCTCGCCGGGGAGTACCCGATAACGC
>MELI01000107.1:0-9978 GCA_001767575.1 Candidatus Aquicultor primus | reverse complement strand
GGCAACGCCGGTAACATCACTGCGTATTGGCAAGGTTTTAAGGATTACGCGGCAGCGGGTAAGGTGGAGAGGCTGCCTAAGATGATAGGCTTTCAAGCGGCGGGTGCCGCGCCGATTGTCTTAGGGCACCCGGTGGACCACCCCGAGACTATAGCGACCGCTATTCGAATCGGAAATCCGGCCAGGTGGCAGGAGGCGGTTTCAGCCGCGCAAGATTCGGGCGGCTTTATAGATATGGTGACCGATGAGGAGATACTCGAAGCATACCAGCTCATCGCGGCTACCGAGGGTGTTTTTGCAGAACCGGCTTCGGCGGCGTCGGTGGCGGGCCTGATAAAGATGGTTGAGGCCGGGCGCGTCTCCAAGGGCGTGAGGGTCGTTTGTATCCTTACCGGCCACGGGCTCAAAGACCCCGATACCGCAATAAAGACGGGCGGGAAAGTCATCGAGACCGAGGCGACGCTGATGGCTGTCGAAAAGGTCATTTTTGGCGGCATGTAGAATAACGGCCAGAGCCGGCACGCGCCGGCGCGGTTTTTAACGCACGAGCAAAATCGGTCGAAAAGCAATCCGAGGGTAAGGTAATGGTACAGGCCATTGTGCCGGCTACAACTGCGAATCTGGGACCGGGCTTTGACGTCTTAGGTCTGGCCTTGAATCTATACAATACGTTCACGCTCTCCGAAATCGAGAGCGGACTTGTCATCGAGGTTTCCGGAAACGGAGCCGAGCGTCTTTGCAGGGATGAAAATAATCTCGCATATACCGCCGCGAAGCGTCTCTTCGACGAGACCGGCCAAAGTATCAGCGGACTTCGTATCGGCATTGATATAGGTGTGCCGCTCGGGAGGGGGTTGGGCAGCAGTTCGACAGCGATTGTCGGCGGGTTGGCAGCCGCCAATGAACTTTGTGGCGGGCAGTTATCCAGGCAGGACATTTTTGCGCTTGCTACCGAAATAGAAGGTCATCCCGACAATGTAGGCCCGGCCATCTTTGGCGGCTTCACTATATGTTATGCACGTCAATCGGCGGTCCAGGCCGTTTCGCTTGAACCGTCGAAGAACATCAAGCCGGTGGTGCTTATACCATCAAGCATGCTGGAGACGAAAAAAGCCCGCTCCGTCTTGCCCGAAAGCGTCGCTATGGCCGATGCCGTCTTCAATATCGGCAGGTCTAGCATTTTAGTCGCGGCGCTTCTCGAAGGAAGGCCGGATATGCTACGAGACGCCATGGAAGACCGGCTCCACCAGCCATACAGAGCGCCCCTTATCCCGGGCATGGACCGGGTAATCGAGGCGCTTAGCCGCTATCCCGATATCGGCGTAGCTTTGAGCGGCGCCGGCCCGAGCATTCTCTGTCTCGTAGCGAGGTCGAAAGAGACCGAACATTTGGAGCTTATAAGAGACGTGCTCGCCGAACTCGGCCAGGATTACGCCATGATTTCTCTGGAGTTCGATCTGGAAGGCGTAACTGTCAAGAATTGACGAAGCCGGCCGGCAATAGCGTTCAGATGTTGCTGATTAATAGGTATTCAAGTTGACCTGGCAGCTAAAACGAGTAAAATAGGGGGCAACCAAAGTTTAAGATGCCAAGAGAGTTTTGATGGTACGCGTTTGCGGGGGCTTTACAAAAGCGAACTATCCGTAACCCCTAGACCTATTCTGTGATTCCATGCAATATACGGTATGTCCGATTAATCTGAGCCAATCGGTTTAATGGGGCGGGAGTATATTTTTATCGGGCCACCTACGACGTGGTTTCGTTCATAATAATTTGCTTGCATCGGTCGTAAAGGTACGGTAACATTGGTCGATGCTAAAGCTAGATAGTCAGGAATCGGGATGGGTTTTTTTAAACGATTACTGCGCTCGTTTGTTCGAGCTGCGCTTATAGCAGTGATTCTCTGGTTTATCGAGTGGCTTGTAGAGCCAAGGACCGATGCCTAGCGCGCCTCGAAGCGTTTCCTCAGAATTGAGCATTTTCGCGTATCGCCGGCAATAAATCCTGTGATTTTATGCGTGTGTTGTTTTCCTACAGAGGAATAATACGCGAAGGCATAGCGCCGTAACTTGCCGAGGCGCTCCGTGAAAGGAAAGGAATTCTTATGGGCGATAAAGCCCCTATTACAATTGCACACATCTCTGACCTGCATATAGGGTCACAATATTTTATACCGAACCTTTTGAGCAGAACCATAGAGGAGCTCAACGAACTCAAACCCGACGCCGTTATATGCACCGGTGATTTTACCGACGCGGGCTTCCGACAGGAGTACACAACTGCCCAGACATTCCTGTCGACGATAGAATGCGAGCGCCGGCTCTTTATTCCCGGCAATCACGACTCCCGCAACGTAGGATACGTCCACTTCGAGGAATTGTTCGGCGAGCGCGACCGCGTGCTCACGTTCGACCGTATGATGATAGTCGGCACCGATTCAAGCGAGCCCGACCTCGACAACGGCCGTATCGGCCGCGAGCGTTACGCTTGGTTGAAAGATGCCTTCGAAGACGACAACTATTTCAAGGTCCTCGCTCTCCACCACCACTTGCTTCCGATTCCCGGCACGGGCCGCGAGCGAAGCATGGTCTATGATGCCGGCGATTTGCTTGAAGTCTTAATCGACTGCGGCATCGACCTCGTTCTATGCGGCCACAAACACGTGCCGTATGTGTGGAGGCTTGAGAGCCTGGTGGTAGTAAACGCGGGCACCGCTTCTAGCCTGCGGCTTCGCGGCAAGACGAAACCATGTTACAACATCATCGAGCTAGACGAGAACGACAACCTAAAAATATACCGGAAATATCCCTACGGGGGCCGCGAGCTTATCGCCGAGTTCTCTTGCGACGATAGGAGTTACTGCAAGTGGGAAAGGATTGAGGTTGATGTTGTATCGGGAGGTGGCCGGCCATAACTCGGGCGATTGCGCTTATCGATGGCGAACACTATCCTCCTGTGATCAAGTCTGCTTTGGAAACCCTCGCGAATAATCATGACTATGATGTGGTCGGAGCGGTTTTCGTCGGTGGCCTCGAGAAATTATCCGAAAAGGGCGAGTTCGATGACCTTGGTTGCCCGGTTATCAAAGAAGAGAATGCTCTGACGGCAATCATGACAGCGATTGAGCGTTTTAACCCGGAAATCGTCGTAGATCTCAGTGACGAGCCGGTCATAGGATATAAGGAGCGATTTTTTTACGCCAGCCATGTGTTAACCAAGGGTATCCCGTATATCGGGGCCGATTTTTGGTTTTACCCGCCGGCTTTCCAGAAGGTCTTGCAGAAACCATCGCTTAGTGTGATTGGGACCGGTAAGCGCGTAGGTAAGACCGCGATTTCCGGCTTTATCTGCCGCCACCTCGATGAGGCCGGTTACCGGCCGGGCGTTATCGCGATGGGGCGTGGCGGTCCGCCGGCGCCGGAGCTGATAGAAGGTCGGGAGATAGAGCTGACCCCGGAGTATCTGCTCAACCTGGCGCGCTCGGGCAAGCATGCCGCCTCCGACTATTTGGAGGACGCTCTGACGAGCCGCATTACGGCAATCGGGTGTCGCCGCTGCGGTGGGGGGCTTGCCGGTCAACCTTTTATTTCAAACGTATCCGCCGGCGCCAAACTCGCCAATGAACTCGACATCGACCTCGTCGTTTTAGAGGGGTCCGGCTCGGCGTTGCCGCCGGTCCACGCGGATGCGCATATTCTTGCAATCGGGGCCGGACAGCCCATAGACTACATCGATGGATACTTCGGGACATACCGGGTACTCTTGTCCGATTTGGTAATCGTATCGATGTGCGAGCCGCCAATCGCGGACAAAGACAAGGTCGAGCAGCTGGACCAAGCGATAAGAAACATTAAACCGGAAGCGAAGATTGCGCATACGATTTTCAGGCCGAAGCCGCTCCAACCGATAGCGGGCAAACGCGTGTTTTTGGCGACAACCGCTCCGCCCTCGATGAAGGGCAAGCTCGCGTCTCACCTTGAGAAAGCATACGATGCCGAGGTGGTCGGTGTAAGCACCAATTTATCCAACCGTAAATTGTTGCGTCAAGATATCGAAGCGGCCGAAGGGACGTTCACGACGCTTTTGACCGAATTGAAGGCGGCGGCGGTCGATGTGGTGACAAGCATCGGTTTCGACCTGGGCCTTGAAGTCGTATATATGGATAACTTGCCCGTTGTCATCGGGGGCGACGGTGACCTCGAAGAGCTGGTCACCTGGGTCGCTGAGCGGGCAAAGCAAAATTTTGCAGGCGGGCAGAGCAGTGATTAGAGACAACGAGAACAGATCACAAATCGTAATCAGTGACGACCGGCACGGTCTGCCTTTTTCGAAGGGATTAATAGCAACCTCGTTAACGGCAACGGGTTTATCTCCGAGCCGCTCGCATAAGATAGCCAGAATCATCGAGCAGCATTTAATAGAGAGCGGGAGGTTTTCGATAGGCGTTGAGGAACTGCGCCAAGTCGTTTACGAACAGCTTCTTTCACACGAGGGCAAAGGTTACGCCGATACCTACAAGAGGTGGCAGACGTTGCTCCATATCGACCGCCCTATGATAATTCTTATCGGCGGGACCACCGGTGTTGGAAAATCGACTATTGCGACAACGCTCGCTCATCGCCTGGGAATCACGCATATCGTGGCCACGGATGCGTTGCGTGAGGTCATGAGGATCGTTCTCTCGGAAGAGTTGATACCGGCACTCCATGAGTCGACTTTCTTGGCGTATAAAGCGATTAACAGGCCAATTGAGGGCGACCCGTTGGTAGCGGGCTTTCGCGAGCAGACCAAAGTCGTCGCGGTAGGCGTGAGAGCTGTTGTGGACCGGGCGATCAAGGAAGGTCTAAACATGGTCATCGAGGGCGTTCATGTCGTGCCCGGTTTTATTCGAAGCCAGTTATCCGAAAAAGCGATCATCATACCATTGATAATAACGGTCGATAACGAGGAGCTGCACCGGAGCCACTTCTATGTCCGAGACGTGCAGACTGAAGGATCACGGCCTTACGAGCGTTACCGTGATAATTTTGAATCGATTCGCAGAATCGGCGATTATATAGTAGATTTGGCCCACGAGTACGATATTCCGATTTTGACCAGCCACAGCCTTGACAAGACGATAATCGCTGCCCAAGAAGTCGTATTGAATCGTGTTTTAGGGCCGGTTGAGGAAGCCGTCAAAGGCTCGCTCGACGAGGAGCCGGAGGATTAAAGACATACCGCTCGCGAACTCATAAGCTGAAGCTCGTAGCGTCTTCTGGGGCGCCGTGTGGAAATATACTCAACAGCATCGATAGACGGTTGTCGAGCGATTTATTCTAGGAGGATTAAATGAAGCTTTTTATCGATACAGCCAACATCGAGCATATCAAGGAGATGAATTCGCTCGGGATTATTTGCGGTGTAACGACGAACCCCTCTCTTTGCAGCAAGGAGGGCGGGGATTTCAAGACGTCGATTGCCGAGATAGCGTCAATCGTGGATGGTCCCATCAGTGCGGAGGCGGTGAGCATGACGCGCGAGGACATCGTCGAAGAAGGCCGTGAACTGGCCGCCATCGCCCCGAACGTCGTTGTCAAGATACCGATGATGGAAGAGGGGCTTGCCGCGACTAAAATTCTCAGCGCCGAGGGTATAAAGGTGAACATGACACTGATATTCTCGGCAAACCAGGCACTCTTGGCTGCGCAAGTCGGAGCGTCTTTCGTCAGTCCGTTCATCGGGAGGCTCGATGATATTGGCCAAGATGGTGTAGAGCTACTTGACAGCATCGGCTCTATCTATGATATTTATGGTATCAAAACCGAAATCATATCAGCCAGTATCCGGCATCCTCTCCATGTAACTCAATCCGCGTTAGCGGGCGCGGATATAGCGACGGTTCCGCATAATATTCTAAAAGCAATGGTCAAGCATCCGCTTACAGACATCGGAATCGAGAGATTTCTCGAGGATTGGAAAAAACTTCAGGAGACCGCGTGCAAATAAAGAAATATTCCGCCCAACGCCAAAATAGACCACAGAGCAATATTTATTTAGTAAAGAAGGTGAAGATGTGAATAAAACACAACTTGAATCGAAGACATTAGCGGAGTTGCGACCCATCGCAATGGAGTTGGGTATAAAGAGTGTCGCGACGCTAAGAAAGAGCGAACTCGTGGACGCGATTACGGGCGCTCACGAAAAAACCGTCGCGCGGCCGGTAAACACCCAGCAACCGGCGCTTGCCGCACAACCGAGCCATGCGGCTATAGCAGAGGCGCCGTCGGCGGGGGTAACAGTGACCGAAACACATGCCGAAACGAGACGCCCGCCAAGGGTGCATGTAGCGGAGGAGGCTCGAGACGAGAAGCTGCTGCTACGCAAAGGAATTCTCGACATCTTGGGCGACGGCTACGGATTTCTGCGGACGCAAGGGTATCTCCCGAGTGAGGGCGATATATACGTTTCATTGTCCCAGATCCGCCGCTTTAGCCTGCGGCGCGGAGACGAGGTAGAGGGTCAGGTAAGGTCGCCTAAGGATACCGAGAAGTACAACGCGCTCCTGCGAATCGAGGCAGTCAACGGGGCGGAGCCGGACGCCGCGCGCAATCGCGCGCAGTTCGAGTCGCTCACGCCTATCTATCCAAACGAGAGATTCCTCCTGGAAACCAAGCCAAACGAAGTGACGACGCGAATTATCGACTTGGTCGCACCGATTGGAAAAGGGCAACGCGGTCTGATAGTTTCGCCGCCGAAGGCCGGTAAGACGACCATTCTAAAACAGATAGCCAATGCGATAACCACCAACAACCCGGAAGTCCACATGATGGCTCTGCTCGTCGATGAGCGACCCGAAGAGGTCACCGATATGGAGCGCTCCATCAAGGGCGAGGTCGTGAGTTCGACCTTCGACCAGCCGGCGGATAACCATGTCCAAGTCGCCGAGCTCGTTCTTGAGCGGGCAAAACGTCTAGTCGAGCACGGGCGCGATGTCGTAATCATGCTCGATAGCGTTACCAGGCTGGCCAGGGCATACAACTTGACGATACCGGCGAGCGGGAGAATTCTCTCCGGCGGTGTCGATTCGACGGCGCTCTTTCCGCCGAAGCGGTTCTTTGGAGCTGCGAGAAATATCGAATTCGGTGGCAGCTTGACGATTTTAGCTACGGCCCTCGTCGATACCGGCAGCAGGATGGACGAGGTCATCTTTGAGGAGTTCAAAGGGACCGGCAATATGGAGCTTCATCTCGACCGCCGACTCGCCGACAAGCGAATATTCCCGGCAATCGATATCGACAAGTCCGGAACGCGTAAGGAAGAGCTTATCTTGCCGCCCGATGAGGCCCAGCTTATCTGGAAGCTCAGAAGGGTGCTTCATGCGCTCGACTCGGGCGCGTCGATCGAGCTTCTCATCGATAAGATGAGGGAGACTAAGTCGAATACCGAGTTTTTGATGCAGATTTCGAAATCGCGGTAGCGGTCCTTTCCCCGATAGCCATATCAAAGCTATTTTCGGAGTAGGTCTTCTTTTGTTGTCAATCAAAACCTGATATGTTATAACATTAGTGCAGTTTTAACTAATTTTAACTGAGGTTAAAGTTCACGGCAGCGGGATATATTCTGCTGTGAACTATTTTTTTGGAGGTGAAAGTCGTGAGAAAAGGGATTCATCCCGACTATGTCAAGTCGCAGGTCTCCTGCTCATGTGGCGAGACTTTTGAGACGCATTCAACGAAGTCTGAGTTGAAGATAGAGCTTTGCTCGAAATGCCATCCGTTCTATACCGGAAAGCAGAAACTTGTCGATAGCGGCGGCCGTGTACAGCGATTCCAGAAGAAATATGGTCTGGCCGTCACAAACGCCGAAGAGGAAGAGAAGAAAGCCGAAAAAGAGTAAGCTTAAGCAACACGATAATTTGATAATCACACGTAGTAATAAGGGCGATATAGGCTAGGTATTATGGCTAAACCATATTTTGGCGGACAGGCGGTCATCGAGGGCGTAATGATGAAAGGGCCTAAGCATTGGAGCCTTGCCGTCCGCTCAACCGATGACACGATTGTCTCTGTAGACGAACCATTCAAATCGATTAGCGAGCGCTGGCCTATCTTCAAGAAACCTCTTTTCAGGGGTATTGTAGTGCTCGCGGAGACCTTTGTTCTCGGCATCAAGACGATATCGCTCTCCGCGAACCTTTCGTTAGGCGAGGCGGAAGAGGAGATAAGCTCGAAAGAGATGGTGGCGACGCTGTTTCTGGCGTTCGCTCTCGTAGTCGGGCTCTTCATGGTTCTTCCGTTTTACTTGACGAAAACGGCGAGTGCCGTAATAGAGAACCGCTTTCTCTTTGCGATTACCGAAGGAATCTTTCGCATCAGCATCTTTGTCCTCTATATCCTGGTGATATCGCGCGTCAAAGATATTCAGCGCGTATTCGAGTACCACGGCGCCGAGCACATGGTCATCCATGCATATGAGGCGGGCGAAGAACTAACCCCGCAGAACGCGGCCAAATACAGCCCTCTTCACATAAGATGCGGCACCGCGTTTATGCTTATAGTCATGGTAGTAGCCATCTTCAGCTTCTCGTTTTTGCCCACGACAAACGTTTTAACCAGAGTCGCCGGGAAGCTTACCTTGATTCCGATAGTGGCGGGCGTATCTTATGAGATTACGCGAATCGCGGCAAGATATGCGCATCTTTCGGTTATGAAAGCTCTGATGTGGCCGGGGTTGATGCTCCAAAAACTGACCACCGGCACTCCGGATGAGTCGCAGCTCGAAGTCGCCATCTTTGCGCTCAACAACGTGCTCATAGCAGAAGGCGTGAAAGAAGCCCCGGCACCCCTTGGGGCCCCGGAATCTGACGATACCGACGAAGCGGAGCCGGTTACGGTCGCCGTCGACCAGACAGCAGCGACATAATACCTGCTTTAGCGCTTATTCTCACGGTCGTTCCCATTCTTTCAGGTTTTATGATGATAAGCGCTTATGCCCACTCCAGGCCCAAGGCTCGGTTTACTGCGTCCGGCTCTTCCAGTATAATTATTAAGGTTATAGATACAGAGATTCTGCGATTAGGTGATTAAAACATGTTCGATAAATTACAGGAAGTATTAGACAGGTACAATGAAATAACGGAAAATTTGAGCGACCCCGAGGTCATAGGAGACCAAAACAGATATCGCGAACTCTCAAAGACTCATGCGAGTATGACGCCGCTTATTGCTTTGATAAACCGACTGGATGAGTTGGAGAAGGGCATAGCCGAGGCGAGCGAGATGCTCAAGGGAGAGCAAGACCCCGAGATGCGCGACTTTCTCCACGCTGAGTTCAACACCTTCAAAGATGAGCGGGAGAAGGTCGAAGAAGATATAAAGTTCTTGCTGGTAGCGGCGGATCCCAACGATGAGAAGGATATCATCGTCGAGATACGGGCCGGTGCCGGCGGGGATGAGGCGAGCCTCTTTGCGGGCGAACTCTACCGGATGTATTCGCGTTACGCGGAGGCGCATAGATGGAAGACGGAGGCGCTGAGTTCAAGTCCGGCCGATGTCGGCGGCTTCAAAGAGGTAATCTTTGAGATTAAAGGGAAGGGCGCGTACAGTCGCTTTAAATACGAGTCCGGTGTCCACCGGGTGCAGCGGATTCCGGTGACGGAATCGGGAGGGCGCATCCATACTTCGACAGTGACGGTAGCGGTCCTTCCGGTCGTCGAAGATGTCGAGGTCGAAATCGGTCCCAACGATGTCAAGGTCGACGTCTTCAGGTCGGGCGGCCCCGGCGGCCAGTCGGTAAACACGACCGACTCGGCGGTGCGTGTCACGCACCTGCCAACCGGGCTGGTCGTCTCCTGCCAGGACGAGAAGAGCCAGCTGCAAAACCGCGAGCGCGCGATGACGATTTTACGCGCGAGGCTTTATGAAAAGATGATGGATGAGCAGAACGCCGAACTTGCGGCGGAGAGGCGCTCCCAGGTCGGGACGGGTGACCGAAGTG
>MELI01000106.1:31182-32969 GCA_001767575.1 Candidatus Aquicultor primus | reverse complement strand
CCCTCGGGGATGAGCACGACACACTTGATGCCGGCTCGCGCCGAATACGCCGCCGCAGACGCACTGGTGTTTCCGGTCGAGGCGCAGATAACCGCCCGCGAGCCCTCTTCCAGCGCTTTGCTTATCGCGACCGTCATACCCCTATCCTTGAACGAGCCGGTCGGGTTTAAGCCCTCGTATTTGAAGTAGACGTCACATTCGACCTTTTTGCTAATACTCTCCGAGCGAATCAGCGGGGTGTCGCCCTCGTGGAGCGTACACACCGGAGTCGCCTCGGTCACCGGGAGAAACTCCCTGTACTCTTCTATCAATCCTCGCCAGCCCATAACTTACTCTTCCACCCTTATCACGTTACAGATTTTGTTGACAACATCCAGCCGCTCTATCTTCTTTAGTGATTCCCTAAAGTTCTTCTCTTTGACCATATAGAAACCGAAGACCAGTTCCGCGCCGTCACCGCGGGTGTTCTTCTGGATAACGCTCTCTATGCTCACGCCGTCCTCGCCGAATACCTGCGATATCTTAGCAAGCACTCCCGGCCTATCGGCCGCCTCCAGGCGCATATAGTATCGCGACGTGACCTCATCGATGGTTTTGACCTTCTTGCTTTCGAAACAACTGCAAGCCGCGCTTCCGACTTTGTTGAGACTGATATTGAGCGCCACTTCAAAGACATCACCGACAATGGCGCTCGCCGCGGGCAGACTCCCCGCGCCCGGCCCGTAAAACATGACCTCGCCGACCGCGTCGCCCTCGATAAAGATGGCGTTCATCACGCCGGAGACCTGCGCGAGCGGGTGGTCCGCCGGAATCATCGCGGGATGAACCCGCACGTCGACCCCGTCTTCGTCCTCTTTGGCCAGTGCGAGCAGCTTTATCGCATATCCCATTTCCTTGGCGTACGCGATATCAGTCTGCGTTATATCCATGATACCCTCGGTGTAGACCTGCTCCGCGACGACCCGGCTGTTAAACGCAATCGATGCGAGAATCGCTATCTTAGCCGCGGCATCATGGCCCTCGACATCGGCCGTAGGGTCGGCCTCCGCAAATCCCAACTCTTGCGCTTCCTTGAGCGCTTCGTCCAACGGCATCCCCTCATCGACCATCTTGGTGAGGATATAATTAGTGGTGCCGTTTACAATACCCATCACCCGCGAGATAGTATTGCCCACCAGGCAATACTTTAGCGGGCGTATTATCGGTATACCACCGCCGACACTGGCTTCGAAAAAGAGGTCTACGCCTTTTCTCTCGGCTAGCTCAAGGAGCGCGCCGCCCCGGCTCGCCATCAACGCTTTGTTTGCGGTGACCACGTGTTTGCCGTTTTCGAGGGCGTTTTTTATAAAGGTGTAAGCGGGCTCGATGCCCCCTATTACCTCGACGACGATGTCTATATCGGGATGATTGATGACCTCGTTGGCGTCGCCCGACTGCTTCTCGACCGGTACTTTGTCCTTGAAAAGCTCCTGCGCCTTCTCGGCGACTAGAACGACACGCACGTCGGCACCTACCCGCTGAGCCAGCTTCGAAGCTTTTGCGCTCAGTATCTGATAGACTCCCGAGCCGACCGTGCCGAAACCTAAGATTCCAATGCCGATGTCCTTTTTCACGACTCTTCCTATTCCTTCAAGATTAAAATACTATCTTACCCTTATTGAAGCCCGATATCGAGCCGCACCAAGTCATCGAGGGTCTCACCCCGGACTATCACGCGGGCCGACCCGTCTTTTACCATGACGACCGGCGGGCGTGGCTGACGATTATAGTTGTTGGCCATCATATAC
>MELI01000106.1:30852-31073 GCA_001767575.1 Candidatus Aquicultor primus | reverse complement strand
TCACCAGCGCGTGCGCCGCGTCTTCCACCCTGTTGGCAAGGAGCGCCTCGTATACCGCGCCGTAAAGCATCGGGCGCAGGTTATCCGACATCCCGCCATCGACGGAGACGTAAGTGCGAACACCGGGGATATCCTTGATGGTGCCGACGGTGTAAAGCGTGATTCCGGCATTCGCGACTATCGAGCGACCTGGCTCGACCATGATTCTTGGAACCGCGAGT
>MELI01000106.1:27976-30667 GCA_001767575.1 Candidatus Aquicultor primus | reverse complement strand
CGCGAACGAGCCGAGCTCGAATATCTGCGAGCCAATATGCGCGTGGATTCCTTTCAGGTTGATATTGCCGAGCGTCAGCGCCTTTTTGACCGCGCTCATCGCCAAGCCATCCTGGAGGCCAAACCCGAACTTGCTGTCGAGCTGGCCGGTCTGGATAAAGTTGTGGGTCTGGGGTTTTATCCCAGGCGTGATACGCAAGAGAATATCCTGAGTCATTCCTTTTTCGGCCGCTATCTTGTCGAGCAATTCTAGTTCGTGAAAACCGTCGACCACTATTCTGCCGACCCCATGCTCTAGTGCGAGGTTGAGCTCGGCGGGAGTCTTGTTGTTGCCGTGAAAAAAAGCTTTCGCTATGGGAAAACCCGCTTTTATGGCAGTGTAGAGTTCGCCTCCGGACATGACATCCAGCGACAAACCCTCTTCCTGCGCCAACCGGCACATCGCGACCGCTATAAACGCTTTGCTTGCGTAAATGACTTCGAAATCATCGGTCTTGCTCGCAAACGACGCCATATAGGCGCGGCATTGCCCGCGAATCGTCTCCTCGTCCATGACAAAAAGCGGTGTGCCGTGCTCTTTGACTAGGTCAACCGCATCGCATCCGCCTATTTCCAGATGTCCTTTTGAGTTGACCTTTGATGTAACCGGTAAGACCAAGAAAAACCTCCTGAAAAAACGATTCCCCGCGAAGAATAATATGACAAGCTACGGCCTGCCAACTGAGTAAGTTTAACATAAGGATTGCGGCATAGTCAAAGGTAAAGCAGGGTCTTGAGCGTCTATGCAAGCGAGAGACAATGCAAACAATCCACTTCAGTTTAACCACCTCAAAGTGTTATAATGATGGTTTGTTGATGCATCCATAAAAGCAAAGGTAAGCGATGATAAACGAAAGACTGGACGAACTGATACGCAAGGCGCTGCTCCAAGCCCAACGCGAGGAGAGACTGCCCGCCGTGGAGATACCCCAAATCGTTCTCGAACGGCCGCGCGAGAAAGCGCACGGCGATTGGGCGACTAATATAGCGATGGTCCTTGCGGGCCAAGCCAAGATGCTGCCGCGAGCGGTGGCGCAAGTCATCTCCGACGCACTCGGCGATGACAAATATATCGATAAAGTAGAGATAGCCGGGCCCGGGTTTATCAACTTCTACCTGAGCAATGAATGGCTCTACGAGGTTTTGCACGAAATCGAGGGCAAGGGCGAAGAGTTTGGCCATTCGACTGCGGGTCAAGGAGAGCGCGTGCAGGTCGAGTTCGTCAGCGCCAACCCGGTAGGACCGATGCATATCGGACACGGCCGCTGGGCGGCGGTCGGCGACACGCTCGCCAATGTCCTGACCGCTCGCGGCTACGATGTGGAGCGCGAGTTCTACATCAACGACTTCGGCAACCAGATGAACATATTCGGCAAATCGGTCGCAACGAGATACGTCCAGCTGCTCGGCCGGGATATCCCCTTCCCTGAAGAAGGCTACCAGGGAGAATATATAAGAGATATCGCGCGGGAGATAAGCGCCGCGGAAGGAGACGCGTATATGGATGTCGCCGAGAGCGAGCGTGAATCGCTTTTCTTGGAGCGCTCCTATAAGCAGGTGCTCGAGCACTTGAAGGAGACGCTGGAGAAAATGGGGGTCGTCTTCGACTCCTGGTTTAGCGAGCGCGAACTCCATGCGACGTCCGCGGTCGACAAAGCCATAGCCGGGCTGCGCGAAAGCGGTTACGTCTACGAGGAGGACGGGGCCGTCTGGTTTAAGGCGACCGCGTTCGGCGAAGAAAAAGACCGCGTGCTCATACGCGCCAACGGCGAGCCGACCTACTTCGCCGCCGATATCGCGTACCACAAAAACAAGCTCGAGCGCGGGTTCGATAGACTGATAAACATCTGGGGCGCCGACCACCACGGCTATATCGGTCGCATGAAAGCTGCTGTGCAGGCGCTCGGCTACCCTGCCGACAAGTTGGAAATAATCATCGGCCAGCTCGTAAATTTATTGCGCCACGGCGAGCCGGTGCGCATGTCGAAGCGAACCGGCGAGATGGTCACGCTCGACGAGCTTCTCGAGGAAGTCGGTCGAGACGCCGTGCGCTTCTTCTTCCTGATGCGCAGTACCGACAGCCCGCTCGACTTCGATATCGAACTGGCCAAAGAGCAATCGAATGAGAATCCCGTATATTACGTCCAATACGCGCATGCCCGCATATCGAGCATCGTGAGGTTCGCCGAGGCTGAGGATATCGACCTATCGGGCGATATCGACTACCGGCGGCTGGAGACCGAGCCCGAGCTGGACCTTATCCGAAAACTCGCCGAATGGCCGGAGGTGCTGGAGCGCGCCGCGCGGCAACGGGCACTCCATCCGCTCACTGCTTACGCGCAAGAACTCGCGGCGGCCTTCCATTTCTTCTACACTAAGTGCCGGGTCGTCACCGAAGACAAAGAGTTGTCGACCGCAAGAATGGCCCTCTGCGACGCGACGCGAACGGTTCTGCGAGGCGTCCTAACAGTACTCGGCGTCGCTGCGCCGGAAAGGATGTAGGCACCCCATGAAGCTTGGTCTGCACATCTCAATCGCCGGCTCGCTCATGTTGGCGGTGGAGCGCGCTCGCAAGCGAAACTGCGAGACCATCCAAATCTTTGCCGGCAACCCTCGCAACTGGGATCGCTGGGACCCCGACGATGACGATGCG
>MELI01000106.1:22145-27951 GCA_001767575.1 Candidatus Aquicultor primus | reverse complement strand
AATACGGGATAAGCCCGGTCGTCGTACACGCGCCGTATCTGGTCAACCCGGGCTCGCCTGATGAAAAAATCTATGCCCGCTCGAAAGCGGCGGTCGCTAATGGTCTGCGGGTCTGCGATATAATCGGCTCACCCTACTATGTCGTCCACACCGGCAGCTCCGTCGCTTCCAGTAAGTCCGATGGAATGCGTCGTGTCGGCGTCGCCCTCGCCGAGCTTCTGGCAGCGGACGAAACCAGCGTCACTATTCTTTTAGAAAACATGGCCGGCGCCGGCTCCAGCTTGGGCGTCACCTTTGAGGAACTTGCCGAGATAATCGAAATTGCGGGCGGCGGCGGACGCCTCGGCATATGCTTCGACACATGTCACGCTTTCGCCGCCGGCTACGACTTGGCGACTGAGACTGGTGTAGAGGATACCTTGCGCGCACTCGATGCGACGCTCGGCATAGCGCGCGTCGGTCTCATCCATGCCAACGATTCGAAATACCCGCGGGGCACGGCACATGACCGACACGCGGCCATCGGCGAGGGCTATATCGGAAACGCCGGTTTTGACTATCTCCTCAACCATCCGCTTCTGACCGGAAAACCGGTCATCCTGGAGACGCCGCGCCAGACAGTCGCCGATGACCTTAAAAACATCTCCATACTCCGGGAAATCAGAAACAACCGCTTGCGAAAAACAGAAAACATCCTTGATTATTCGCGTAATACCCAAAGATAACTTGACACCAGTACTGTTTTAGCGTAAAGCTATGCTCAGCGCTGTCTTTATTGACATGTAATTAGCGCTACAATATAATCAGGACAAGAATTCGTCTGCTACATGATTAAAACAGGGGCTTCAGTACGAACATCACGAGAATGTAGCTGCAATCTAGGAGGTAATTCGTGACAAAGAAGACGGTCAGGGTCAGAAAGAACCGGGTTGGCGTGGGTTCTGGTCTGGGTGAACTTGAAGCTGACATCATGAGAGTCGTATGGGAACTTGGCGGCGCGACCGTCAAGGATGTTTTCGAGGAACTCTATCCCGACAAGCACTTAGCCTACACGACCATCATGACCGTGATGAGCCGCTTGGCCAATAAAAACGTGCTCAAACAAGACCGCTCCGGCACCGCTTACATGTATACGCCCAATGTAAGCCAGGAAGATATGGCCAACGCGATGATCACTCAGGTCGTCGACAAAGTTATGGGCGGCCGGGTCGCTCCGATTCTCTCGTTCCTGCTTAACAAGGGTGATATCGATGTGAAAGAACTCGATAGAATAAAGCAGGCTATCCAGGACAAAAAGAAAGAACTCGCGGGAAAATAGTCCGACTAGACTTTCGATAAAATTAAAAAGCCGTGCTCGCTTAACGAGCACGGCTTTTTAATTTCAATAATGATACGGCTCACCTCTGATTATCTTAAACGACCGGTAGACCTGCTCAAGAAGTAACAACCGTGCGAGTTGGTGCGTATAGGTGAGTTTAGATATCGAGAGGCGCATGTCCGCACCTTTAAGGATTTCTTCAGCGAGGCCGAGTGGGCCTCCGATAACAAACGCTATGCTGCTGGTGCCCCCCACCATCAGCATCTCTATCTTATGCGCCAACCCGGGCGAAGAAAGCTCTTCGCCCTCGCGGTCGAGAGCGACGATAAACCACGAACCGGAGAGATGCTTGCGAATTTTGGCCGCTTCGCGCTCTTTTACCTCGCGCTCGGGCAACTGCCCTATATCCTCTTCGGGAAGCTCGACTACTTCGATTTTCGCAAACCGGGAAAGCCGGGTCTTGTAGTCGTCGATGCCCTCCCTTAAATAGCGCTCTTTTATTTTACCTATAACGACGACCTTTATCTGCACCCCCGCGCCTTTTACCCCTTCGGTTTCTCGACAAGGGTAAGCTCTACCGTTTTCTTGTCTGCACCGCGGTAATAGGTCAGCTCTATCTTATCGCCGACCTTCTTCTGCCTGATCTCGACGAGCAATTGGTCCATCGTCGTGATTTTCTTTCCGTCTATCGCGGTTATGACGTCGTTCTTCTTCAAGCCTGCTTTTTCAGCCGGCGTCCCTTTGAGAACATCAAGGACGATGGCGCCATCCGAGACCGCGAGTTTAGAAGTATCGATTAGCACGTCATCTATGTTACTCCCCTGAATACCCATATAAGGGTGGCTGGCCTTGCCCTTTTCAATCAATTGGTCGGCGACGTTTCGCACGGTTTCCGAAGGTATTGCAAAGCCGACACCCTCGGTTATGCCGCTGCTCGATATGATGAGCGTGTTTATGCCGATGACCCTACCCTTCGCATCGCTGAGCGCACCACCGCTGTTCCCGGGATTTATCGGCGCGTCGGTCTGGATAAGGTTGGTATATGTCGTGACCTCGTTCCCACCCGAATCCGGGATGCTCACAGTCCTGTTCAAAGCGCTGATAATGCCGGACGTTACAGTGTGCTCAAATCCGAATGGGCTGCCAATGGCGACGGCAATCTCTCCTACCTGCAAGTCTTTAGTCGAGCCAAACTCGGCAGCCGGAAGCCCCTTCCGGTTTATTTTTATTACCGCGAGGTCCGTCTCCCGGTCGGCGGCGACAAGGGTCCCTTTAATCTCGTCGGTGCCGACAGTGACAAATATGTCTTTCGCACCCGAGATGACATGGTTATTGGTCAAAATGTATCCGTCTTCCCTATAAATAACACCCGAGCCGACACCGCTAACGACGTCAGGATGGAACGACTCCTCTATGGATTGACGTATATTGATATTTACTATCGATGGCTGGAGCTTCTTCGCGACCGCCGTTACCGGTGAAACCGCTCCCTTATCGACAGCTATGATTTCAGTTGCGCCATTACCGGATATGCCCGACCCCCTGCCAAAGACGGCCGCCGGCGAGCTTCCGTACATATACGGCACCAGATTTGTCGCGACCACTCCGCCGACGATAGCACTGACAAAGGCCAGCGCAATAATCAAGACAGATATGTTGCGCTTGCCTCCGCCACGGGATTTACTCTCCGCGGTCTTAGGCGAGCTTTGCATCGGGGCCGGTCTATCCTCTACAGGTTCGGGCATCTCTTCCCGCACTTGTTCCTCTTTATCCTCGAAATCTCTTCTCTCTTCCATCTCCGCATCCTTTCCGACAATCATCGGCGACCGCGTCTATAGCGCTAAGTGGCCGGCTATAGTGCCCTTGGTTACCATCAATAAGCGACTCGACACGCGCTCATCACGTAATGATATTTAAAACTCTGTACTAAATAATTATAGTAAAACCGCCCCCATAATGACAGCGTCCAGATAAACCCGCACGCCACAAAAGACTTAGCTTTCGAGTCTACGCTAGTCTTCTTCGGATAGTTGTCATGCGCGTCTATGTCAAAATGTTTTTTCCCAAATGATTCGGAACAATAACAGCGTGGCGTAAATCATTAATCGATTGCTCTGAGTACAAGCTTTGCGGAAAAGTGCGTTGCGGTATAGTTGCCGGGGTCTTCTTCGGTCAAAACGCCTTGCGAATCAACTCTCCGCAAGACGGCTCCTGAGGTGCAACTCGATCTTGCGCTTAATACGCTGGAGAGCGTTGTCGATCGACTTAACATGCCGGTCCAGGTCGTCGGCTATCTCCTGATATGACCGCCCGTCGATGTATAGCTTGAGCACCTTCGCTTCAAGCTCGCTCAAAATCTTGCTAAAACTAGACCTCATGCTCTGCATTTCCTCGCCGCTAATAATCAAATCGATAGGGTCGGTGATTTCTTCGCCGCAGAGTAGGTCGGCCAGGAGCCGGTCCGATTCATCCTCGAAATAGACCGGCCGATTTAGCGAGACATAAGAATTGAGCGGGATATGTTTCTGGCGTGTCGCCGTCTTTATGGCAGTGATTATCTGCCGAGTTATACACAATTCGGCAAAAGCCCGGAATGACGCTTGTCTATCGTCCCTATAATCCCTGATGGCCTTGTAGAGACCTATCATGCCTTCCTGCACGAGGTCATCCCAGTCGGCGCCGATAAGAAAATAGGCGCGCGCCTTTATCTTGACGAAGTTTTTATACTTGTGGAGCAAATGCTCGAGAGCGGCGTCGTTGCCTTCGCGCGCTGTGACGACAAGTTGCGGGTCGGACAGTGTCTCAAAAAATATAGACGGGTGATGCCGAGATGATTCCGTTTGTACTTGCACTGCTGGCTCTCCTTTTGTCTACGATGAAATGCAAGTTGGTTCATCCCACGTGCCCCTCGGTTGCCCAGGGGCGATTGTTGCTCTCGTGATGTGGATGATCGATAACGAGTTTTTATTATAGACGTCATAACACCTTACGTCAAGAACGCCAGGGCTAGGGATTCAAGTAATCGTCGATACTTGCTACGATGACCTAAGGGTGCCTAATCATCACCCATTACGATTTGCTCGAGCGCGCGTCGGATAACACCGTCGATGCGCTCCTCTAGATGGAAACGTGTGCGTCTAGTTCTTTTATCCTCGATATCGTGGGCGGTCGACTCGAATTCGGCGACCAGCTCCCGACTGCTCTTTCGCAACACACCATGGTGAAAAACGACTTTTTGCTGGCTGTAGTCAGAGGTGGCGACAATCACGTCTCCCTCAAAGCTAGTCTGCGCCGCCATCCTCTCGATCATAGAGTCCGCGGTCTCACCGGCCCTGGTAAACCAGACATCTATTCCGAGAATCTGCGCGTTGGTGCGCCCGCGCGCGTTCGTTTTCGCCGCGTCGAAGACGAGGACTATCTCGTAGTCGTGAAGCGCTTTGAGCGTCGCGAGGTCCTCGATGAGCTTGACGCGGGCGAGTTCCAGGTCGCTTTCACGCCACTTGTCATAACGGTCGGTCGCATATATCAGATTATATCCATCTACAATAAGAAGTTTCTTCATAAAAATACCTTCCCCCACACCGGGAAAGCGTAAAACATTGTGCGCGATCGGCTAAGCGTAATAGTAGTGCTCGCCAAGCGCGAGAGTTCGAAGCGGTATGTTCGAGCCCGACGCTAGCCGCTGCCCGAAGCTCCCGGCTCCTCCGCAATTCGCCTCTGGCGCAGCGCCTCGTAAAGCAAGACCGCTCCGGCGACACTGACATTAAGCGATGATATCTCACCCCTCATCGGAATCGCCGCCAAGAAATCACATTTCTCCGCGACCAGCCGCGACAAACCGCCTCCCTCACTACCGAGGACTACCACGAGCGGCATGTTTAGGTCGATATCATAATAGGCGCGCTCGGCTTTCTCGCTCGCGCCGACGACCCAAAAGCCCATCTCTTTAAATTCGTCTATCGCATAGGAGAGGTTGCTGACCTGGGCTATATCGACGTAAGCGGTGGCCCCGGCCGAGGCCTTGTGAACAGCTGCGGTGACCGGTGCCGAACGTCGCTTGGTTATGACCACCCCCGCTGCCCCGGTCGCATCGGCGCTTCTTATAAGCGCGCCGAAGTTCTGCGGGTCGGTCACACCGTCGAGGAGCAAGATGACCGGATTGGTCTTGATATCCAAACCCGAGCATAGCTCAGAAAACGGCAGGTACTCGTAGGCTGAGATATATGCTATTACACCTTGATGGGCCCGCGAGCCTGCTATGTCGTCGAGCCTATCCTTATCGACCGTATCAATGCGAACGCCCTGCCGTCTCGCCAGGGCTTCTATCTTGTCTAAAATATCTGTCGGCTTCGACTGCTTTGCTATGAGTATCTTCTCGACGCGCCCGGCGCTCCGCAAGAGCTCATAGACAGTACGCCTGCCTTCTACCGTCTCCAAACCAATCCCACCTAAACCTTTAACTTCCATCTGAAGCCGAGCGGTGTATCT
>MELI01000106.1:15001-22135 GCA_001767575.1 Candidatus Aquicultor primus | reverse complement strand
AGTCCTTGCCTTTGCGCGCTTCTACCCGCTGCTCCAGTATCTTATCGAGAAGCTCCGCTTTGCTCATCCCATCGATTGCGCCGGCAAGAACTTCCGAAGCCAGCCGGTAGACATCATCGGGCAACTTATCAGCTAGGTCACCCGCTTCCGGCAACGCTAAATCGAGCCCGACAGCTCCGGATAGAGCGACCAGGAGCGCATCGACTTTCTCAAGCAGCTCCCGAGCGTCCAACGTCATCTCACCATACGCTTCGATAAACGTATTTACCTCTTTAACCAGCTCGAATAGTGCCGCCATCGCGGCCGCACTATTAAAGTCATCATCCATCGACTCGATAAACTTCTCTTGCGTGCCAATCAAATCTGCGCTTAAGCCATCCATCAGCGCTGTCTTCTCGATCAATGCGGTCACCGACGGCGCTTCAAGTGCTTCACGGATACGCCGTCTGGCGTTAAGAAACCGCTCGTAGGCCGCCTCGGCCTCGACCAGCTTCTCCGGGCTGAAATCAATCGGGCTCCGATAATGCGTGCCTAGCGCGAGCAAGCGCAAGACATTGGCATTCGTCCCCTGCAGCAGCTCGCGCACCAAGACGATATTGCCTACAGATTTAGCCATCTTCTCGTCACCGATATTGACCATTCCGCCGTGGAGCCAATACTTGGCGAATGGCTGGCCGGTGTAGCCCTCGGTTTGAGCGACCTCATTCTCATGATGCGGAAAGATAAGGTCTCTTCCGCCACCGTGTATGTCGAAGTTGACACCTAGATACTTCAGCGACATCGCGGTGCACTCAATGTGCCAGCCGGGTCTACCCTTTCCCCAGGGACTATCCCACGCCGGCTCGCCCGGTTTCGCCGCTTTCCACAGCGCAAAATCCATCGGGTGACGCTTCCGTGGGTCTATCTCTACCCGCTCGCCGGCCCTCATATCATCGAGCGACCGGTGTGACAGTTTGCCGTATTCGGCGAAGCTCGCTAACTCGAAATAGACGTCCCCATCGACCGTGTAAGCGTGGCCTTTTTCTATAAGCCGCTCGATTATCTCTATCATCTCGCCGATGTGCTCGGTAGCTTTCGGCTGCTTAGTCGGCTCGGCCAATCCCATGCTCTTGACATCGTCCCAGTAACCCTCGATGAATCGCTCGGCTAACTCCTCGGGAGAGACCTCCTCCTCGTGCGCCTTATTTATTATCTTGTCGTCGACATCGGTCAGATTGCGAACATATGTGACGTCATATCCCTTATACCTGAGATAGCGATAGATAATGTCGAAAGAGAGATAGGTCCGCGCGTTTCCGACATGGATAAAGTTGTACACCGTCGGGCCGCAGATATACATGCCGACCTTGCCCGCATCGCGCGGTATGAACTCTTCTTTCTTCCGGGTCATCGTGTTAAAAACTTTAATTGACATTATCTATCGACACCACCTGATTGATTTTTTTCTGCCCCTTATTGACACAACACGGTTTATTGTCGAACCTGCAAACGATAGGCCGCCTCTCCTGTAGGCTTATTGCCGGGCTTTCTTGGCCTCTTCGACGACCGCATCTATTCGCGCCAACGCCTCTTCTTTGCTTAAGATATTGAGGATGTATGGTAGCTCCGGTCCCTTTGCGCTGCCGGTCAGACCTACGCGTACCGGCATAAACAGGCCTTTTCCGGTTATGCCGAGTGCTTTGAAATGCTCTCGCAAGCCTAAAACGACCTCTTTGCCGGCATCGAAATCTAGCTCACCGCGCGCAACAAGCGCCTCGCGCAGCTCTCCGAGGACTTCCGGCAAACCGGGCTCGGCGAGCCACTCGCGCGCCTCCGGCTCTATCTCGAACTCGCTCAGAAATATCTTAGCATAGGCCGGTATCTCGGCGAGAACCGTGAGGTTACCGCGGACCGCCTCGATGATTTGCACAAGGTGCGCGAAATCGTCTTCGGAGAGCTCGTCTTCGTCGATTAGGCCCGCATCTCGCAGGTACGGTATGCAGAGGTTGGTTATCCTCTCCATACCGGCGGCTCTAATGTGCTGTCCGTTTAACCAGTTTAGCTTGGCTATGTCGAAGATGGCAGGGCTTTTCGAGATACGATCTATTTTGAATGCTGCGGCCAGCTCGTGGAGGAGGAAGACCTCTTTTGTGTCTTCGGGAGCCCAGCTTAAAAGGGCTAAATAGTTATTAATAGCTTCCGGCAGATAGCCGCGCTGACGATATTCGTCGACCGAGGTCGCGCCGTGCCGTTTGCTGAGCTTGCCGCCGTCCGGGCCTAGAATCATCGCATTGTGGGCAAACTCCGGCACCGGGTACCCGAGCGCCCTGAAGAGCGGCACGTGCTTCGCCGTGTTGGTTATATGGTCCTCACCGCGTATGACATGGGATACCTTCATCTCGCCATCGTCTACTACGACCGCCAGGTGATATGAGGGCGAGCCGTCGGAGCGCAAAATTATAAAATCACCTATGACCTCGCTCGAGAAATCGATAGCGCCGCGAACCAAATCGCGTATGGTTATGGTCCCATCGGGAACCCGAAAACGGAGCGCCGCCTTTTTCCCCCCGGCCAGGTGCGCCGCCTCTTGCTCAGCGGTGAGCTCACGGCAGGTCCCCTCGTACTTGGGCATCAGCCCCGCCGCCAGACGCGCCTTGCGTCGCTCTTCCAACTCCTCAGGAGCGCAATAACAACGATAGGCCTGCCCTGTCTCGAGCAATTCATCGGTCTTCTTGCGATAGATATCGAAACGCTCGCTCTGCCGGTACGGTCCGAACCCGCCGCCTATATCGGGGCCTTCGTCCCAATTCAACCCCATCCAAGCCAAATCCTCGAGAATGGACTCCTCGAACTCGGCCGTCGAACGGCTTAAATCCGTATCCTCCACCCTCACTATAAACGAACCATCCATCTTTCTGGCGTAGAGCCAGTTTAAAAGTGCCGTTCTTGCGGTGCCGATATGAAGATGCCCTGTCGGACTCGGCGCAAATCTAACCCGTACCTCGCTCATTCTATCTAAAACCTCTCTTCGTGAAGGGGGTGCTCTTCGACCAGTACGACCGCCTGCGCCGCGACTCCTTCGCCGCGGCCCGTAAACCCGAGCCCTTCGGTCGTAGTCGCCTTGACGCTTACTCTCGATACTTCGAGCCCGGCGGCGGTTGAGAGCACCTCGCGCATCTGCTCTCTGAACGGTGCGAGCTTCGGGTGTTCGAGAATGACCGTCACATCGATGTTTACGAGCCGGAATCCCTGCTCATCCAGAATACGGACGGCGTCTCGCAACAACGCAATACTAGAAATTCCCTTGAACTTGCTATCCGTGTCGGGAAAGTAACGGCCCAGATCGCCGGCGGCCGTTGCCCCGAACATCGCATCGATAATCGCGTGCGTCAGGACATCGGCATCGGAATGACCCTCCAGTCCGAACTCGAACGGGACCTCGACGCCGCCGAGAACAAGCGGGCGCCCTCTCACAAACCTATGGACATCAAAACCGGTTCCAACCCTCATCTATCTCTCACTTGTAGATTTTATTGCCACATGAAATCTAACCCTTGCACCTTACGGCAATCCGCGTGCGTGTGACCAACTTCTGTCTAATCGCGGTCGGACTTTGCCGACCTTTCTTTCAAAAGGGCTTCCGCAAAGACTAAATCGGAAGGCGTTGTTATCTTGATGTTCTCATCAGAGCCCATGACTACCTTTATCCGCCCTCCAACCCGCTCGACCAATACCGCATCATCGGTGCCGTTAAAACCCTCACGCCGGGCGCTCTGGTGGGCTTCGACGAGAAGTTTATATCGAAAAACCTGCGGAGTCTGTATCTGCCATGTCAAATCGCGCGGCAGTGTCTCCGCGATATATCCGTCACGAACGAGCTTGACCGTATCTTTGGCGGAAACACCGACTACCGCCCCGTCGCAATCGCCGGCAGCACCGATGGCCTCGTCGATAATGCGCGGCGTGACCAGAGGCCGCGCCCCGTCATGGACCGCCACGAGGTCGACGCCCTCAAACTCAGCAGCCGCCAACAGGCCATTATATACCGAATCCTGGCGCTCGTCTCCCCCGGCCACCACACGCTCCACCTTGATGATTCCGTATAGGGCGATTACTTCCAGGCACTTCTGAAGATTCTCCTCAGCCGCCACGACGACAATCGCATCTATCGAGGTCGCCTCCTCAAAAGCCGCAAGCGTATGGGCTATCACCGGTCTTCCGGCCAGCTCCAGAAACTGCTTGCCGCCTTCCGTCCCCATACGCCTGCCTTTTCCGGCGGCGACTACCAGCGCCAAGTTCATTCTATTCTTTCTCCACCGGTCAAACTTTCATCCGGCCAAAAATCATACGCCCGGCCGGCGTCTGCAAAACACTGGTCACCATTATCTCGACCTCGTCCCCGACGTGGACCTTTCCGCCATCGACCACGACCATCGTCCCATCATCCAGGTAGCCGACTCCTTGGCCCGCTTCCTTGCCTTCACGGATAATCCCGACATACATCTCCTCACCCGGCAATACCACCGGCTTGAGGGCGTTAGCCAGCTCGTTCAAGTTCAAGACCTGTACGCCTTGAAAATCCGCCACCTTATTAAGATTATAATCGTTTGTCACAATCGGTGAGCCCGTATCGTTGGCGAGCTTCACCAGTTTCGCATCGACATCCGCTAAATCGGGATAGTCGCGCTCGAGAATCTCAAGGTGGAGCGTGGGTATATTCTGAAGCGTCTTCAAGATATCCAGCCCCCTTCTTCCCCGGTTCCGTTTGAGCGAATCCTCGGAATCGGCTATCATCTGAAGTTCCCGCAGGACAAACCGCGGAATATTGAGGACACCCTCGACAAATCCGGTCTTAGCGACATCCGCAATTCGCCCGTCGATGATAACGCTCGTGTCCAGCAGTTTCGCTGTGCCTAAATCGAGCTTCGACCCTGAAGACGCCTGCCCTTTAGCCAATGGTGACGGTATGGCACGCATGAATATCTGTAGTTCTTCCCTCTTCTTGAGAGATATTCGAACACCCAGGTAGCCGAGGATGACAAAAGCAAACATGGCTACCGAGAACTGCAGAAACGGTATTTGGATATAACCGAATGGTATAGATATCAGCCACGCCAGAATCAACCCCGACAAAAGTCCGAACAGCGCGAGAAAAAGATCTCCGGTTGGTAATTTCTGCGCATTATTCTCCAACCAGTTAAGAGATACCAACAGCCGGCGCCCGATTATACCACCGAGAACATAACCGATAGCGACTCCCAGTAATATATATAGTATAAGTGCAGGAAATTCATATTGGGAGAGCGGTTCGGGTATGGGTGTGGTGATGGCCAGCTGATAGGCCCCTATGGCACCGGTTACAATGAAAACAATGCGTATTAACTGTAACACATCAATCACCCCTATCTTAAATTTTGGTCTATGCTTGCATCACGGAAGCTACATCATAGGCGCTCACCTCTATGAAGGACTTACCCTTTTCCCGGCATTTTTAAGGATAGCACAGTTGGCCGATGCTTAGCCATGAACAAGGCGGACAAATATTCGAGTAGAATCGCGGAAATTTTCATTCAGCGAAAATCGGGGGAGTTCAATAGGTACTTAGAGCTGCGAGGCAAGATCGACTGCGCGTACCCACAATATCAAGATTTCGCTGCTAACGCTACGTACGGTATACTCCTACCGCTATATCGTCGTGTTCGCCTAGATCGCCCTCCAGACATGCTCCAGAACGAACTCGCTGCGAAAATATCCACGCTAACACCGATCTTTGCTTTAATTGAATAAACCTCACGTTTAAGCAGCTCAAAGGGGCTGCTTACCGGCTTGATATCGGTTCCTAACTCTATGATATTGCCCGCCGAAAAAATAGTTTCCGGAACCGGCCCTGTCTTGACAAGCTCCCGTCGGGTTACTACAATTAGTTCAACCGGAGCCTACAAGGGGTGCTAAATGGGCGATAGAGGTTGTCAGCAATTTCAGAATGCTGTGTCGGAATATCTTGTGCGACACAAGAGTATCCTCGATGTCATGTCGAGACTCCAAGACTCAACTGCTCATGTAAACCGCGCCATCGTCAAGTCGGTCACGGCCTGCGGCTGTCTAAAAATCGATGCGGGCAAGCAAACGATACCGGACGACGCCTCACTCGTCGACATTATCGACTATATCCAAACCCACGTCTCTGGGGAACTCTGCTCGAACTGCCTTGAAAATGTCGAAAACGAATTGGGTAACACCCTCTTTTACTTGGCGGGAATCTGCAATCTTCTCGGCCTGCAGATGGACAATATTATCTGCAAAGAGAATAATCGCTTAGAAACGCTGGGGTTTTACAACTTGACTTAGCCCTGCTCTTGAAGCTTGGGGTTAGATATACCTCTCCAGGATATTGTACTCTTTGAGGCGCTGCAGACCATGCTTGATGGCTTTCGCCCTTATCTCACCGACACCCTCTACCGCATCCAAACCTTCGATGCTGGCACCCATGATAGACTGGAGGTCGCGGAACTTGTTGACTATCTTGTCGATAACGCTCGAGGGCAACCGCGGGATCTTACTGAGCAAGCGATACCCACGCGAGTGCAAGGGTTGCTCGAGAAAGTCGACGGTCTCCTTATAGCCTAGAACCACTCCGATCTCGGAGAGGTCTAGCAACTCTTCCGAGGTCAAATCTACAAGGCTCTCTTTAACCCCGGAGATCTTCTTGAGATTGGTCGTATAGTCCTTGATTATCATCGAAGCTTGTTCTTCGGTGTTGCCGACAAGCTCATCGAGCTGCATCCTGATAAGGCGTCCTTCCGTGCCAAGCTCGCTGATATAGCGCTCTATCTCCCGCGAGACACGTCCGACCATCTCCGAGCGCTGCAAAACCGTAACGACATCTAAGAGAGTGACCAAGTCTTCAAACTCAAGGGCGCTAAGATTGGCTAAAACCTCGTCGAGACGGAGCTTATACTTCTCCAGCGTCTGCAAGGCTTGGTTCGCTTTGGCTAAAAGAACCCTGATGTCCTGCAAGGCATACTTGATGCCGTCGTAGTAGATGCTTATCAGGTCCCTTTTTTGCGATATCGAGATGACGAGCGCTTTCGTCTGTCGCGCGACGCGCTCCGCTGTCCGGTGGCGCATCCCCGTCTCACTGGTAGGCAAAGTCGG
>MELI01000106.1:13639-14933 GCA_001767575.1 Candidatus Aquicultor primus | reverse complement strand
TCAGCTCGAAACCACCGTTACAGAGAGTCTCCGCCTCTTCGGTGTCGCCGATTACGATGAGAGCTCCCGTGCGCGCGCTCAGGATGTGCTCGAGCCCTTCCCTGAACTCGGTTCCGGGCGCGACCCTGGCTAAGGTCTTTATTAGTTCCTTTTCTTCACGGCGGCTAAACTGCATCTGAGCACCTACTGGGGTCGACTACAAATAATCAGATTGGCTAACCCGGCATTTGGAATACACGCACTTCCCTGGTTCGAAAGATCCTTGATTGTGACTATCCAAGAAATATTGGACCTGTATCAATATACCTAATAATAACCAATAATTTCTGTTTAATCCATCGGCGAAAATTCGAGCCTGGTTAATAGACTTTTTCGAGAAGCCAAACTTATTCAACCAGGTCTAGCGCGCTTCTAACACTTTTGGCTTTAAGGAGCTCGATACCGAGACCGGATTTGCTCCTAATATCTTGGTCGGGGATGATGGCGCGCTTAAATCCCAGCTTCGACGCCTCCTTGAGCCGCGCCTCGAGCTGACTCACATAACGCACCTCTCCGGTAAGGCCGACTTCACCTATTGCGACCAGCTCTTTATCTATCGGAATCTCCTTGTGGGATGAGGCTATCGCAATAGCGACCGCCAAATCTGCGGCTGGCTCGGATATCTTTATCCCCCCGGCGACATTGAGATAGATATCTTCCCGGCCCAAGTGTAAGCCGACGCGCCGGTCGAGCACCGCCACGATGAGTGACAATCTGTTGTGGTCATACCCGGTCGCCATCCGGCGCGGCATCGTCAGATAGGACGATGAAACAAGCGCTTGGAGCTCCACGAGCAAGGGCCGTGTTCCTTCGACTGTCGCGACGACAATCGACCCTGACGGACAATCGGGCCGCTGGCTCAGAAACTGCGCCGAAGGGTTCGTGACCTCCATGAGCCCGGCTTCGGTCATCTCGAAGATGCCTATCTCATTCGTCGAGCCAAAACGGTTCTTTACCGCCCGGACAATCCTGAACGAATGGTAATTATCGCCTTCGAAGTAGAGCACCGTGTCGACCATGTGCTCGAGAACCCTCGGCCCGGCGATGGAGCCGTCTTTCGTCACATGCCCGACGATAAAAATCGGCAGGTGGGTCTGCTTGGCAATGCGCATGAGGTAGTGAGTGCACTCGCGCACCTGACCCACGCTCCCCGGCGCGGACGGAAGGTCGGGATGGAACATCGTCTGAATCGAATCGACGATAAGAAGTGCCGGCTCGGTATGGCATACTTGGCGTTCGAGTACGGTGACATCGG
>MELI01000106.1:12607-13573 GCA_001767575.1 Candidatus Aquicultor primus | reverse complement strand
GCGGCGACTCCTCACCCGAAGCGATAAGAACTGTGCCGAGGCGCTCGCCGAGACTGTGCGCGACCTGCAGCAGAAGGGTCGACTTACCGATTCCCGGCTCACCGCCGATCAGTACCAGCGAACCAGGCACCACCCCGCCGCCTAGGACGCGGTCGAACTCCGGCATACCGGTTGGCACCCTCGCTTCGACGTCCGATACAATGCTTGTTACGGGCTGCGGTGCCTCCGCGGGCGCCAAACCCGCTTTAGAACGCGAAATGCCAGACTCGATGGGCTCCTCGACCATGGTGTTCCATTCACCGCAGTCGGGGCACCGTCCCATCCATTTCGGGGCGGTACAGCCACACGCCTGGCATCGCACGAGATACTTTATTTTGCTCATACGCCTCGCTCACCGGCTGTTCCAACCGGTGACGCATCGAGACGGACAAAATCGATTTTGTTGTCTTTCGCATCGATGATTATCTTGTCGCCGGCCTTGAAGTAGCCATTGAGCAGCGCTTCGGACAGCGGGTCCTCGATAAACCGCTGAATCGCGCGGCGAAGCGGCCTCGCTCCCATCGCGGGCTCATAGCCCTCTTTGACGAGAATCTCCTTGGCCTCTTCGCGCAGCTCAACTTCGATAGCCTGCTCTCTGAGCTGGTCAACGACCCTCTTAAACATCAGGTCGACAATGGTCTTAACGTGTTCCTTGTTTAACTCATGGAAGACTATGGTGTCGTCTATCCGGTTGAGAAACTCCGGCCTGAACGTCTTCTTTATCTCGCCCATGACCTTTGATTTCATATCATCATATGACATACCATCTTGCGCTTTACCGAAACCTAGCGGTGTTCCTTTCTGTATGAAGCGAGCACCGAGGTTTGATGTCATGATTATTATGGTATTTTTAAAATCGATCGAGCGCCCTTGTGAGTCTGTAAGACGTCCGTCCTCCAATATCTGGAGGAGTATATTGAAGACATC
>MELI01000106.1:6700-12588 GCA_001767575.1 Candidatus Aquicultor primus | reverse complement strand
GCCTGCGCACCTGTTCCGTAAGCTGGCCGCCTTCGTCGTAGCCGACGTATCCGGGCGGCGAGCCTACCATCCTCGATACGGTGTGCTTCTCCATATATTCCGACATATCGAGCTGGATCAGCGCTTTCTCGTCGCCGAAGAGAAACTCGGCGAGCGCTTTCGCGAGCTCGGTTTTGCCGACGCCGGACGGGCCAAGAAATATGAACGAACCTGAGGGTCGCTTCGGGTCTTTTAGGCCCGCGCGCGTCCTTCGAATCGCTTTAGAGACCGCCTTTATCGGCTCATCCTGTCCGATTATCCTCTTATGCAGTTCTTCCTCCATCCGAAGGAGCTTCGCAGTCTCTTCCTCGGTTAGGCGAAATACCGGGATTCCCGTCCAGGTCGCAACTATCTCGGCAATCTGTTCGTCGGTGACGGCCGCGACCGGCATGCTGGCAAGCGCCTCCCAGGTCGAGTCTTTCATGGTCAACTCGATTTCGAGGCCACGCTCTTTATCGCGAATGCTTGCCGCTTTCTCAAAATCTTGAACCGCGATGGCTGCTTCCTTCTCGCGTCGCAGATTGCGCAAATCCTCTTCAATCTCGAGGCTCTCGTCGGGCACATTCATCCTCTTCATGCGCACCTTGGACGAAGCCTCATCGACCAAGTCAATCGCTTTATCCGGCAAGAAGCGGTCGGCTATGTAGCGACTTGCAAGCTGCGCCGCCGCAATCAGTGCGTCGTCTGTAATGGTAACTCTGTGATGATCCTCATAGCGCTGGCGAAGACCTTTTAGTATATCGACGGTCTCCTCGACCGTGGGCTCGCCGACGACTATCGGCTGGAACCTGCGCTCGAGTGCCGCATCCTTCTCAACGTGCTTGCGGTACTCGTCGAGTGTCGTCGCACCGATGGTCTGCAGTTCACCCCGGTCCAACGCCGGCTTCAAAATACTGGCCGCGTCAATCGCGCCTTCCGCGGCGCCCGCCCCGACCAAGTTATGCATCTCATCCACGAAGAGAACGACATCCCCTCGCTCGCGAATCTCTTTTATCACCTTTTTAAGGCGTTCTTCAAACTCACCGCGATACTTCGAGCCGGCTACGAGCGCTCCAAGGTCGAGCGTATATATTTCTTTATCTTTGAGTATATCGGGCACGTCATTGTTGGCTATGCGCTGGGCCAGACCCTCGACGACGGCCGTCTTGCCGACGCCGGGCTCCCCGATGAGAACCGGATTATTCTTAGTCCGGCGGCTCAGAATCTGCATAACCCGCTCTATCTCTTTTTCCCGGCCGATAACCGGGTCGAGCGTGTCCTCACGAGCCAGCCGCGTGAGGTTGCGACCAAACTCGTCGAGAAGCGAGCCGCTGTAGGTGCGACCATACGTCGCCGGTTCGCTGGTCTTTCCATAGTAACCGCTCAGAAGCTGGATGACTTGATTTCTGACGCGATCCAAATCGGCTCCCAAGTTATATAAGACGCGAGCTGCGACACCCTCACCTTCCCTGATGAGACCAAGCAAAATATGCTCGGTTCCTATGTAGTTGTGACCGAGTTGCAGTGCTTCACGCAACGACAACTCGAGAACTTTCTTGGCCCGTGGTGTGAACGGTATATGCCCGACCGGAGCTGATGTGCCCCTCCCTATAATCTCTTCGACCTGCGCGCGAACATCATAGAGGCTGATACCCAGGCTCTGAAGACCCCGCGCCGCAACACCTTCTTCTTCCCTTATTAGACCCAAGAGAAGGTGCTCGGTTCCTATATAGTTTTGATTGAGCATGCGAGCTTCTTCCTGGGCAAACACCACTACCCTTCGCGCTCTCTCTGTAAATCGCTCAAACACGACTCATACTCCCTTCCCTTACTCCAGCTAAGCTTTATGCACCTTCCACTTACCATAAGCGCGCAGCTACATAATTGTAATATGCCCACAAATTTTTTGGCACAAACAGCTATTAATATATTACCATCAAACCAGCGCGAGCGCTAAAGCGAGCGAGCTATTGGAGCAGCAGCAAAGCCGCTGTTAAACCACCGCTTGCCGGCATTCGACGTAATAGAATGTGAACGCTTGCATACCTTGCACGATTCCGATAGTTAAGATTATCGGCACGCGTTTCGCGATTCATTACTCGCCCGTTTCACCGAGCGAACCTACAATTAGGATACCGTACATGGGAGGGAGAATCCAGAAGCTATGTAAAAACGAAGTCATTATAAATAGGGCGCTAAACTGGGGGGTTGAGCTTTTACTGAACGGCCGATTACTCGCTAATCTTTCTCGGGACGCATGTGTGGGAAGCTTATGACCTCGCGAATCGAGTGATTATCGGTCAAAAGCATTACGAGCCTATCGATGCCTATGCCCATTCCGCCGGTAGGCGGCATGCCATACTCCAGCGCCCGGACATAATCCTCATCGACCTGTTTCGGCGCTTCCTCATCGCCGTATTCGAAGAGCTTGACTTGCGCCTCAAAACGCTCGCGCTGGTCTATGGGATCGGTCAACTCAGAAAACGCCGTGCCGACCTCGAGGCCGATTACTATCAACTCGAAGCGCTCGGTGACATCAGGGTCATCCTGTTTCTTCTTGGCAAGCGGGCTTATTTCGGTCGGATAATCGATGATGAAGGTAGGCTGCCACAGTTTCGCCTCGACCAGCTTCTCGAATAGCTCGTTGATAAGCTTTCCCTTACCGTAACGGCTCTTTACCTCGATGCCGTGCTTCTTGGCAACCGAGCGCAAGTCGTCTATTTCCATATCGAACGAGACCGTCTCCCCACCATACTGCTGAATAGATTCGACCATAGTAAGCCGGGGCCACTTTCCAGAGAGGTCGACCGGCTTGTCCTGGTAGTCGAATTGGAGCGCTCCAAGGGCCGCTTCGGCGGCATGCTTGATAAGGCTCTCACATAAATCCATCATATCTTCGTAATCAGCATAGGCTTGGTAGACCTCGAGCATCGTGAACTCCGGGTTATGCCGGACCGATATCCCCTCGTTGCGGAAATTGCGGTTGAGTTCGTAGACCCGTTCCATATCGCCGACGATAAGGCGCTTCAAATACAGCTCCGGCGCGATTCGCATATATAGATCGATATCGAGCGCCTGATGGTGCGTGATAAACGGTTTGGCCATCGCCCCGCCGGGTATCGGCTGGAGCATCGGCGTCTCGACCTCTAAGAACTCCCTGCCATCGAGCCACTGGCGTATCGCTTTGACGATTTTGGTCCTCGTCAGAAGCGTCTTTCTCGCTTGCTCGTTGATGATGAGGTCGACGTAGCGCTGGCGGTGCCTGGTCTCGACGTCTTTGAGGCCGTGCCATTTCTCGGGAAGCGGCCTCAACGATTTCGTAAGCAAGCTGAAATCCCTGACGTCTATCGAGAGTTCACCCCGCCTGGTCTTGAAGACGATGCCGGTGACTCCGACGATGTCGCCGATGTCGTAATCGAGAAACGCTTTGTATGGCTCTTCGCCGAGGGCGCCAATAGACAGAAAGAGCTGAATACTGGCTGTGCGGTCTTTCAAGACCATGAAGCTGGCTTTCCCGTGGCGCCGGATAGCCATTATCCTGCCGGCCACGATGACCGTCTCCCCGGTCTGGTCCCCCGCTTCAATCGACTCGAATCGCTCGATTATTTCGGATAGGGTGTGCGAGCGGTCGAATTTAGACTTGAACGGATTATCGCCAGAAGCTCGCATCTCATCGAGCTTCTGGCGTCTCTGTAGCATCAACTCATTAATATCTGAGACCTGTTGTATGGGCTCGTTATTCATGTATCATCTATTTCTTTGCAGCGTTCTTCTTGATTTCGACTACCTTATACTCGAGAAAGCCCTCCGGAACACGAACCTGGACGACCTCCCCTGATTTTTTACCCATAATAGCACGCCCGACAGGAGATTCGTTCGATATTCTGTGATTCGTAGGGTCGGCTTCGAACGACCCGACTATCTGATACTCTTCCTCATCGCCGGATTCTATATCGAGCAGAACAACCCGCGAGCCGACGCTCACCTTTGTCGATTTGCTCTGGCCGTTCTCTTCTATCACCCTTGCCAACGCAAGCATATCGTTGATCTGGATGATCCTGCCTTCCAAGAATGCCTGCTCGTTCTTTGCATCGTCATACTCGGAGTTTTCACTCAAATCTCCGAACTCGATAGCTTCTTTGATACGCTGCGCTACTTCCTTGCGGCGCTTAGTCTCCAAATGGTGCAACTCTTCGACTAATTTGCTGTAACCGTCTTTAGTGAGAATGACTTCTTTCTCTGACAAACCGTTTCGCTCCTTTACATCGTAGAGGCCTTTGGCAACAGTGCCGACCTCACGCGAGACTAGCTAAGTATTATATGGAAACGCCGTGTAATTGTCAAAATATTTATACCGGCACAAGGTCATAAAAGATATCGGCAAATCAGAAAAGAGTATTAGCGGGTATCGCCTGAAGCATCGTGGTTAAACCGCGGATCCCGAGACTAAACTTAGCGCTCTCAGGATATGCCGGAGGATTTCGGTTACTCTCACGATATTTATTGGGCTAAGGCTAGCCCAAATCGTGCTCTTTCCTTAACCTTTTGGATATGGGCATCGGTCAGTTTTCGCTCAAAACTTCGCAACCCGGCCAATTTAAAGCCGTGCTTCCGGGCGAAACCATTTATCTCGTGGATTTTCTCAACGCTTATATCTTTACCGAGCGTATAGTTCTCATAGCGCCCCTCCAGGGAGAGCATCATTGTCTCAGCCATACATGCAAGCGCCAGCCTTTTGGGCAATCCGAAATCGAAGTTGAAATCGACTTGCCCGGGCACCTGAACCACGCCTCCGTCGATTACTAAAACATCTGGTCTGGTCCTGACAACCAGCTCGGAGACATCGCGCGGTCTAGCCACATCACAGACGACAGCCCCCGCTTTTATAATCTCAGGCTTGATTATCGCATCCGCAGCTCCGGTTACCGTGATGATAATATCCGCCGAACTTATCGTCTGAAGCGATGTGCTTACCTCGAGCGAACCGGTCTTGCCCTCGAGGCGCGCGGCGAGCTTGTCGAGTCGCTTCTCGTCACGCCCGATAAGCGTCAAACCGCCGACCTGCCCGGCGAGTATCTCCGCGCATGCGCTCCCAATCGAACCCGTCGCGCCGACTATCGCCAACCGGGACGTCGCCAGGTCTATCTCCATTTTCTGGGCTGCCTCTAGCGTACCATCGATAGCCGTCGCTATCGTGTAGGTGTTGCCCGTCGTAATAGGGACCTTCGAGATTTTCGCCACCTCTTTACCGCCATCGCCGGGAATTGCAGTGAAGGCACCGAGTCCGACGATTTTCGCCCCCTCTTTTCGCCCGACTTCGCATGCTTTGGCTATCTTTTCGACAACGTACTCTTGCTCCAAGTCAAAGAACTGGTTGGGCAAGAACGGGACGACTATGAACCAGCCGGTGGCTAGCTTGCCGGTACGCGATTTTATGCCGGTAATCTCCGAAATGACAAACGGTTTGCGCCTTTTGAGCACGCTCCCGATTACGCGCGGCGAAATCTTCTTGGCTATCTTATATTTTTTTGCTACGTCTTCTATGTCCATCGGATGGATTAAAAAAGCAAAAGTCTCCATTTTTTCTCCCTGCGCCAAGCTAAAATATTTCCTCTTGTGTTTCGTTAGTGCGTTCAGCGAGCTGCCCACATTATCCGTTTAATTTCTCGATTCTCGGCTTAAAATCGAGTCTTTTAAGAAGCTCGAGATAATCCTGCGCTTCTACTTCTTCCCACTTTTTACCCAAAAGAGCTAAGAAGACCGCCTCCAACACATTTGTCCCGAACGAGCGACCGTTGAAGACCGGCGTCGTCGTAATGAGCAGCTCGACTCCGCGCCGCTTCAGGTCCGCGACATCATCAGCAGTAGTC
>MELI01000106.1:6360-6680 GCA_001767575.1 Candidatus Aquicultor primus | reverse complement strand
CAAGTAGTCGCCGGCTATTATATCCGCCTCTTCATAAAAGCGCGCATACTTCTCATTCGACTCCTGCTCCTGCTTGCTTCCCGTAGGATACAGCAACTTAAACGGCATCCTGGTGACGACCGGCAATACCATCTTAGCGATTCTCGTAAAATTGTCCATCGTCCGGATGGGAAACGGTATGTTCAGGCCGAATATCAAATCGCCGAATATCATCTTGGAGCCCTGCGAGTTGATTGCTTGAGCCATCCCGAAACGGTCGACCGCACTGACCATTAAGATCGTCTTATCGGAAAAGGACAATCCGGCATCCTCGACCAGAT
>MELI01000106.1:6039-6306 GCA_001767575.1 Candidatus Aquicultor primus | reverse complement strand
GAGTCTCCTTGACGACATTCTTAAGTTTTTGCGCATCGCGTATGACATAGCGCCGGCCATCGGCAAAGAGGTACAAATCGATGCCGCCGAGACCTATCGCATCGACCTTGCCGTCGAGTTCTCGCAAGACCTCCATTGTCTTTTTCATGTCTCCATCGGTCCCGATGCGCTCGATTGTCATCTGTTGACCAAGAAGCTCTACTTCAACTTTATGGTTTCTTTTTGAAGACCCTAAACTTGCGCTTACGACTCGCTTCAATGCTCGGC
>MELI01000106.1:5711-5992 GCA_001767575.1 Candidatus Aquicultor primus | reverse complement strand
TGCCGATTACTTCGCGGTCGAGGATCTTCTCGACCATAGCGATGCGCTTGTCCGAAGCCAGAAAGACGACTACATCGAAATCTTTGAGACCGGCTAAGAGCTCGAGTAGTTCATTGAACATCTCTGCTCCGCTCCGCCTTAAAACATAGTCCTTGCGCTCTTTCTCGCTTAAGAAATGGACAAAGTCGACCGCGAACTTTCCCGCGACCGACTCCAGCTCTTCTTTGTTCGCTATAGGAAAACCGATGACGGCTATGCGGTTTCCCCGCCGCACTTCCCCC
>MELI01000106.1:153-5618 GCA_001767575.1 Candidatus Aquicultor primus | reverse complement strand
GATTCTGAGAAGCCTCATCGTTCTCCTTGTGCACAATATTGTGTACAATTTCTTGTTTAGTTTAAACCAACGCTCGCAAGAGTTCAACTGGAAAAAGCCTAAATCTCAGGCCTGTGAGGCACAAAATTTAGGCTCTCTTTTCTTCAACAATCATTTTCCGTCCCCGCCCGGTTTAGGCGAAAACAGCTTTTATCTCATTTATAAACGTGAGGGAAACCTATCACTCGCTCGCGCTTTGCGGAAGCTCGCCGAGCTTAAGCGAGATCGATTCCTTTTTGCCCCCTCTGTAGATTTCGAGTTCGACCGTCTCCCCTACCTTGTTGTCCCGGACGATGCTGATCAGCTCATCCATGGTCGTTATCATCGTGCCGTCGATCTTTGTCACGACGTCGCCGCCGATTATTATCTCGCCCTGGTTGGTAATGAGCCGCTTGTCGCCGCCTCTTATCCCGGCGGCTGCGGCCGGGCTTCCCTGGAAGACCTGTACTATCAAGACCCCCCTGTCCACGGGTAGCGTAATGAGGTCGGCAAGCTCCTTGTTGATCTCAAGGCCGCTTATACCCACCCACGGATGGCTCGCTCTCCCTTTATCTTTGAGCTGCGCGGCGATGTCTTTGACCGTGTTGCTGGGTACCGCGAACGCGACGCCGGCAAAATCGCCCGAGCGCGCGGCAATCTGCGAATTGACTCCGATTACCTTTCCAGTCACGCCTATCAAGGGCCCGCCGCTGTTGCCCGGGTTGACCGCCGCATCGGTCTGGACTACATTGCGGATTTTAAACTGCCCATTCGGCGAGTCTATAGTCCGGTTAAGAGCGCTGATGATCCCCTCGGTCATCGTCCCCTCAAGTCCGAACGGTGAACCGATGGCATATACCGAATCGCCGACTTTGAGCTTCGAGCTATCGCCGAGCTCTAGGGCTTCCAACGTGCGTGTGCCCGGGTCGATTTTGAGAAGTGCGAGGTCCGTGTTGATGTCGGTGCCTAGAAGTTTAGCTTCGACCTCGGACTTATCGCTTAAGACCACCGTGACTTGGCTCGCCTTCACGTTTGAGCCTTCAACGACATGGGCGTTGGTGACAATGAGGCCGGTGTTGTCGATAATAAAGCCGGAGCCTTCGGCTACCTGAGTCTCGACTATCGGAAAGCCGAAGAAGTCGGTTCGCGCTCCCGTAAAGACGGACCTTACATGGACGACACCATTGTTGAATTGCTCGTATATCTCAGCCGGCGACAAGGCTTGCTGAGACGATTTAGCCCCGGTGTCGGGCGCACTCGTGGTAGTCGTCGCTTTTGTGGTCGCAGAATCTTCCTGCGGGATAACATAGGTAATACCCCCAAAGACCAGCGCGCCGCCGATAATAGCTGCGATAAGGCTCGTAATGGCTGTTTTCCACATGCGTATCTTCCTTCCCTGACGTAAATAGGCTTTAATCGGCGCTCAGATGTAGTGATTTGTAGGATGTGCTCGTTCTTATCGATAAAGACTTCGATTTCCGTCTGTTATAACTTGCGAGATAGTTGCGGGTCGCTGAATCCCTTGTGTGGAGGCGGGCCTGTCTAGCTTGGGATTTCCTTGTTCCGTTCGTAAATGCGCTGAAGGCCGGTGAGCGTCAGCAGCGTGTCGATTGCGGTAATACGTTTGCACTCGGGCGCCATGAGCGCAGCCAGACCGCCGGTCGCTACGACATGCTCGACCTTGCCCATCTCGTCTTCGAAGCGCTCCACGACACGGTCGACGAGCCCGCCGGTTCCTATCATGACCCCGGCCTGGATGCTCTTTCTGGTGTTCGTGCCGATTGCACAAGTCGGATGGACCAGGTCGACCTTGGATAGTCTCGCCGCCCTACCAAACAAGGCCTCGGCCGAGACTTCTACCCCGGGCGCGATAGCCCCGCCCAGATACTCGCCGCTCTTGCTTATCGCGTCGAAGGTCGTGGCTGTCCCGAAATCGACTACTATGAGCGGGCTGCCGTAGATCTCTACTCCGGCTACGGCGTTAGCGATACGGTCGGCTCCCATCTCAAAGGGGTCGTCATATAGTATAGGTATGCCTGTTTTCGTCTCCGAGTCGACAAAGAGCGGCTCCATATTGAGGATGCCGGTCGACATCTCGCGCAATGCACCGGTCACCGAGGGCACGACCGATGAGACAACTACCCCCATGATGTCCTTGAACGTAAAACCAGCTAACTTGAAAAGATCCGAAATCGAGACGGCAAACTCATCCGAGGTCGTATCGCGCCTCGTGGAGATGCGCCAACCACCCACCAATTCTCTCTTCTTGAAGAGGCCTAGAACCGTTTGCGTATTTCCGACATCAATCGTTAGCAACAAGCGTTGAGGCAATTACCGAGACCCCCTTTATTTAAGGCAAAAATATAAACCACAAACATTATAGCAGGAAGACGGCGAGAGGTTTATATATAAAAATACATTTGTTGCTAAATCGATCGCCCTACAAGCCTATCCATGTTGTAACGTCCGGATTGCGCGGTATGACGGTGGGTTCCGCTACCGGATATCCCATCGGCAGGACGGGGACAAGCTCGAAATCTTTTAGCCCTAAGTGGACCATGATTTCGGACTCTATCCAAAGCGTCGACGTCAGGCAAACCGAACCAAGCCCTAGAGACCAGGCCGTAAGCTGCATGTTCTGGATGGCGGCGCCACATCCCAACAAATCGATCCTATGCGCGTAATCGCTTCTCTTCTTAGCCATATAGACAATGACTACGACCGGGGCTCTGCCCAGGTCTTTCGCAAAATCGGTTATCGATTCCTCGCTGATATATTCCGCCTCTTTCGGGTAAAGGGCGAGTATGTCCGCCAGATAGGCCGGGAACTTCCTCAAGATTTTGACGAGCTCATCTCGTTTTTCGCCGGCTACGACCATAAAACGCCACGGCTGACTGTTGAGAGCCGAGGGTGCCGTAGCGCCGGCCTCTATGACCTTCTCTATAAGCTCTCTGGGTATTGGTTTCGGCTGGAACTCACGGACGGTTCTTCTGGTAAATATAGCTTCTTCGAGGCTCAACGAGCCTTCGTTGAGCCCTTTATCTGTTCTCATAGGGCTCCCCTATAGGTATTTTCGAATAGTTTCGAAATATACTAGACATTAATTCAAATATAATATATTGACTCTCAAAAGTCATTATTTTAACAAAGACAAATTTCCAATGACTGCTAAAACCCGGCGATGCGCTCCATGCTCTCGGTAAAAGCTCGATCATAGCCGTCGCCGGAGAACGTATAAACACAAAAGAGATGATGGGTCCGGAGTTTGATGGTTCCGTTATCTGTGAGTCGACCTACCGTTTGCAAGACCTATCCTCCTTGCTACGGCCACCGCGGCGACCGCCTTTATAACGTCAAAGATTATAAACGGCGCAGCGCCGGCAAGAATTGCCTGCATCAGCGACATGCCGGTCACGAGAGACAGCTGGACGACGCCGAGGACGTAAATGGCAACGATGCCCGCTCCCATCGCAATAGCCAGCTGCGATACGGAGTTTTTCCCTCGTGACGCTATAAAACCTACGATGACTGTCGCCAGAACAAACCCGAACAAGTACCCACCTCGCGGTCCTATGACCGCACCGATTCCTGCGGCGCCGCCGGCGAAAACCGGCAAGCCGACGATGCCCAGGAGCATATAGACAATCATGCTGAGCGCTCCGTATACCGGTCCGAGGACTAAACCCGCGAGGAGCACGAAAAAGACTTGAAGGGTGACGGGGACAGACCCGATAGGGATTGCGACTATGGCCGTCGCGGCGGTAAGCGCCGCCATAAGCGCGGCTTTTGCCATGAGAGAGACGTTCAAATAACTCAACTCCTTATTGTAAACCTTATATCTGATATAGGTTTACAATTATATTAAGGAGCGCGCGCCAGGTCAAGTGTCTTATGTTTTGACCGTGACATCGCCGGCGGCAAAGGTCCGAACCTCGCCGTCTGCCTGACGTATACGTATGGCGCCGAAATCGTCGACGCCGGCGAAGACGCCTTCCTCGACGCCTTGATGCGTGTCGAGTACGATATGCTGGTTGACCATGTTGCAACGCTGTAGCCAGTCGGAAAGGACGCCCTCCCAGTCCCCGGCGAGCAATCGGCGATATTCTTGCTCAAGCATCGAGAAGAGCGTTGCGACAAAGGGTGCCCGCGCTATCTCCCGGCCGAGCACATCGGCAAGGCTCGTCGCGCGCTCTCGCGCTTCAACCGGGATAGCATCCTTCGTGATATTGGCATTGATGCCGAATCCTATGATGAGGTGCTCGATGCGGTCCGCCTGGGCGCTAAGCTCCAGCAGTATCCCGCATACTTTTCGGCCTTCTATTAGAACATCGTTCGGCCACTTTATCTCGGGTGTGATATCGAGGGTTTCAATCGCCTTGGCGACGGCGACTGCGGCGAGTATTGTGAAGCGGGTTGCCCCGAGCGGCGCTAACTGTGGGCGCAAGATGACCGAGAGCCAAATGCCGCCGCGCGGTGAGGCCCAGCTCCGCTCGAGTCGCCCCCGACCGGCCGTCTGCTCTTCGGCTATGACTACGGTCCCCTCCGGTGCCCCGTTTTCCGCCAATTCCTTGGCGAGGTCGCTCGTGGAGTCGACCTCCTCGCGGTGGACGACTCTAAGGCCTATGGTCTCGGTTCTAACGAGTGCTGCAAGCTCCTCTGGTATGAGAAGGTCTGGAGAAGAGACAAGCCGGTAGCCACGCCTTGGAGCCGCCTCTATCACATAGCCTTTAGCCCGCAGACTCTCTATCTGCTTCCAAATCGCCGCCCGTGAAACCGACGAGCCGGCAGCGAGTTCTTGCCCTGATACATAGCGGTCCTTACGCTCCTTGAGCGCCGCTATCACCGCTTGGTCCTTTGTCTGCCCGACCACGTCTCCTCCTTACGATATACAATGCTAACAATGCGATTACCGCCGCTAAAACGATGAGACTGAAGTTGCCGACCAGCTTGCTCAGCAACTTCCAATTCTGTCCGAAAAAGAATCCCAGCAAACCGATTCCAACCGTCCATGAAACGACAGCGGCTATGGTGTAGACGAGAAACTTCCCGAAATTCATCTTGGAGGCGCCGGCGATGAGCGGCACAAAGACCCTGACCCCGGCGGCAAATCTTCCGATAAAGACCGTTTTGGAGCCGTGAATCGCGAAATACTCCTCAGCGGCGTCTATCTTTTCAGGCGATACCAGGCGGCCCCCATACCGCTTGATAAACGGGCGGCCGCCTTTTCGGCCGATCAAATATCCTGTTATATTGCCGAGAATCGCGGCTACGGCGGCAATGATGATGACATAGGTGATGCTGAGGTTTCCCTGGGCGGCGACAAACGCCGCGAGAAGCAAGACGGTCTCCCCCGGCACCACCAGCCCAATTACGAAAAAGTTCTCCAGCAGCAACAGCAAGAAGACAATATAATACCCGTATATATCGAAATAGCGAATTAGAAAATC
>MELI01000106.1:0-139 GCA_001767575.1 Candidatus Aquicultor primus | reverse complement strand
CGTTCAACTCCACAGCCTCTTAATCATTATCTTGGCATACGACCGCCAAACCGGACCGGCACCGACATGGGACTCTGTACATATTAAAGTGGAGCCGCTCTAGAAATACAAGGGTATCGCCGGGCAAACCAGTTTTTAC
>MELI01000105.1:26056-26198 GCA_001767575.1 Candidatus Aquicultor primus | reverse complement strand
TAGGATGTTTTTCAAGTAAATAGTCGGCGTGCTTAACCCAGGCAGATGATACTTCCTGCACATCAGCGCTAGGCCATCCCTCAGATATTAGCGCCGTTTTAACTGCTTCCAAAGCTGTTTGAACATGGCACTCTTGAAGATC
>MELI01000105.1:14987-25999 GCA_001767575.1 Candidatus Aquicultor primus | reverse complement strand
CGTAGAGAGTCTCTCGACCATGGGAACCAAGAATGAACCGTCTCCGCAGGAAGGCTCGATGGCAACCATTTGCGCTAAATCACGGTCAGCTGTGTAGCCTGCTAGGTCAAGAATCATCTCGACCATCCATCGCTTGGTAAACACCGCTCCATAATTCGTGGCCTGCAATTTCTACCCCCGACGCTTACAACGCATGTTACTGTCGCCCATCAAATACTGGAATTATTATAGCAGAGCTCCGCACGTTCTGTGGCGGGTTGATTTATGCTTCGTTAAAAACATCATGTTAAAAATCACTTATCGTTGACGAGTAAAATGATGGAATACGGTGATTAGTCATCTTAAGTTGACGCGCCGGCAAGCCACCTCAAAAACAACATTAAAAAAGTCGCGCGTTATGCTTATAATAGAGTAGGACAAATCGTGCAGAGAAAGACCTATATCGCCCTGGGAGGAGATGCGCGTTGTGCGAACCGAAGAGAATATAGCACTGGAGAACGCCGAGGAGCTTATCGAGGAGACCCTTGAGAAATATGATAAATACGTCAACCCGGGGTTTGCCCGGTTGATGAGGTTTCTAGGGACGACCCTTGAGGTAAAGACCGAAGGGGTCTACATGTACGACGCGCGCGGGAAGAGGTATCTGGACTTCCTCAGCGGGCACGCCGTCTATAACCTGGGTTTCGCCCACCCGAAGGTCATAAAAGCGGTAGAAGAACAGCTTAAACTGATACCGCAGACCAGCGTGCGCACCATGCTCAACAAACCCATGGCCGACCTTTGTGAGAAGCTCGCTAAAATTACTCCCGGCAACCTGACCTACTCGTTTCTGTGCAACAGCGGTACCGAGGCGGTCGAGGGGGCGCTCAAGCTCGCCCGCATGGCGACCGGTAAAACGCAGATAATCGCGACGCAAAACGGTTTTCACGGTAAATCTATGGGTTCGCTGAGCGCGAGCGGGCGGCCGCAATACAAGGAAGTCTTTGAGCCGCTCGTACCGGATTTCCTGCATGTCCCGTTCGGCGACATATCCGCGATGGCGGCGGTTGTCACCGGTGAGACCGCTGCAATCATCCTCGAGCCCATACAAGGCGAGGGGGGCGTCATCTGCCCGCCCGACGGGTATTTGAGAGACGTGCGGCGCCTCTGCGACGACAAGGACATCCTGCTTATCTTGGACGAGATTCAGACCGGCCTTGGAAGGACCGGCAAGATGTTCGGGTGCGACCACGAAGATATCGCGCCGGATATCATGACGCTGGCCAAAGCGCTCGGCGGCGGCGTGATGCCGATTGGCGCCTTCATAGCGACGCCCGAGGTCTTCGCCCCGTTCGAGGAGAACCCGCTCATCCATTCGTCGACGTTCGGTGGCAACCCGTTAGCCTGCGCCGCCGCGATTGCGGCCATCGACGCGATAATCGAGGAAGACCTGCCCGCGCAGGCCGCCCAAAAAGGCGAGTACTTGCTTTCGAAACTTAAAGATATTCAAGCGAAATACCCGGACCTGATCATGGATATCCGCGGAAAAGGCTTGACCATCGGTGTAGAGTTTGCGGATGAGGGCTACGTCGGGAGCACGATATATACGCTTCAAGACAGGGGGATACTCGCGCTTCATATGCTAAACAACCCGAAAGTCATAAGGCTTCAACCACCGTTGATAATCGGGTATGACCAAATAGACTTCTTCCTGGAAGCGTTCGCGCACTCAGCCGAGATAAATAAATCGCTTCTAACGTAGACCTTAGGAGGGTACTATATGCCGTTGATAGAAGAGACCATCAATGTACAAATGAGCACAGTCGAGCTGTTCCCGATAATCTCAGATTTCGAGAAGTATCCCGACATGATGGCTGATGTAAAGAAAGTCACTATATTGGAGCGAGGCGCGGGCTACACGGTCTCGGAATGGATAAACGAGATAGACGGACGGGTCATTAAATGGGTCGAGAAAGATTTAATAAAGCCCGAAGAAAACCGGATAGACTTCGAGCAGGTAAAAGGCGACCTCAAGACATTTGAAGGTTTCTGGCAGCTCGACGAAGCCGGCGATGACACCAAGATAACTTTTAGCATCTCGTTCGAGTTCGGGATACCGATGCTCGCTCCGCTTTTGCACCCCCTTCTCTCAAAGAAGCTGCGGGAAAACATGAAGCAGATGCTCGCGGACATTAAAATCAAAGCCGAAGGCCAAGTGGCCGGTATTGTCGAGTAATAGTCTCATGGTTTTGCGGTAAAGCCCCTATCGCAGGGCTCGGGCGAGGGCAATCGGCAGATCGGGTGATTGATGACATTAAACATACCCAACGCTCTGACATTTTCGAGATTATTATTCATCCCGGTATTTTTGTACGCGCTTTTTGCCGGGGATTTTGAAGCGCGATGGCTATCCCCGCTGGCGTTCGGACTGGCGGCGCTGACCGATTGTTTCGACGGCTATTTCGCGCGTAAGCTCAACCAGGAAACGGAATTCGGCAAACTGGCCGACCCCACCATAGACCGGATATTCATAACGGTAGCGGCAGTGGCGGTCTATCTGAAATTTCAGGCGGTTATCCCTGTCTGGGTGGTCTTTCTCATTGTCGGGAGGGACGCGTTGATGTCGTTGGGCTGGATGGTACTTTCCCGCTATGGTGTAAAGCTGCGCGTATCTATGCTGGGCAAGACGGCGACCGGTTTCTTGATGTCCGCATTCTTTATTCTACTGGCTGATGTCGAGTTGAACATGCTCGTAGTCCGGTCCGCAGGGCTTCTCACTCTCTATGTGGGGGCAGTCCTCTCCGTAATCTCCGGTTACATTTACCTGAAAATGGGAATATCTACTCTAGTAAGCAAGCAAGCCAATTAGCCCCTATGGCGGTTGGTCGAGGGGCAATCGCGGTTCAATAAGAAAGAGAAGGGAGAACTGATTTGCTGGGGATAGTCAAAATAAGCTGGCTCGGGCACTCCGCTTTCAGAATCGAGTCGGCTTCGGGCATGGCTATTGTTACCGACCCATATAGCGAGAAAACGGGGTATGCGTTTCCGCATACCGAGGCAGACATAGTCACAATAAGCCATCATCACTACGACCACGACAATGCCGCGGCGGTCGGCGGTGCACCTCGGGTCATTGATGAAAGCGGGAAAATTGTGATAGGAAGCATAACCATAGAAGGAATCGACTCCTTTCATGACGAAGTAAGTGGAAGCAAACGAGGGAGAAATATAATATTCAAGTTTGACGTCGACGGCCTTGCTATAGCGCACATGGGAGATTACGGGCAGCCTATGACTCGGGAGCAACGAGATGCGTTAAGAGATGTCGATATTCTTATGATACCAGTCGGGGGAACATTTACCATCGACCATGCGCAGGCAGCCGAAATCGTGCGAGAGTTAAAGCCCAAGATCGCCGTACCCATGCACTATAAAACAGAGGACTCTACGATAAACATCGGCCCGGTTGGGCCATTTTTAGAATCTATGCCGGTCGTGAGAAAACGGGGCGACACTATCGAGTTATCGGTGGATGAGTTGCCGTCTGAGACTGAGGTATGGGTCATGGAGTATCTGTAGGCATAAGATTGAGCAGGAATCGTCAAGGAGGTTGGCCAGGGGACCCTTAATGCATAGCTGAGAAGTAGCAAATTAGATTTAACATTACGAAGATTATGAGCAAAACTATTGGGGGGGATTGACATGAAGGCCGTAGTCATGGCAGGCGGTGAGGGAACGAGGCTAAGACCACTGACGAGTAATCAGCCCAAGCCCATGGTGCCGATAGTGAACAGACCTTGCATGGACTATATCTTGGAACTATTGCGAAATCACGGAGCAACCGACGTCGTTGCCACGCTGCAGTTTCTCCCGCAGCTCATCAAAAGCTATTTCGGGGATGGCTCCGTTCACGGTATCAACCTCAACTACTCTATCGAGGACTACCCGATGGGCACTGCGGGTAGCGTAAAAGAAGCGGAAGATTTCCTTAACGAGACATTTATGGTAATAAGCGGCGACGCGCTAACCGATTTTGACCTCACATACCTCATGGATTTTCACAAACGAAAAGGTGCCATGGTCACAATTGCTCTCAAGCGGGTAGAGAACCCGCTCGAGTTTGGCGTAGTCATGACCGAGGAGTCCGGGCAGATAGACAGGTTTTTAGAGAAGCCGACCTGGGGACAGGTCTTCAGTGATACTGTAAACACCGGCATTTATGTGCTGGAACCGGAAATCTTCAAGCACGTCCCCAAGGGCGAGAAGTTTGATTTCAGCAAAGACCTCTTCCCGATGCTGCTCGAACAAGGAGCGCCGCTCTATGGCTGCGTAATGGATGGCTACTGGTGCGACATCGGCAACTTCGAGCAGTACGTGCAGGCGCACAAAGACATTCTCGACCTTAAATCCAACCTACAACCCCCGGGCATACGGATGCGCGACAACGTATGGATTGGCGATGGAGCCGATGTCGACCTTTCCGTCGATATCTCGGGGCCGGTCGTCATCGGGCAAAACGCCAAGATTGAAGCCGGAGCCGAGCTCAGCGAATACTCGGTAATCGGTAACAACGTGCTCATGATGAGCAAGGCTCATACCCACCGGAGCATTATTTGGGATAACGCATATCTTGGGTCGCACTGCCATGTTCACGGCGCGGTCATCGGCAAGAGCTGCGATATCAAGAGCGGCGTCAGGATAGAGCAGGGAGTCGTCGTTGGCGACGACTCGGTTCTCGGCGAGAACTCCGTCATCAACCACGACGTAAAGATATATCCATATAAGAAAGTCGATGCCGGGGCGGTCGTAAACAGCAACCTTATCTGGGAATCGCGCGGCATGAGAACCCTCTTCGGGGCGAAAGGCGTGAGCGGTCTGATAAACGTCGACATAACGGTCGACCTGGCGATGAAACTCGCGATGGCTTATGGCACCACGCTCAAGCGCGATGCGCAGGTAGTGGTTAGCCAAGATGCGAGCCGCGCGTCCCGAATGATAAAAAGGGCGATGATAGCGGGTCTGAACTCGACCGGCATCACCACGAACGATCTGCGCATCACGTCGGCCTCGGTAAACCGGTTTCTTATCCAGACCGGGCAAGAGGTCGGAGGTATCCATATTCGCACATCACCGTTTGACCAGCAATCTCTGGAAATACACTTCTTCGACACCAACGGTCTCGATATTAAAGAGGGATTGCAGCGGGATATCGAGAAATATTTCTACCGCCAGGATTTCAGGCGCGTATTCTACAATCAGATAGGCGAGACGCAGTTTCCGCAGCGCTCGATAGAAGCTTACAGGGACGCGGTTTTAAAGAGCGTGGATATAGACAAAATACAGGGGCGGCGCTTCAAGGTAGTCGTCGATTACGCTTTCGGCAGCACTGCGATTATCATGCCACACCTCTTGGAGAAGCTCAATTGTGATGTGGTGGGCTTGAACGCCTATACGAGCGAGCGCCGTACGACGATCTCGCCCGACCAGCTAAACGCGGCTACTCAGCAGATATCGAGACTGGTCGACACCTTCAAAGCGGACTTCGGGATCATGATAGACAGCGGTGGCGAGAAAGTCACCATCATAGACGATAGGGGTCGCATGGTCTCACTCGATGATGCACTTCACCTCTTCGTCTATCTTACCTGCAACTACGAGCAAAGCATCGGTAAAATCGCGGTTCCGCTCAACGTTTCGTCGGTCGTCGAGGATATCGCTAAACGTTACGGCCGAGGTGTTATACGAACAAAGGTCAGCTCGCGCGCAATGATGGAATCGGCGCTCGACTCCAGCGTTATGTTTGTCGGGTCGCAGAGCGGGGGCTACATTTTCACCCGGTTCCTGCCGGCATATGATGGAATCGTGAGCTTCTTCAAACTCATGGAATATTTGGCGGCGGCGGAGAGACCGCTCTCCGAAATAGTCGCCGGCATGCCGCCTTATCACCTTGCTCATACAAACACTTTCTGCCCGTGGGACAAGAAGGGGCTGGTCATGAGACGGTTGCTCGAGAAAGCCAAGGGCCATGAAGCGGAGATGATAGACGGCGTAAAGATATACAATGCTGCGAGCTGGGCACTGGTCTTGCCTGACCCGGATGAGCCGGTGGTTAGCATCTATGCGGAGGGCGATACCCAGAAAGACGCCGACCATGAAGTCGAGAATTTTGTCGATTTCGTCAGAGAGGTAATCGAGGTCGGAGAGTAATTATTCATTAGGGCATCTGAAGGGGTGGATATGGCAGAATCCGTAATAAAGTTCGGAACCGACGGTTGGCGCGCGATAATGAACGACACATTCATTTTGTCCAACGTAAGAATCGTAGCCCAAGCTATCGCCGATTACATCAAGGCCGAGGATCTTGGCGAAAAAGGCATAGTCATCGGATACGACACGCGGTTTTTCGCGGAGAGGTTCGCTCAAGAGTGCGCATCCATCATGGTCGGCAATGGGGTCCCCGTTTTTATGCCAAGAAGAGCGCTGCCGACACCGCTCACAGCTTTTTCGATAAAGGTTTACGGGGCGGCGGGCGCTATAATGCTGACCGCAAGCCATAACCCGCCTGAATATAACGGCATCAAATTCATCCCCGAGTATGCGGGCCCTGCAAGCCCTGAGATAACCGGCAAGATAGAAGGGTTTATAGCCCAGATTATTGCGAGCGGCCGTATTCTCCAAGCCCCCATCGAGGGAGCTTCGCTGGTGCGCGATATCGACCCGTATACGGAATATGTGAAGCAAATTTCGTCCCTTATAGATTTCGATAGATTGCGCCAGAAAAAGCTACGCATCATTCTCGACCCGATGTTCGGCGCCGGGCAGGGCTTGATGGATAAAGTGCTCGTGCAGGCCGGTTGCGCTGTTGATACCATACACAACTTTCGGGACACGCTTTTCGGGGGTTCGTATCCGGACCCGAGTGAAAAACACCTTACGGAGTTGCGCGACCGTGTGCTTAAGAGCGAAGCGGATTTAGGTCTGGCGCTCGATGGTGATGCAGACAGGTTTGGTGCAATCGACCATGACGGCACCTATATAACCGCGAACCAGGTATTGAGCTTAGTCGCAGTCCATCTTCTGAAGAACCGGGGCGTCAAGGGTTGTCTTGTGCGCACCGTTGCCACGACCCACCTTCTCGATGAAATCGCCCGGGACTACGGCACTGAGGTAGTCGAGACGCCGGTCGGCTTCAAGTACATCGCGCAGGTGATGATGGAGCGTCCGGTAGTCGTAGGAGGCGAGGAGAGCGGGGGGTTGAGCATCCTGGGTCATATTCCCGAAAAAGACGGGCTGCTGGCCGACTTACTCTTGGCCGAGATGGTAGCATACGAGGAAAAATCGCTGAGCGACATACTCGCTGAGATATACGGGAAGTACGGCAGATTCTACACGACGAGGCTCGACTTGCATTTGGCGGCGGACAAAAAGGATGAGGTTTTGAAGAGTCTGAGGGACAACCCGCCGGCCGACATATCAGGCGACAAAGTCGCAGAGGTGCGCACCGTAGACGGCATCAAGCTGGTTCTGGAGAGCGGGGATTGGTTGCTGGCACGTCCATCAGGAACCGAGCCCCTGGTTCGTATCTATATCGAATCCCGCGACACAGCTCGTTTCAGCGCGCTCGAGAGTTATGCTTCGAAGGTCATCGCATCCTAGCCTGGGTATATAATTGCGGGAACCGGCATGCTCTTGATTATACGGCTAAACATAGGAAACGCTCTTGATAGCGGGTACAGCGCTTGATACCATAGAGGGTAAGACTATCGGGTTCATAACACAAAGACGAATCTATGATATCGAGCGAGAACGCCTCTCTCGAAGTGAGAGAGAAGATAACCTCATTTCTTTTCTGGTACCGGATAGCGACGCTCGCGCTAGTCGCAGTATTAACCGCAACCGGTATTACAGTTATGGCGCTAGTGCCATTAGTTGCGGCGTTGTTCTATAACGCATTCGTAATGAGATTCCGCGCAAAAACCCTGCCCCTATTGGAGTCGCGCCCCTACCTGCTATCTATTGATGTCGCTTTCAATTTATACCTGCTTATCAGCACGGGTGGGTTCGAGAGCCCGTATTATCTATACGTATTTAGCACGATGATGATTGGATCATTTGTCTTCGCTTATCGCGGTGCGCTCGTTCTCGCGTCCATCCAGAGTATTATTTGGCTCTGGGTCGTAAGCAATGCCGGTTATACGATTGCTAAAATCGTCGAATTGGGGGAACATCTCGCTACCGATATAACTTTTTTTTATTTGACCGCGTTATCGTTTGCATATCTGTCGAGATTGCTAGCGGCACTTGATATCGCAGATACTAGCAGGGGTGAGGTCAGAAGCAAGCTTAAATCGGCGACCGAGCGACTCGCTGCCATGCTCGGACCGAGCGACCTTTCGCCGCGTGAGCAAGAGGTGTTATTGCACGCGCTCGATGGGAAGAAAATCGAGAATATTGCCCGGGACCTCAAGATATCGACAAATACTGTTAAGACTCATTTAAGCCGTTCTTATAGGAAACTCGGCGTCGTCTCAAGAGATGACGCGATCTTAAAGTTGGTAACCCATGGAAAAGATGCTATTTGACGTCAGAAATAACTTGGTATACTTACTGATTTTGCGCTGGGCCGCGTTGCTGCACATCGCGATAATTTCGGCGCTCGGACTGGATATCGGCCCGCCGGTGATATTTTTGGGGTTATTAGCGTATGTCTTTGTGCTGACGATGTTTTGGGGCAGAGTCACCGATTTCGTCAAAGGGCGGCCCCTCTTGCTCCACATCGACCTGTTTGTCGCGGGAGCGCTTATTGCTGTTACGGGCGGAGCTTGGAAGAGTTCCTATTATGTGTATGCATACACCTGCTTGATGGTCTTCCCGTTTTTTGTGAGCATGAGAAGAAGTGTTATGGCAACCGTGGTGTTCAGCGCTTATTATACGCTTGGACTTCTTGCCAGCGAGGGGCTGGTGGCCGGCGTTATCCGCAATCATCAGATTGATTCGCTGCTCTCGAACTATGTCGCGTTCTTTTTGGTAGTCCTGTTTTTTGGGTATCCGGCGTGCGTCATGAAGAAAATCGAAACCGTCAAGACGTCTACTGCCCAGATGCGTACGTATATTGACGAAACCCATATATTGCTCGAGGCCGCCGAGCGACAGCATAGTCTCACAACCCGCGAATCAGAAGTTCTTGTGCTCTTGCATCGAGGCATGACCAATGCCGGGATTGCGGCGACCCTTTATCTATCGGAGAAGACGGTAAAAAATCATCTTTACAGCATCTATAAGAAGCTCGGTGTCAGGTCTCGCTCTGAAGCGATGTTGCAGCGGTTGCCCGCTAAACTCTAATCTCTAGAGCCTCATGATTGCTAATATTGATGAATTGAGCCCTTAGATGGCAAAATATCGCTATAATTAGGACTTTGGTTGACAGACCGGCGTCTCGTTTTAACGTAGACTCTACCTATTATCTGCTTATGCCGAGGTTAGTGAAGGCGATACAAGAGCTCTAACGCTACTGCCGCACTTTTCAAGGCACAGAATTGGCAACTAGCTGGAGGGGTTTATCGTGACAATCGAGAACGTAAAATTACACACATCTTACACTGTAGCAGACGCGCAGGCCATCATGAAGATTCTCGAGCGAGCAGAGGTTCAATTCAAGGTGGTTTCCGCAACCGATGACAAAGCAATCACCGACTATTTGGGCCGCTCGGACTTTAAGCCGGTCGATCTCTACATTAACGGCGACGACCTGGGTCGCGCGGACATGGTCTTAAGACCTCTGTTTGTAGGATAGACCTTTCAACAACTCATCGGACAGGCAAAATCGGCGCAACCTGCGACCCTATTTCTTAAGGTGACCTTTGATAAAAATCTTACCTTGGATCATCCTGTTGGCGGGACGCGTTTTCTCTATCTTAAACCTTGCGAACTCTTGTAAGCAGCCCGGGCATTTAAGGTCGCCCTTGGTGTTGTCGTCGACAATATTGTCGATGTAGCATCTAACCAGTGAGCCCCTCTTTTCTTTTCTGTATTTGAAGAGGTAGGTATTGCACTGCGCGCAGTATATTTTAATGTGATAGATGTTGCCCTTGCCCTGTGTCCCCACTCAATCCTCCAGCAAGCGCGCGTCCAGTCGTCGGACCTTGCTCGGTAGTCGTTCTACCAGCTATCTTAACATATTTAACCACAGATAGTGCTTGCCGGCGAAGCAGCGGAATCATTCATAACCGAGTATTTCGCGCACACTCAACCGCGCCGCCTTATACGCGGGCAGCAGGCTTGCGAGTGTCGAAATCAAGAGGATGATGGCGAACCAGATGAAAACACCGGCCATGGAGAATTTGTAGTCGAGGGGGACCTTCAGGAAAGCCACTCCCACCAGGTGGCTGAGGACGCGGCTCAGCGGGAGGGACAGAATCGTTCCCAAGAGCCAGCTTAATGTGCCGATGATGATGCCTTCTACGACAAAGACTTTGACGACAGATATATTTGAAGCGCCGATGGCACGCATTACTCCTATCTCCCGGGTGCGCTCCAGGGCATTGATGCTCATAGTACCCATCAAGCCCAGACCGCCGACTATGGCAAGGAGTACCGACATAATAAAGAGAAAGATGACGATGATGTTGAACTGCAACTCGATGCGCGAGCGTATCTCACCGTTTGTCTCGGTACCGCTTACACGAACACCCACGCTTTTAAAACGTTCCTCCAGTTGCTTGGCAATTGCCAGCTGAGATGCGGGGTCGTGCTGGTCTGTTTTGACTACAACGAAAGTCGCGCGGCCGGCATCCTTGGTCAACTGTGACAAGAAGGGTTGGTTGGCGTATATAAGTGGTCCGGCCAGTTGACCTTTGACTACGCCCACTACTTGCCACTTAGTAAGGCGCCCCCCGATCTTCAAATCGAGTTCGTCGCCGATTTCGATATCCGGCTCATCCTTGAGCAGGTCGGTGTTGACGACGACCTCGTTTTTATCGGAGGCTACGAGCCACCGCCCTTTGAGCAGAATCGGTTTGATGAGTTCGGTTTCG
>MELI01000105.1:13798-14975 GCA_001767575.1 Candidatus Aquicultor primus | reverse complement strand
AAGACGTTTTTCTGTCCCCACTGCTCGAGACCCGCCGCTCCCGGCACACGCATTGCGCTTCGTTCTATCTGTGTGAACCGGTAGGGCTGGACAAAACTTACTTGGATATCGTACTGCCAGTAATCCATTATCTTGTCGAGCGTGTTCAGAAGCGAAGAGCGCACGGTAAAGACCGAGACGAAGACCGCAGAGGCCATGATAAGAGTCATCAGAGTAAGAAGTAGCCTGCCTTTGAGGCGAAAGGTATTTCGCAGCGACAGCAATAGGGGCCTGGAGAGCCCTTTGACCGTCATTACCAGACGGTCGATGATACCGGGCCTAGCCGAGCTTTTCTTGATGCCGCTAGAGCTTATCGCTTCGCGAACCGTGACGCGTGTGCCGGAAATAATCGGGTACAGCGCCGCGAGTGCGGGCACCAACAGGCCAATCGCGACCTCAATCGCGAAAATCCGGTTTGAGATACGAAAATCATCGATATCGAAATTGAGCAAGCCTGCCGCAAAATCGGTGAAGGCGCGCGCTCCGAGCACCCCGAGCGGTATCGCCACAAATAGGGAGAGCAGGCCGAAAACCATGATGACGACAAAATACATCCCCATTATCTGCCTCCGAACACCGCCCACCGCCTTCATGATGCCTATCTGCTGCGTCTGCTGGGTTAGCAGGGCCGATATGGTGTTGACGACGAGGAAACCGCTGAGGAGCAGGGATAGGAGTCCCAGGAACTCCAGGAGGACTATCATCGCATTGAGCGGGCTGTCCATGACGTGTTTGCCGGGCTCGGGGACACCGATGCGGAAGACCCTTGTGCCGCCCTGCTCTATACGGTCATCCCGCAGCGACGCCGCGACTTCGCGAATGTGAGTCTCATCGAATCTGTTTTCGGCGACGACTACATGCAAGCGGTTGTAACTACGTTCAAAGCCCAGTTTTTCGAGTGTGTCGAAGTCGATATAGCCGTATGCTCTGCCGGTGAACTCCGCCGGTATCTGGTTTACGTCATGGACGATTCCCGCGACCTGAAGTTCGTTGGTCTCCTCACCCAAACTCTCGACTTCTATGGTGTCACCGCCGGCTATAACGCCGAGCTTCAGCGAGGAACGCTCTAGTATTATCTGGCCCTCTTTCGGTGGCCAAGCGCCTTGCTCGGGCCAGAATTTGTAGATGCGGATATCGT
>MELI01000105.1:13160-13754 GCA_001767575.1 Candidatus Aquicultor primus | reverse complement strand
CCATCGACCTTGTATCTGGTCGAAAATTCATATCGGGCGTCGGCTTCGCTCAAGTCGTCGACCCTTCGGATTGCCTTTAACAGTTCGTCGTCAAAGCCCTCGGTATATAGAGTCGCGCTAGCCGGATTGGTCGCGACGTAAGCTTCATCGAGGTTCTCGATAAGGATCTCGCGGGAGCTGTCGATGACGCCGACGGCGAATATGCCGACGGCGATGGACATGACGACGAGTATCGTTCTAGTCTTGTTTCCCCAGAGGTCGCGGATTATCTTTCGCCAACGAGGTCCAAGCATGCTATCCCTCAAGCACCGGCGCGTGAGCTAGTTCCAGGCGTGAACTTGTGTTTCTGGAGCGCTCGTCGATGATTTCCCCGTCGGCTATCGTAATTGCGCGCGATACCCTGTTTGCCAGGTCGTTGTCGTGCGTGACCATAATAATGGTCTTACCCTGGCCGACCAGTTTTTCGAAGAGCCTAAATATCGAGTCCGCCGTCTTTGAATCGAGATTGCCGGTCGGCTCGTCTGCGACGATTATGGGCGGGTCGTTTGCGAGCGCCCGCGCAATGGCGGCGCGCTGCTGTTGACCGCCGGATAC
>MELI01000105.1:7572-13005 GCA_001767575.1 Candidatus Aquicultor primus | reverse complement strand
GCGACTTGTCCTTCGTTGAGCGTATTGATGACCTGCCCGTCGACGATGATCCTGCCCGAAGTAGGCCTATCGATTCCGGCTATCATATTGATAAGGGTGGACTTGCCGCTGCCGGACTTTCCGATGATAGCGACAAACTCATGAGTGCTGACGCGCAGGTCTATGTCTTTGAGCGCCGGGAAAGAACCTGCCTCGTTCTCATATATCTTTACCACTTGTTCCAGCTCTATCAGGCTGTTGCTCTTAGCGCGCTGCCTGTGTGATTTATCAGATCGTTTTCCGTCCGACTTCTGAAAGAGTCCGAACATAAGCAAACCTCTATCTTATTCAAATCATCGCCACGCTAACCGCATAGCGACCTATTTCATAATAGACCTATTCGTCCATTATGCCTATAGATGTCGAGTACGAGCGGCGTTTCCGACGCTGGTCGGGGCTTTCCTAAATGACTTCCCGGCGCGCGCTTTACCACGTCAAAGATACTTAACGGCACGTGTTTGTGTTCGCTTCATACGACGCATCCGGCTGTCGCGAATATGGACTGTTACAGTCGCCTGCTTCCTAGGTATCGAGCAACATGCTTTTTTTACCCGAATTATTCGAATCATAGCGCGACGGCGTCATGCCGGCGTTGGCACAATACACTGTTTCTACAGGCAGTCGGGGGCTCAAACGTTGTATTGCTATGGCTTAATCGAGGTGAGGCTGCTAAAATAATTAGAGTTTGACGTGGTTGTTTAAGGAATATAATGCTCGATTTTGTATAATATATATTTGTCGTAGTTGTGCGCAAGGATAGCGGAGGTAGTTTAATGATTAAAGTCATCGTCTCGGGCGCCGCCGGTAAAATGGGCAAGGAAGTCTGCAAAGCGGTCCTGGATGACCATGAAACGGAGTTATACGGTGCGGTCGATGTCGAAGGAGTCGGCAGCGACATAGGCACGATGGTGGGCCGGGCTCCGGTCGGCATAGAGATGACCAGCTTGGCGGATGCACTGGAGGGTGGAGAAGCCAAAGTGATGGTCGATTTTACGTTCGCCGGTGTGGTGATGGAAAACATACGCGCGGCGGCCGAGAATAATGTCCATATCGTCGTCGGCACGACCGGACTGAGCGACGACAACAAGGTCGAGATAAAGAAATTATGCGCCGACAATGGGATAAACGCGATAATCGCGCCGAATTTCGCTATAGGCGCGGTGTTGATGATGAAGTTTGCCGAGATGGCGGCGCGTTACATGAGCAGGGCTGAGATTATCGAGCTCCACCACGACCAGAAACGGGATGCGCCTTCGGGTACGGCCATGCAGACCGCGAAGTTGATTGCCCCCAAAATAAAGGGGCCCAAAGTGCAATCCGAGGAAATTCTGCCGGGCGCACTCGGAGGCGAATACGAGCATGTCCGCGTCCACAGCGTGCGCCTGCCCGGATTTGTTGCGCATCAAGAGGTCATATTCGGCGGCGTCGGGCAGATATTGACCGTGCGCCACGATTCGATTGACAGAACCTCGTTTATGCCTGGTGTTCTCATGGCCGTCAAAGCCGTGCAGGAATATCCCGGCGTGACCATTGGCCTCGACAAAATCATGGACCTCTAACGAGTTCTTTGGCCAACCGAACCCCACCCAGATTGTTCGGCTGCTCCGTGATGTGCTTGCTGAAGGCATGCGGATTGTGCGAAAATGAAGGGTATTTGATTTTAGATAAATTTTAGATAATTCGATCTAGGGAGTGAAGAAAGCCATATGGCTAACAACAACAAGCCGCGCCTTCGCCTGATTCCACTCGGTGGACTGGGAGAGGTCGGCAAAAATATGTTTGTCGTCGAATACGGCTCAGACATGATGCTCATCGACGCAGGGCTGATGTTTCCAGAAGATGAGATGCTCGGCATCGATTTGGTTCTGCCCGATTTTACCTACGTGCGAAAGAACAAAGACAAGCTAAAGGGAATCTTTATCACGCATGGCCACGAGGACCATACCGGCGCCTTGCCGTATCTTTTGAGGGATGTTAACGTGCCGATTTATGGGACTCGTTTGACCCTCGGGCTCATCAGGGGGAAACTTGAAGAGCACAATCTGCTCGGTTCGACTAAGCTGGTTGAAATACATCCGAATAATCCCATAAAGCTGGGCTGTTTTAAGCTGGAGTTTTTCAGGATGACCCATTCTATCCCCGACGGAGTCGGTGTCGCCATCCATACACCAGTCGGGCTTGTCGTCCACTCCGGCGATTTCAAGCTCGACCAGACCCCTATCGACGGCAACGTCATAGGGTTTGATAAGATATCCTCGCTCTGCTCCAAGGGTGTGCTGGCGCTGATGTCGGACAGCACCAATGCCGAGACGCCCGGATACACGCCATCGGAGCGAGTCGTCGGTGAAACGCTCCATAAGATATTCGAAAAAGCCGACGGCAGGGTGATAGTAGCGAGCTTTGCGTCGCATATCCACCGCATACAGCAGGTAATCGATACAGCGCACCGGTTTGACCGGAAATTGGCGGTCACCGGGCTTAGTATGACCAAAAATGTAGAGATAGCCTCACAGCTCGGTTACTTGAAAATCCCGAAGAAGATGATGATACATCCGGCGGAGATGAGACGTTATGCGCCGAAGCAGCTCTGCGTGATGTCTACCGGAAGCCAGGGCGAGCCGATGTCGGCGCTGGCGCGAATGGCCAACGGTGAGCATAAATGGGTCGATATTACAGAGGAAGACACCATCATCATATCGGCGAGCGCGGTTCCCGGCAACGAGAAATCGATTTCTCAGACAATAGACCGCCTTTTCAGGTGCGGAGCCTCCGTTTTCTATGATTCTATATCCGGTGTTCACGTATCGGGTCACGGGGCGAAGGATGAGTTGAGGTTGATGATGAACCTCGTTAAGCCCAAATATTTCATTCCAATTCATGGAGAATACCGGCACCTCAGACTGCACGCGGAAATCGCGGAGGAGATGGGGATTCCGAAAGACCACATCTTCGTAGCATCAAACGGCGACGTTGTGGAGTTCAATGAGAACGGCAAGGCGTCCATGAAAGAGAAAGTGCCTGCCGGAGCTATTCTCGTCGATGGTCTTGGCGTCGGCGATATCGGTGAAGTCGTTTTGCGCGACCGCCAGCAACTATCGAGTGACGGGATACTAATCGTCGTCGTGACGATAGATAAACAGACGGGCAAATTGATAGCGGGACCAGACCTGGTGACTCGCGGGTTTGTCTATGTCCGCGAATCGGGAGCGCTTCTCGATGAGGCTCGTGAGCGTGTCATAAAGGCTCTGGAGAGGACTTCGAAAGAAAATATAACGGATTGGGCGGTTCTCAAAAACGACGTTCGCAAAGTCCTGAGCGCGTTTATCTATGATAACATCAAGCGGCGCCCGATGATCATGCCGATTATTGTCGAGGTATAAGGCCAGGTCCGGTTCTAACATACTCTGTGTTCTGCCATAGTAGAACAGACGGCGCGTTCAGGACGCCGGAATTACGGCGCAAACAGTAGACCAATATCCACAAGTAAGAGGCGGCAATGACAATACTACAAGCATTGATTTTAGGCGTAGTCCAGGGTTTGACCGAATTCCTGCCGATAAGTAGCTCGGCGCACCTCATTCTATTTCCATATTATGCGGGATGGTCCATTGATGAAGTTCAAAACGTCCCCTATTATGTCATCGTCCACTTTGGAACGCTCGTGGCGGTACTCGCTTTCTTTCGAAACGACCTCAAGCTGCTTCTTCGCGGGTTTTTCGCGAGCATTTCCGAGCGTCGTATCGGCGACGACCCATACCGGCGCCTCGCCTGGTATATCATCATAGGAACCCTTCCGGTCGGCATCGTCTATATTCTGATAAAAGGGTTTTTAGAGCAGACGCTGGAGTCACCCGGCTTAGTGGGGATGTTCCTCCTTGTGACAGGAGTTTTGCTCGTCGTTAGCGAAAAAATAGGCAGGCGGGATGTGAAGGCCGAGAATATGCGAATCGGCGACGCTATATTTATCGGTTTCGCACAAGGCCTGGCGATGTTGCCGGGAATATCGCGCTCCGGCAGCACGATTGCCGCAGGCCTGTTCAGAGGCCTGGAGCGCGAGGCCGCAGCCCGCTTTTCGTTTCTCTTGTCGATACCTGTTATCTTAGCGGGGACGGCCGAAGAGATGACGGCGCTATCGATGGGAGCGAAAAACGTCGACATTTTCTTGCTGGTTGCGGGATTCATTACCGCGAGCATAAGCGGCTACTTTGCAATAAAGTATTTTATCGATTATCTTAGGAAGCATAGCTTGTATGTATTCGCAATATATTGTTTTGCCCTTGGATCTATAACCTTAGTCGCAACATCGTTTAAATAGGGGGAATCGTGGCAAGGGCGACCAAAGTAACGAAGCAACAGTCAGAGCACATGCAAGAGGTCTACGGAATCGCCATGATTACCGTCGGTATTTTGCTTGTCGTCAGCGTGTTTTCGGAGTCCTCGGGAATCGCCGGACGTTTTGTCCAGCAAGTACTTATGTGGCTCTTCGGCATCGCACGCTACGGGGTTCCGTTTGGCATGATAGGGGCCGGCTTCGGCCTTATCATGCGCAAAGTCGATTTGAAATCCCAGGTTCTGGCCATAGGCGGCATGCTCGTATTTCTGGGAGGCCTTTCCATCATCCATCTCCAGGTTCCCATGGAAGAGCATTTTGTCAGGGAGCGCCTCTTCGAGTACGGCGGCGTCTTCGGGGCGAGCGTCTCATATGTAGTGCGGCTGCTCTTTGCCGATGTCGGCGCTTATATCATATTTTCCGGCGCCATAATCACCGGTGCCGTCCTTATCACCGGCATCTCGATCGGGGCGCTGCTCAATACCGCTGCCGAGAAGGGCCAGGTAGCCGGCAAAAAGCTCGATGAAAAAGTAAAAGCTAAAAAGGACGGTATAAAAAACGTAAAGCTCAAGCCCCTCAAGACTGAGAAAACGCAAGTCTACGAGGAGGTCATTTACGAAGCCGAGCCCGATATCGATCCTGCACCGAGATCGGTGCCGGAGTCGCCCCCGGTCGACGAAAATCTTCTGAACAAACAGACCACACAGCTCAAAATCGATATGGATAAAGAGCTCGAAGGCGCCACGAACTATATGGTTCCGTCGACCAACCTTTTAAAGCGCACCACTGGTGTCGGCTTCAAGAGCAGCAAAGGCGTCAAAGAAAACAGCCAGGCGTTGGAGAAAGTACTTAGCGATTTTTATGTAGACGCTCGCGTCACCAAGGTCATAAAAGGTCCGACAGTCACCAGGTATGAGCTGCAGCTGGCTTCGGGCGTCAAGGTAAACAGCATATTGAGCCTATCCGACGATATAGCGCTCGCCTTAGCCACAGCCGACGTGAGGATTTTGGCGCCGATTCCGGGCAAGTCCGCAATCGGTATCGAGGTCCCGAACCAGTATCGC
>MELI01000105.1:0-7559 GCA_001767575.1 Candidatus Aquicultor primus | reverse complement strand
CCGAGAAGCAGAAGGGTGTCCTTACCGTCGGTATAGGAAAAGATATCTCCGGTAATCCGATTCTTGCGGACTTGGGCGATATGCCGCACCTTCTGGTCGCGGGAGCGACCGGTTCCGGCAAGAGCGTGTGCGTCAACGCCATCTTGATGTCGGTGCTATCGAGGGCGCGCCCGGACGAGATAAAGATGATTCTTATCGACCCCAAGCGCGTAGAGCTCAATCTCTACGCCGAGGTGCCGCATTTGGTAACACCGGTCGTGACCAACCCTAAACAGGCAGCCACCGCGCTGACCTGGGCGGTAGGCGAGATGGAAGACCGCTTCCAGGTGCTCTCCGAAGTCGGAGCGCGTAACATAGACCAGTACAATAAGATAATCTCGAAGGACAAGGATAAGGATTTGCCCTTGATGCCGTATATGCTCATTGTCATCGACGAGCTGGCCGATTTGATGATGGTAGCCGCTGGTGAGGTGGAGGATGCGATATGCCGTATCGCTCAGCTTGCGCGTGCGGTAGGCATCCATTTGATAGTGGCGACGCAACGCCCGTCTACCGATATCATCACCGGCCTCATCAAGGCGAACATTACGCACCGCATCGCGTTTGCCGTATCGTCGCAAATCGACTCCAGGGTCATCCTGGATACACCCGGCGCCGAAAAGCTTACCGGCAAAGGCGATATGCTCTATTCGACGCCGTCGTGGTCGAAACCTATCCGAATACAGGGCGCGTTCGTGACGGAACAAGAAATCGAGCTGGTCACAACATATAGCAAGAAGCAGGCAAAACCGGAGTACCGTCAGGAGATACTCGAAGACAAGCGCTCCGCATTCGGCTTCGATTACGACGACCCGATTCTCAATGATGCCATCAAGGTTGTGGTCAATGCGGGTCAGGCCTCGGTCTCGATGCTCCAGCGGCGGCTGCGCCTTGGATATTCACGGGCGGCGCGACTTGTAGATATGATGGAAGCCAAGGGCATTGTAGGGGCCTACGAGGGCAGCAAACCGCGGGCGGTCCTTCTTTCGGCCGAAGAATTCGCCGAGTTGATGGGCAAAGATGATAAGTAGAAATCACCCGGACGCTTTCTTTAATCGGATAGCGTTTTGTGCTAAATTATTATGGATAGCAAGACGCTAGATTGGTGTGGAATACACACCTTTCTTGTTTGCGTTAACAAAATATGCGTAATTGAACTATATAAGAGCATTTCTCTCGCATGGGGGTAATCAATGAATGACGGCACGATTGGCGAGGCTTTAGCTGAAGCTCGAAGGAAGCTTGGAAAAAGCATCAAAGAGGTCGAGCTAGATACAAAAATCAGGGGAAAATATATCGAAGCCCTTGAGCGAGACGATTTTGACTGTCTGCCGGGCGAAATCTATTGCAGGGGGTTTATAAAGACCTACGCTTCGTATCTCGGACTCGATGCGGAGCCGCTGGTTCAACAGTATAAAGGGCTCCATGTACCAAAAGACGAGTATGATATCAGTACGGTCTCTTCGAATATGAGAATCGCGCAGCAACAGCGACCGAAATGGTTTAAGCCGGCCATCGTGCTCGGTGTTGCGGCGGTTATATTCGTCTCTTTGATAGCCTGGGGCGCACGCGTCTCCAATATATCCGATGAGCAGCGCGTTGTGGTCAGGGACATAAAGACGAGGTCTACGACCGAGACGACCGTTGCCTCCGCCACAACCGATACCACCGTTAAAAAGGGAGCCGCCGCGACGAGTGCCGCCGATGGTGATTCGAGCAAAACGACCACCTCATCGACGACTACGACGACCGAGAAGAACGGCAAGGGCGATGGAAAGATAGACGTGACGGTGAAGCTGACCGGCATAAAAGACGGCGGCTCATGGGTCCGTGTTACGGTAGACGGTGAAAAAGCGTTCGAGGGAATCATAGAAGACGGTAAGACCAAACTCTTCGAAGGAGATGAGACCGTCAAGGTGCGTGTAGGCAACGTCAGTGCCCTTGAGGTCATGCTTAACGGCAAGCGGCAGTCCCAGCTTGATACCGTCAACGGAATAGCGGAGAAGACATTTACGAAGAGGAGTTCAAATGGCAAAAGATAGCTCTTTCGACATAGTCTCGGAGATAGACCTGCAAGAGGTCGATAACGCAGTCAACCAGGCGAACAAGGAGATATCGACGCGTTACGATTTCAAAGGCACGAAGTGTGCCATCACCTGGAATAAGACTGAGGCACAGGTCATTATCGACGCCGACGATGACTATAAACTTCGCAGCGTCAACGATGTGCTCCACACAAAAATGATTCGCCGCAGCCTAGACATCAAGTCCCTGCAATACAAGAATCCGGAACCTGCTTCCGGGGGAACGCTGCGCCAGGTGGCGACGATTCAGCAGGGAATCGATATCGAAATCGCGCGCGAAATCAACAAATTTATCAAGAGCCTTAAACTAAAGGTACAGGTAGCCATCGAGGGAACTAAAGTTCGTGTCAGCGGAAAGGTAAGAGACGACCTTCAAGCGGTCATCCAGGCGGTAAAAGAGCACGACTTCGGCATCCCGCTGCAGTTCATCAACTACCGTTAACCCATCACGGCAATTGACCGCACCTCAATACCCGGCGTAAAATCCTTAAGCCCGGCGTCTTTGGTGTTTGGTTTAGATTATATCTCCCAGCGGGTAGATAAAGGTTAGCGGTTGAGTGAAGGCCGCGCTTAAAGAGAGGTGAAGCGTGATGATGTGGGGATGGGATGGAGGTTTCGGCTTCGGCGGAGTGTTCATGTTGTTCGTTATGGTCCTGTTTTGGGGTCTCTTTATCGCAGGCATCGTATATCTTGTAAAGGTGTTGAGTAGCGGCGGTGCTGCTCCGTCTCGTGAACCTGGAGGCAACAAGGCACTCGACATATTGAAAGAGCGCTACGCGCGCGGTGAAATAGATACCGAAGAATACACGGCCAAGAAACGTGAGCTCGAGGGTTAGTGAGCCGAACGATAAAACAGGCGGGCTAGGCGGGCTAAAAGCCCGCCTGTACTCTTTATCGAGCGGGTATTATCTTTTTAAGTGGCCTTTGACGTAGACGCGGCCGCGGATTATTTTCTGCGCCGGCTTGTTCTTTATCATTTTGTAGCGGGCGAATTCCCGGCCGCATTTCGGGCATTTGAGGTCGCCCCGAGTGGCGTCTTCCATAATCCGGTCGGCGTGGCATTTGACGAGCGCCCCGTTCGAGCGCTTGCGGTATTTATAGAGGTACTCGTTACAGCGCGAGCAGTGGATTTTTATCACATATGTATCGGTGTGACTGTTGATGTTCAAACCGGCGACCCCTTTGCTGTTCGGTGTATCCTCGAGGCAAGCTTTATAAAATATATTAGCAGATTCGGGCTTGCCCGCAGGCCAAGTTCAATAAAGCGGGGCAACCAGGCGCTTATTAACCGACTTATCGACCTCGAAACTTATTCCCAATAAAAATATTTGCAGTTAAAATAAGTCCAGGTTTAGTTGGTTTAGTCGACATGCACCATCTCGAACCCGTGTGCCGGTATGATAACCTGCAGGAATTCGTAGGCTGAAGCCCGTGTCCAAATCGTGCCGGGCATTAGCCGTCAAGGTTTTAGGGGAATACTGGTCATAGTATATTCTACGCGCCCTTATTATCGTATATACTGGTGTAATATCAAGTTCAGGTGGAGTGTTGGTTTGAAACGTAATTGGCATATATCGCTGGTCTTAGTCTATCTAGTTCTTGGCCTATTATTAGCGACGTCTTTTAATACACAGCAGAAGTATCAGCAGGCTCTCAACGCGCCGCGTAAAGAAGATTTAATAAGAAAAGTCCGGCAGCTCGAGACCGACAGAGACGCACTCAAGAAACAGATTGAGACTGACAGGGCTCAAATCCAGAATTACGAGAAAATCGCTGCGAAGAACGAGGGGATGCTATCGGCCTATACGAACGAGCTCGAGCAGACGCGAAAGGCCACGGGCTTGGTACCGGCTACGGGCCGAGGCGTGATTGTAACGCTTGCGGACAGCCCCCAGTATCCGAAAGACGGGGACCCGAATAATTATGTCATCCACGACTACGACCTGCGTACAGTCGTCAATAGTCTATGGTCGGGAGGGGCACAAGCAGTATCCGTCAACGGGCAGAGGCTGATGTCGTTATCGTCTATTCGTTGCGCCGGCGGCACGGTCTTAGTCAATTCGACGCGGCTGGTCTCCCCGTTTAAGATTCAGGCGGTAGGCGATTCCGAAAAGCTTGCAAAAGCCCTGAATGCGGATGAGAAATCGCGGCAACTTCTAAATGAAATCGCTGATTACTATGGTTTGGTAAAAAAGATCGAACAAAGAGACGATATAGTTATCCCCGCTTATAAAGGTGGTTTGTTGATTGAAAATGCAAAGGTTGTTGAAGGAGGCGACTAGATGCTGCCTCTTATTGGACTACTTGCCGGAATAGCGCTCGGACTAGTGTTGAACATCCCCATACCGCCTGTCTACTCGAAATACCTCGGTATTGCGGTGTTGGCGGCTCTCGATAGCGCCATTGGCGGCTTGAGGGCGAGCCTCGAAATGAAATTTAACGATAAATTGTTCTTCACTGGGTTCTTTAGCAACACTTTGCTCGCGGCGTTTATCGTCTTTCTCGGCGACCGTCTGGGGATAGACCTTTATCTCGCAGCGGTGGTCGCGTTTGGCGTGCGCTTGTTCCAGAATCTCGCACTTGTGCGGAGACATTATTTTCAGAAGCGTCACTGGGAGTAACGGGCGTTGAAATATTTTCGTAGCTTTATCACAGCTCTAAATAGCCAGGCAAAGCGGACTCAGATAGCGATTGCCGCCGTAACTATGTTGCTCGGCATATTAATCGTGACGCAGCTGCGCGTTCACCAATCGGCGACTCAAGCGCTGCAAAATGCGACGGAATCCGACCTGACGCAAATCGTGAGCAAACTCGACGGTGAGATAAATACGCTCAGGGTCGAGGCCGCCGATTTGCGCCTCCAGTTGTTCAAAATCGAGCAGGCGAGCAATAATAGCGCCGAGGTAATGACGGAATCCTCGAAAAACCTGAACAACCTTAAAATCATAGCCGGTTTGACGAAGGTCTACGGGCCCGGAATCAAGGCGCTCGTGACCGATGAGGATGCGACGCTCAGAGCTTACGATATGGTGGATATCATCACTGAGCTGCGCGTCGGCGGCGCGGAGGCGATATCTATTAATGGGATAAGAATCGTCGCCGCGACCGGCATATCGGAGACGCAAGAGGCTATATTTATAAACCAGAAGCAGGTAGCGGCACCGTATGAGGTGTTGGCGATAGGAAATCCTGAGGTTATACACGATGCGCTTGTAATCCCCGGAGGGATTCGCGATAAGCTTAGTTCGCTCACGGGCGTATCTTTGTATATAACGAAAGATGCTGAGATCAAGATAAATGCGGCTTCGTCGAAAAAGGTGAGCAACAAGTAGTGTAAGAAGCTGAAGTGGAGCAGAGGAATCAAATTGAAAGAGAAATTGAAGCAGGCGCTTAAAAAAACTTGGCTCAAGATTAGCCTCATAGTGGGCGCATTAATCATCGTATCGGTAGTCGGGCTTGGGATTGCCGACGCGACGTTATACGCCAACAAGATCCACCGGAACGTAAGTGTCAGCGGCTTATCCCTGGGCGGCCAGACAAAAGATGCTGCCGCGGACAAGATAGGCAAACTGGCGAAAGAGCTCGAAGGACGAGACGTCAACGTATTCTATACCGGCAAGAAATGGGTTGCGTCACCGGCTAAGCTCGGGGTCAAAGTAGACATCGACGCGACGGTGGAGAGCGCTTTTGCGTTAGGGCGTACCGGCAGCGTTTTTAAAGATACGCAGACTCGGATGAGCCTGTGGTTTGACAAAACAGAGCTGGCACCCGTCTTCGACAGCGAGGACGCCAAGTTCGAAGCGTTTATGGCCAAGGTCGCAAATGAGGTCGATCAGCCGGCTGAAGACGCGGAGATAAAGATAGTCGAGGGAAAGGTACTCATCGCGAATAGCAAGAACGGCTTAACGGTCGCCCGGAATGTTTTGGAGACGCGGATATTGACCGCCTTCGGGGATCCCGAGAAACCAAGCGTTGCGGTTCCGATCAAAACGCAAAAACCCGACATACACGAGGACGCGCTCGTCGAGGCTAAAAACATGGTCGTGCAGATGATAGATGCGCCGTTGGAGCTGACATACAAGCAGGAGACCTGGACCATAACCGAAGAGCAAATCATCGACTGGATGTCGTTTAAGAAAGTGCGGGAGGGTGCACTCTGGAGCCTCGATGTCGATTTCGACAGCGACAAGGCTGCGCTAGAGATTGAAAAGCTGACGGCAAATATAGCGAGCGAGCCGAAAGACGCCCAATTTGAGATAGTAGAGGATACCGTTACCATCGTTCCCAGTGAAAACGGCGTCAAGGTCGACGTCAAAAAGGCAATCGAGGGGATGCTCGAAGCGAGCAAGACCGGCGACAACCGGCAGGCAATACTTGTGACCGAAGTAGCGGAGCCGAAACTCACGACTGAAGATGCTAAAGGTATGGGCATTAAAGAGAAAGTCTCGAGCTATACAACGCATTACAACGCATCGCAGACTTCCAGGGTGCACAACATCAAGACACTCGCCGGCGAACTCGACGGGATAATTCTGGCTCCCGATGAGACCTTCTCGTTCAACGGCAATATCGGTCCTCGAACCGCGAGCAAAGGCTACCAAGAGGCACCTGCTATTATCAACGGCGAGCTACAGCCATCGCTTGGAGGCGGTGTATGCCAAGTCGCCACAACGCTGTTCAACACGATCTTTTTCGGAGGATACGAGGTGGTCGAACGGAGCAACCACAGCCTGTTCATCAGCCATTACCCGACCGGGCGCGATGCCACGGTCTCTTATGGCGGTCCCGACCTCAAGTTCAAGAACAACACCAAATACTATATGTTGATAAAGGCCAACGCGAGCTCCAGCACGCTAACTATAACTTTCTATAGTACGAGCCGGGGTGTCGAAGTCGCGTATACGACGAGCGCGCCGAGCAACTATAAGACATATCCGACCAAGTATGAGGATGATGCGACCCTAACCAAAGGCGTTACCAAGGTCAAAGATCACGGCTCTCCCGGGCGGGACGTTACCGTCAAAAGGATAACAAAAATCGATGGTAAGGTCGTCAAAGAAGAAAAGTTTTTCAGCCGTTATAAACCGAAAACCGCAGTAATAAGAGTCGGCACGAAGGAAGCGGCCATAACGCCGCCGCCCGAAAAAACGCCGCCTTCGACACCGCCAACGACGCAGCCTCCTATACAGACTTCGGAGCCGCGCCAGCCCGTACCGGCCCAGCCGGCGGCTCAATAGCGGCCTGAGAAGCCAAACTTGAGCCTCATCAGAGCAAACCACCTGGCGACAGCCGGATATATTCGCTATTATATATAAGTAACCACAGGGGGGACGACCAGCGCTTTAGTTGGTCACTGTTAAAAAAATAAATCAGCGAGGGAGCACGTGATGATCTGGAACAAAGAAGCCGAAACCATGCCTCGGGAGAAACTCGAAG
>MELI01000104.1:39375-44644 GCA_001767575.1 Candidatus Aquicultor primus | reverse complement strand
CTACTTAGCAGGCGTTGAACTTACTTGAACTCCGGCTTTATCACCGGAATCATCATCCATTTCCGCCCTTACCGTTCCAACGACACTCTTAGCATCATCCGCCAGCGTCTTAAGCTCCTCAGAATACTTCGACGCCTCGGCTTGCGCTTGTTTCGCAAACGCGACGCTCTTGTCGATATCTTCCTTGGTCTCGGTCACTCTTGTCTGTATGACCTCGATATCTTCCTTGGTCTCGCCATATACGTTCGTAACTCTGTCATAGGCCTTGACCGCCTTCTCGTAAGCTGCTTGCACTCCCTGCTGCTCTTCTTGAAACTCAGCAGAAACTTGCGGGAAAAGACTTAGCACGACTATCAATACGATAGCCGGCTTTAAAAACAGCCTTAGCATTAACACTCCTTTTTGGAGCCGAAGCTCCGTAAAACAAACACTTGCACTGCGGAGGCAGTCGCGAGCCTTGAATTATGTGGGTTGACCCGCATGATTTAAACTCACATCCTGCATGCACCACTGTTAATGCTCCCTAGTTTAGCCTGCTGCCAAAAATATTACAGTGTTCTTGAAAAAGCTTATGGTGCACACCTCCTGACCATAAATTCCGGCAGTATCAGCATGGAAAAATATTAAGTTTTCAGAGACCCATGATTTTTTTGTTATAGCGAAGTTTTTAATGAGTAGAGTGCGGTAGAGAATGCGTAAATTAGATGATTCGTCTTTGCTTTCGTGTAAGTTCTATAATTATATCGGTCGGACTGCGGCAAACTTTAGGCGTGAAACCGGTCTAGGGACGGGGAACTAGATTTATGAATGAAAGCGCTGATAGCGCTCCCGAACTGGAATCAATTCTCGACTGCGACAAGCTGTAACTCCTTGCTGATATCGCTCAAAGCGCTGTGCGCTTCCTTGAGTTCGAGATGCGCATCCCTTATCAACTTCATTCCCTCCTGGAAAGACGAGCTCGTTTCGCCGGCCATAGGAATGCTCTCAAAATAAGGTCTGGCATCCTCATTTTTTTTCTTCGCTATATCGATGTGCTCGTTAAAATCGCTTAAGAGTCCCTCAAGTTCACGCGTATCTTTTCCTTGCGATTTAAGCGTGACAACCATCTCGCTCACTTTTGACGAAGCACCTTCTGCGCGGACTATCATAACCCCAAGCTTTTCATGCAAAATCAAGCCCGCCATGCGCTTTGACGCGCCGCGATAATTTCGCCAATGCTCACGAAATCGCTTCGCTATGTCACGCAACTCATCGATGCTCTTCGCTTCTTCGATGTCGGTTTGGGTTTTAAGCAGCCAATCGGAATCCTTGTTGATCTCAGCCAGCATAGCTGATCTTTTATCCTCGGGAATTCCGTTTACCTGCTCTACTCTCACCTTGAGAACATCGAGATATTTAATAGCAGACCGGTCGGCGTGGAGCATAAACGTTTTTGCTTTCTCAAGCAGGCGCTGCCGGGTCTTACTCTTTGTGCTGTCCAGCTCTTTTTTCGCGGTACTGTAGGAATCTCGCGCATTCTTGTATCCGGTAAAAGCCTCATTGAACGCGCTTTTCTGTTCGCCGAATTGACCTTCTGCAGTCTCAGCACTGCCGGAGGTCGCACTCGCCATCTGAACCTGACCGAGGCCCAGCACACACAATGTAAAGATTATCGTCAAAGCTCTCAAGTACACCGTAATATCTCCATGCACCTAGTCTAAAATCCGTCGAGTTCACGATCGATTTCCGAGACGGCGCTTTCAACCCCAAAATTCTCAAGATCGGCTATATCTTTATTGAAAGTCTCCAACTCTTCCTGCAATTGCAAGACATCTTGGTCGAGTGCTTCCGAGTCGGCTGCCCGAACTGATGCGCCGCTTTCGTCAGGGGCTCCAGCCTGCTGCGAGGTTCGTACGGGGTTAGAGTTTGCGGCTTTAAACGGGTCTCGCTCGTCCGGATCCTTCTGGCATCCGATAAGCAGTCCGGGCAGTATTAAACATATAAGAAGTGCGCTGCAGAGCTTGCGCATCATTACCTCCGTCCACTATACGAGTGGATTACCTACAGAAAAGACGCGGAATGCCATATCTTGCGCTTGGCGGCAAACCTAGTATGCGCCTAAAACACATAATCGCACATAAGATGAGCGCTGGCAAATTCTTTGAAGGATTGGGTTTAAGTTTATTGTTGAGACAGACTGCGAGTTTTATCCTGCAGGAAAGATTCTAATCATCCATGTCTTAGCGAAAGACGCATTAGTTATTGTCCGGGAGAAGATTCAAATGTCCGGTCGGCCGACCGGACATTTGAATAACGGCTTTAGCTCGCCGCACCGCACAATACTTATATATGCGACTTGCTTATTCTTTAAACGTCAAACACCCTAATAGAACCGTAGCGCCCCATAGATGTGGTACACGATAAGCGCCATATATAAAAGGAGTATGAAGATACCGGCCTCTAGGACTAACCGGTATCTTCGCAAGAACCAGATGAACGCAGTTATAATCAAACCCACCGCTATCTTAAACGCGCCGGCGGCGGCAGGACCCATCGTAAACAAGCGATCCATCACCGGATTGCCTTCAGAATGACCTGCAGACAACGCCTTCAAAGTAAAAATAAAATCGGCGATGTTGAAAAGATTGAACATAATCAAGAGGAGTACCACGGCATAAAGATTTTCGCGTAAATGAAAGGCGCCTTTTCCAAAAACCTGTGAATAGAATCCTCTCCTGCCATGGTTTTGCCGGCGGTCAAAACCATCACGGCGCTCCCAAAGCTTGAGGCTAACGATTCTCTCCCGACGACCGGAGCTTCTTCGATTCGGTCCGAAGTCGGCACAACCCTCGCAGGGCATCTCGCAACCGGTTTTTATGTCTTTTCCGACATAGCAAACATACTTATCCAAGTGTAAAACCCCGCAAAAGTTATTTCGCCTCACGTTAATATTTAAAGCCCGGCTCGCGACAAAAACAAACCTACCCGCTCAAAACCCCGCTGAATTGACAGGAATCGGGTTCGCAGTAGCCGACACTCCCAAACGTTCGACATATGTACGCGTCGGAAGCTCCTTCAAGATTGACGTTGAAACGCGCTCTCATCAGCGAGACAATCAAGTCCAGCGTTATCAATACCACCCTCTTGCAGCACCGGCATCGGCTTGTATCATCAGCCAGGTGCTCTATCGCTTGAGCCACAACCCTCATAGTGGTGCCATCATTTTGTTCGGCCTTTCTCCGCACCGCACTGAGAACCGTCTGGAACGCAACGCCTACCGCAGCAGCCATTCCACACACGCCGGTTCCATGGACAAACTTCGGGTTCGACTGCTCTTTCGTCGATTCAAGGGCCGCTAGGATGTCTTCCTCACTCAAGCTTATCGAGCCCTCGTTCTTAACGGCGACCAGCAACGCGGCTGTAAATATCCACGCGTGGTCGCAGGAGTGCTTTTCCAGGGTGGGGTGGGACATCAAGAATTCGGCTATATCGAAGGGATTCCTGGAGCGGCTCGAATGTATGATTTCTTCAAGAAAACTCGATAGAGGCATATGCTGGCAAGTGCGGCATACATAATGGCCTTCCGGGCACCAGACGCTCGCTCGATGCTCTTCTCCGCAAAAATAGCAGCTGAGAATCACGTCTTCATCAAGATACTCAAGGTTTTCCGCACATAACGCACATCCCTTTTCGGGAAATACTCGCGACGCCGAGCTCGCTTCTGCGGCGTTCAATAGCTCCAGATCTGAGTGTTTATCGTCGATAGTCGAACCTTGCGCCGTCATGGTGCGCTGTTCTTTTGAGGACGCGCTGGACGCGACCTCTGCCTTTTTATTCTTTGCCTCGGATAAGTCTCCACCGGAACCTATTTCCACACATCAGCCATGGTAATAGCTTCCTTTTGGTTCCGCATCAAACATGCTTTACCTCTTGATAATTTCTCAACTAAATATTAACACCTCTCGCGATTTATTTCCATCCCTATTTCTCTAACAATCTCATATATTTTAACTCTATTTCATGCGCTTATTACACATTGTTATAATTATTTGAGGAGCACGCTTTGGTTCGAGGCAAGAGCTAATCCGATACGCTGCCACCTACAATGATAATTATCAGACAAGTGCGGGTTATGTTTCAGAACATAAAAGCAGCGAACGCCGCCAATGCGCGCGTTCGCTGGTCGAATTCTCAACTATTACCTTTGGTTCCCGCTACTCTTTATCCGGGAGCATTTCTTCTTTAATGATTTTCCACTTGTCTTTTTCTTTTGCCACTTCCCAACGGTATGTGTTTTTACCATAAGTGCTATAGTCCTGGGCTTGCGTGCGGTACCTGATAAAAAACTCAATCAAGGCTTCGACTTCCGCTTTATCGCCAGTGAGTTTTTCTTTCGTGAACTTAACGTCAGATATATTGAAGCTGCTAATCCTCTCTCCGGAATTATCATCCGTCGCAGCAGCTATATCAGCGGCAGTCATAGCGTCCAGCAAACGCTGTTGCTCTACTAGCGCTCCTGATTCCGCACTGTAATATTCGATCAATGCCTGCTTAAATTCCCTGATTTTATCCTGATTCTCGTTTAGACGAGCGTTATGCTTGATTGCCCAGCCGTTGATGACTAAATTCTTGACGTCTACTTCACGCTTCATCGAATCGGGTGATGATTTACCACCCAACATCATCTGTACTCCAACTCCAGCCAGCACCACGACCACTACCCCGATAATGATCGCATATGACCTCTTATTTAAGCGCACTGAATCCTCCAATCTTAAACAAAGGCCTTGTATTATTGCCTTAACGTGACCTGTGACACATACTCCATGCTCAGCCCTAATTCTATTAAATATGGCGCTCAATAGCAACTTAAAGCAATAACCGATTCACCTAAAGCACATCCACTCGTGCGCCGAGACAACAACTCTCCACGAGATAAGCTTGCCGAAGCGCGGGGGAGACACATACCAAGCTCATGTCTATACGCATAATTGCTGCACTTTCGCGCCTTACTGTGCGTTTTACGAGTGGTTGAGAGGGGTGCGCTAGCCTCTGACAGTCAAAACCGACAAGACTTGCATTTGCGCATTTGAAAGTAGTGTGAACGATTATTCGGGCAAATTAAAGAAAGGCCTAAGATAACCTTCGCTTCGCCGCCCTTCCCCATTCTGGGGCTACAATAAGGATTTCCTATGAACACCTCGGGTTTACTCACCCAACATACCCATTAGGTCCTTTATTCACTGACAGCTTATGCCTGACTATCGGTCCCATCCGTGTTGGTGGGGTA
>MELI01000104.1:39066-39338 GCA_001767575.1 Candidatus Aquicultor primus | reverse complement strand
GAAGTTTTCAAATATCTATCTTACAATTAAATTATACTTAAGAATATCGTTCCGGTCAAGTTATTTCTTGTCCCCAACAACCCGCTTACCGCTCCACTTTCGCTCGCCGCAAGGTTGCCTGCTCGCACACTCACCCTCAGCGTCATCCGCCAAATTCCCGCGTTTCCAGGCCGAATAACAGGAGAATATGGTCGAGCATCTGGGACAGGGGCGCGCGACTTTCGGCTCCTGTGTTTTTACGCGCTCTCGACAATTGGGACAAATGATGACCG
>MELI01000104.1:34942-39045 GCA_001767575.1 Candidatus Aquicultor primus | reverse complement strand
CTTTAATGGCGTGCAATGCTCCCGACATTTTTCCGGCACAATCGACGCATAGCGTGAGGCGGGTGGATTGCTCGAATTGGAGCGAATCGTATTGCGCCAAGACCAGAGTCCAAATATTAATACATTGATTGCCACAAATATCGCATTGTCCCTTTTTCAACCTTTTCACCTTTGATGTGATATCAATATCTACGAATTCAGCAGCGATTCTTGCTATGTTAAATACGATTTCTTCTTGTGCCGGCTACTGTTCTATAGACAAGCGCCCTAGAACTAATTGTAAGCTTAAGGGTAAGCCATAGAACCTGCAAAAATCAAGTCTATGTCTTGAAAGAGCAAACCGGTCTCTGTGCAGGCAGCATCATGGAACAAAACGATGGTCGACAATGGCCTATTCGTCGCTGTAAGAATGCCAGAAATAAAGGGGAGCCACGGCTCCCCTTGCGTGGTTCATCTATTGCTTCGTTAAATTAGACCAGCCCAGTGGACGACCGCCAACACCAGCACGACAATGGTGAGGATATAGATGAAGTTTGCAATGCCGACGGTAAGGCTGAACAGCCCGAACAGCTGCAGCAGGGCCAGAATGACAAGTACGGCGAGTATTGCGTAAATAATGCTCCACAATCCTCTAGACGTTCCTGTTTCCACAACCAACACCCCCTTATATTTGTTTTTTACCCAGCATCGCCAGCTTGAAACAGTTTGGGGTATTTCGATGGAGCAAATGAACTTGACGGGTGGTTATCCCACGTCTGCGCGTTCCGTCGCCGACATTCGTGAAAACAACTTCGCGACGACGAAGCCGCCGGCTAGTAGCGTGAAATAGTATGTGAGGGCTCGCCAGACAAGCACGACCAGTCCGATCAGGTGGGCGGGGACTACGCTAAAGAGCAACATTGTGAAGCCAACTTCTACCGCCCCACTCCCGCCTGGGGTTGGTGAGGCGGGAACCAGACAGAACAGCAGAAACATCCTGAAAATGAGGGTCGAAAAGCTTCCCTCCCACCCAAGGCCCAGTAAGACAAGTGGAAGGACGGAGAAAAGCGCGAACCATGCTCCAACCTCGACAAGAAATACAAGGCCCAGTGCAAAATAGTTTTTTGGAGAAAAAAGGTCTTTCAGGTTTGCGCTAAGGTGATTGATTTCATCGTCTATTTTGCTCTCGAAACTCTCCCGCCGGTCATCTTTGAAAAATCGAGACATCGGTCGGATGTTAAATATCCGGCGCACGATGCGGATCGCGTCCGCTGGACGTTTAATGAAGTAAAGGGCGAACAAACTCCATATTAGGGCCACAGCGACGACCCCAATGAGTATATTAGTACCGATCCCTTCAGGAACAGACGACCTGAAAGCAATCAATATCATAAGCCCTAGAAAAGCAAACAACCACGAAGAGGTCATGGCACGAGCGCCTGTAACTGCTGTCGCCTGTCCTGGCGAGAGCTTTTCCTTCGACAACAGGTACGCCTGCGTAGGCATCAACCCCGATCCGAATGGAGTGATAAAGCCGAAGAAACTGCCGCCCAAATAGACTCTTCCCGAGGCCGCCATAGATATCGGGCGCTTGATCGCTTTTGTAAGAACATAGAATGCGGCGGCGCTAAATAACCAACTTATAAGCACTGCCAGGACGGCAAGTAAAAGATAGACGGGATTCATCTTTTTCAACGCATCCAGCGTGCTTGTATCGAACGTAAAGAACATGATACCGGCCATGGCCAGCACGCCGAGGGAGAAAACAAACACCAGGCCTTTTTTTACTCTATTTCGATCTATATGATTATGTGAATTACCATGCAAAACGCGACGAAGCCTCCATAAGTGTTTCATAAAATGCTATGTAAGTATAACCAATTATACGTTAATTTCCACTAAGTGAGTGATTTAGTTGATAGACGGTGCGCAAGCTCGAGGCCGATAGATATGTGTCTCAGACAGAGGGCAACAACCGATTAAAGAATTTCTGATTTTCGCAGGGGTACAAGGGGCGGGCGGGAACGACTGCAGCGTACTAGCCGGCTTCCTCGCCCTCAATAGCGACGTCTGACTCAGAATCCATCACACCATCGGAGATCATATCGCCATCGAACGCTGAGACTTCTGCGCGGTCGACGTCCTCGATTCGCTCGATTACGCGGCTCATAGCGTCGACCATCTCTGGGTCAAACTGCACATGTACGCCGGCCTTCAGCCGCGCAAGACCTTCGTGGAGCGTCAACGCTCTGCTGTAGGGCCTGTCGGACGTGATAGCTTCGAGCGCATCCGCAACCGCTAAAATGCGCGCCCCTGAAGGAATTTCCTCGCCCGCCAGACCTGAAGGATAACCTTTGCCGTTAAACCATTCGTGATGATGACGGACAATGGGCACGACATCCGCCAGAAATTCGATTGGACGAATTATATCGGCGCTGATGACCGAATGTGTCTTCATCACCGACATTTCATCAGACGTCAGCGAACTGGTCTTGTTCAAGATGTTCTCATTGATACCGATTTTTCCGATGTCATGAAGAAAGCCCGCATACTCGATTGTCTGCACATCATCAGCGCCAAAACCGAGTTCTTGGGCAAGAGCGACAGCAAACCTACTTACGCGGTCTGAATGATTGGCGGTATACGAGTCTCGCGCGTCGATTGCCATAGCCAGCGCCCTCATGATTTCGACGGTCAGCCCGCGCATACCGTCGACAAGTGACGCGCTCTTTATGGCAACGGCGGTTTGGCCGGTAAATAGCTTAAATCTATCGAGTATGCTCTCATCAAAGCCACGAGTTTGCTTGTACCAGATGACGATGCTCCCAATAGGCTTGCCGTCAACCATAAGCGGCGCTGCGAGCATCGCCTTGGCTCCGAAACAGCTGCACACACTCTTAGCATCCTCACTCAAATGCGATCGGTAGAGGTTCTCGACTACCGTGACTTGACCCGCGATTAGAGAGAGGCAAAGGTCGCAGTTGATTATCTTGTCTCTCATACGAACAAGAAGCCCGCGTTTCTCATCATCCGTAAAACCATATGCACTCTTTATGTTCATAGTCTCCGTTTTCTTATCAACGAGCGCTACCAATGAAAAATCTCCACCCAAGAGCCTGCATATACGCTCACTTGCTAATTCGAGTATGGTGTCAAGGCGGCTTCCGGCAAGAATCGCTCCGTCGATGTCACTTAGGAGCGTTAGCTCTTTGACTCTGGATTGAAGCTCATCAATATATTCCTGGATAGCACCATAGGACGTTTTAAGCTGGTCGCGAATGCGCTCAAGGGCGTCGGAAAGCTCACCGAAATGGTCGTCTGCCGGTTCGTCGATGACGATTGTCAAGTTTCCTTCCGCTAGTTGTGTTGCTACCCCGGTGAGCGAATCAAGGCTCTTGCGCGTATTGGCGGCAATAATCATGCCTAGAATCATCGATATCAGCGCGAACAAAGCCGCAGCGACAACGAAGCCCTGCCTAAGGCTCGTCTCATCTCCCATAAATATAGCAGCCAGGCTAAAAACAAATACCAGCATCCCCGACACTTGGATTGCAGTTATATTGCGCTGAATACCCTTGACGAACATCTTTTTAATCATCTGCCACTGCCTCAGCCTCTTGTGTTACCCTCAGAACGGCCTCCACAGAGGTCTTGCCTTGGACGATTTTCGCGAGACCCGCATCGCGCAGAGTCCTAAACCCCTTCTGCAAAGCAGCGTCCCGTATTCGTGCAGCGGGCGCTTTGGCAACAATAAGGTTTTTGATTTCCTCATCGACCTCAAGAATCTCAAAGATAGCTTCCCGCCCTTTATATCCGGTTCCTTTACACTCGATACAACCGTGGGGTTTATAGAAAAGAAGATTCGGGTCGTGGGCCAAACCGAGTTCGTCCAGCAACTCCGAAGCCGGTGCGTATGCTTCTTTACAGTGTTCGCATAGTAAGCGCACGAGCCTTTGCGCTATGATACCGAGAATAGCCGTCGAAGCTAGAAACGGCTCAATACCCATTTCAATGAATCGAGCGGCGGTTGAGGGCGCATCATTCGTGTGAATAGTGGAAAAGACGAGGTGTCCCGAGAGAGCGGCATGAACCGCGATGTCCGCAGTCTCTTTGTCTCTGATTTC
>MELI01000104.1:22869-34910 GCA_001767575.1 Candidatus Aquicultor primus | reverse complement strand
GAATAGAACGCAAGCCGCTCGCGAATGTGACACCGGCCTTCGGATTGACCTGTATCTGGTTCGTGAGAGGCAGTTTGTACTCAACCGGGTCCTCAATCGTCACGACGTTTTTCTCGACATCCGAAATGATATTCAAAGCAGTATAGAGCGTTGTGGTCTTACCGCTTCCAGTCGGCCCGGCTACCAGTATCATGCCGTAAGGGCTGTTTATCATACGCCGAAATCTCGGCAGGTCCCGCTCATCGAACCCGAGTTTCTCCTCGCCCACCGTGATGGCCTTCTTCTCGAGCAGTCTTAACACGAGTTTCTCTCCGAAAATCGTTGGAATAGTCGAGATTCGTATATCTATCTTCTCGTTTCCCGTAGCGACGGAGAACCGTCCGTCCTGCGGAGCTCGTTTTTCCGCTATGTCTAGGTCGGCCATGATTTTCAGACGTGAGACTACTTCCGGATGCATGGACATGAGCGCGGTCATGACTTCGTGCAAGATACCATCGACCCTATTCCTGATTCTTAATTGACGCTCATCGGGTTCGATATGAATGTCGCTAGCCCGGTCATTTACCGCCTGTCTTATTATCATATTGACCAGCTTGACTGCCGAACCATCTGCCATGTTCGCATTATCGATTAGTTTCTCGGAATGGTCTGTCGAATAAGTCACATCTGCGTCGGCGTCAGGCGCTGTCTCCTGTATCCAGTAGTATTTGTCGATTGCCTTAAGCACGCTCCGCTCGGTACTGACAACCGCGCTTATTTCGCAGCCGGTAATACCCGCTATATCATCAATAGCAAAGACGTCGAGCGGATCGGACATAGCTAGGGTCAGAACATTGCCCGCCTTGGAAACCGGTATGGCTCTGTGGCGTCTTGCTATCGCTTCCGGGATAAGATTAACGACTTGCTTATCAGGCACGACCTGTTCAAGGTCTATGCTGGGGATATTGAGCTGCTTGCCCAAAAACACTATCATCGTTTCTTCGCTGACATATCCTAGCTGTCGCAGAACTTGACCAAGACGCTTTCCTGATTTTTTTTGTTCAAAAAGCGCGTCTTCCAATTGCTCTTGCGAGATTATGCCAAAAGTCACTAGGAGTTCTCCCAGTCGAATCTTGCCTGAGGATTGTCTTGCGGTATTGTACATTAGAACTCCTTGTCCATTCGTGCGCCAACCTACAAATGAATTAATCGGTTACCGGCCGATTGTTCTTGAGCAATACGGGCGGTTTTAGCACTTAAATGAGGATGTTTGTTCGGCGGGGCACATCAATTGGCGCCAGCATAAGCAATTGTGAAAATGTGCGGTGCGAATACCGCGAAAGCAGGTAATACCCGACAAAAAAAGACCGCGAAAGGCAGTCTTTTTTGGTAGCGCGTACGGGGGTCGAACCCGTGATCTTCGCCTTGAGAGGGCGATGTCCTAGGCCACTAGACGAACGCGCCATAAGAATCTTCGACGGCTGTTTGCCGCATAAAGATTATAAACGATGGGATGTTCAGTGACAAGTCCGGTCAGCTCACAATGCTATATTAGGTCCCGCGCTCGAACCGCAGCGCATGCTGCTAAGATGTGACTTTGATTCTCGATCATGGCTGTGGTCGAACGACTGCTCCTGCTGTAAAGCTCTTTCACGGTTTTAGCTTGTCAGGCGTTAAGCCGATTCTCGTATCTTTCCTGTGCGAATATGTTTATTATGAGATAGACTTGTTCAATGGCCGCGTGCTTATTATCGGGATTTCATTTGCGCCTCGCGGTCACAGGGTCGGGGGCGCATCAATTAAAGGAGGACTCAACCTTGAATATATGGAAATGCAGCGTCTGCGAGTTACTAATGATAAACAAAGAAGCACCGGGGGGTTGCACCGTCTGCGGTGCTACTAGTGATAAGTTCAAGATAAGAGAGGACAGCGCGGACGTTTCGGGTACCGCGACCGAGAACAACCTGAAACGGGCTTTCGCCGGAGAATCTCAAGTCAATCGGCGCTATCTCCTGTTCGCCAAGATAGCCGAACAGGAGAGCGACGAGATTGCCGAAGACCTGTTCTTGAAGTTCGCGTTCGAAGAGACCTGGCACGCCCTGGCCCATCTATTGTATCTGCGAGGGACTAAAACAACGAATGATAATATCCTCGAGTCGATTGAAGGGGAGTTATTCGAATCGCAGAAAATGTACAAAGATTTCGAGGCGAAAGCCCGGGAAGAAGGCTTCGATGATATAGCGAAATTCTTCGGTTACCTCGCAAAAGCAGAGGGAAGGCATTCCGCTAAGTTCAAAGAGTATCTGGAGATGCGAGGGGATAAATAGGGGACTCAACTCCCCGTGTCGTAACACGTTATTCCCCTGCTCTGCCCTCTTATAGTTTTACTCTGCCGCTTTGGCCTCTGCCGGAAGCTCAACCTTAAGCCCGGGGCTGCCGTGGTCAAAAAAGCGCAGAAACTCTTCGGTGAAAGTGACCGGTTTTTGCTCGCTGTTTAAGACCTCGAGCCGTGCGATAAAGTTGCTGACGTTGTCGATCCAGACGGCAATTTGCTCTGTTTGACCCTCATAAATAGTCGAAGCGCGCTCAAAAATGACCATGGTTGTACTCTTACTTCTGCCTCAGGTTTATTACGAGTTACTTCAAACTAGCGGCTTTAAAGTTCCCTTTAATGAAATTGCAATTGTTTCTGCAAACTGCAGAATCCCGATCATGTAGCCGATAACTTACAATACGCACAAGCGTACTCGCTTCTGCAGTGATCTTTTTCGCAAGATTTGGGCGACGACGTTGAGACGGATGCAATCGCAGAACTCGAAGCTTTTTATGCACTAGTAACAACACATATGCGTCCGCTCTCCCGTCTCGCTTAAGATCCATGGTGAGCTACGCCGTAAGGCGTTCCCGACCGATTAACGGCCGCTCCCATAAACAGCCGCAAGCCATGGAGGGCTCGCGGCTTTTTTCTGCGCTGCATTAAGAGAGCGACAATCACACCAAATCCTGCTGAAAAGACTAACCCTCAGTTTGCTCCTGGTCAGTCACCAAAGTATTGGACCAGTCGAATTTCCCCGAAACACCTGTCCACCATGTCTTCGGCAGAAACCGATTGCCTTTATCGTTCTCGAACATCCATGCCCTGGCGTGACCGTCAAGATAGCCGTAAAGGAAGCTCAGGTCGGTCAGACCATCTGCATTGTAATCGCCGGCCATTATCTTCGCCTGTTTCCAACTAAAGCCCCCCGGCTCACCCGACCATCGCTTGCGCGCGGCAAAATGACCGGCTTTGTTCGAATAGAGCGTTATGATGGACGTGCCTCCGTTTGGCTCATCGTAGAAGACGGAGATGTCCGCGTGGTCGTCGCGGTTGAAATAGCCGGAAACCATCTTGACCCTCTCCGCCAAAAAAGTGTTTGGCGTAGATTTCCACCAAATACGGGGTGAAAAACCGTTCCCTTTCGACGCAAATATCCATATCGCTGTGGGACTTTGGGCATAGTCGTATAAGAATGCCAAATCAGAACGGCCGTCGCCGTTGAAATCTCCAGATAACATCTTAGCGCTATCCCAATCGAATGCTCCCGGTTCCCCCTGCCACCATTTTGACATGGTAAAGCCGCCGGACTTGTCCGTAAGCATAACCCACAATGCGCTGCTCTCAGCCGGTGTGCCGTCAAACAAGGCCAAATCGCTGCGACCGTCTTTGTTGAAGTCTCCGGAAGCCAGCCTCACCCGGTCCCAATCGAATTGACCTGGTTGGCTCGTCCATGGCATCGTGACCTTAACATTCCGGCCTTTACCAGAGTAAAACACCCAGATTGACGAAGTATCATCGTGGTTCCGATAGAACAACGCCGTATCGGCAATATTGTCCCCGTTAAAATCACCGGAAGTCTTCTTTGAGTTTTGCATTGTGAACGCACCCTCGATACCGGACCAAACGCTAACGGCATTGAATTTACCCTTATTTGAATAGAAGCGCCAGAGAGAGCGCTTATTCGATGCCCCGTCGTACAATACCGATACATCAGATACACCATCGCCATCATAATCACTTTGCTTGCGCGTCAACTTGTCTCTGAGCGGCGGCAAGGTTCGCTCGCCTCCGCGAGATACCGTTATCTCCCCGCCTCCGCCAACCCCCGGATGACGTTTGGCGGCATAGCTGCCCGCTCCCTTCCAGTAAGGATACGGCGTAACTCGCTCGATCGAGCCGGTCGACGAAGCTTGTTCGTATGCCACGTATTTTGTTTGTTCCTTGTTTGCCCAGCCCCCGAAGAGAACCACGTGAACGCCCTTTGCGACAATAATATCGCCCGGTTCCAGGTCTCTTTTCTTGACGGCTCTTGTGGTTTTGGCCAGCGAATTCGTCGTCTGACCCGGCTTATTTAGTGCTAAAGCATATGAGACAAAGCCGCTGCAGTCGGTTCGATAGCCCCTGAATGTGCGAGACTGGCTATACGACACCGAGCTTTTTGTCCAAGACTCGGCCCGATCCATGACCTCGGATCTGGTTACTGCGGATGCGCTGCTTCCCATGAGTGCGATGGTTATCAACATTGCCAGTAAAAGACTCTGCATTGCTCTTCGCAGACAAATCACCCTTTCCGCTCGTTTTTTGCAATACGTGCTTCGTTATACTCAACGCAGACAGGCAAGTCCAGCCCTCGGGTAGGCTCAAGTCCGCGTACAAACGGCGGCTGATGTTACTTTCATACTTTTAGAATTACTGTGACATCGTGGTGAAAGTATCTGCAACGGGGGGTCTCTTCTTCGACAGACTCGCAAATAAATTCGTTTTGAAGAAATTTCCTATATCGAGGAATTATCATACGCATGGTTCTGTACGGCAACCGCTAGTGGAACAGAATAAGTATTTTGTGCCGATTTTTACCATCGCAGGGAAATGCGAGGCAAGGTTTGGGTTCTTGTGGCGAAATTATCATGCTCTGAGGATAAGCACAGTGGATATGCCCGGATAAGACTCTAGCTGCAATTGCTTAAATAGTGAGAATCGTTGTCTTCGGCGGTAAAACCTTGCGCGCTGTAGTCCTCAAGTCGATTTCGACCCAACTCCTTTGCCCTGTATAGACCCACATCGGCGCACTTAATTAAGCCGTCTTTTGAGACGGTGTCATTCGGATATGTGGCGACACCTATGGATATGGTCAACTTGCCTAATGGTTGCTCCTGCTCGCCTGCGAAAAGGGCTTCCTCAATATCTTTGCGTATGCGCTCCGAAACCGCCATAGCACCTGCTTTATCGGCGTCTCTAAAAAGAACACACATCTCCTCGCCGCCATACCTGTAGACCGAATCGGTATCCCTTGTAGCTTGAGAGATGATATAAGCAACCTGTTTCAGCGCCTCGTCGCCTTGCTGGTGTCCATTAGCATCGTTATAGTGTTTGAAATTGTCTATATCTATCATCGCGAAGGAGAGCTTCTCTTTCTTGCGCCTGGCACGACTGATCTCGAGGTCCAGATCCTGATTTAACTTGCGATAATTCCAGAGCTCGGTCAGCGGGTCGAGCAAGCCCAGGCGCTCGGTTTTCTTGTGGAACCTATCGACATCCCGCCCAATCCATATCCAGCCGAAAATGGCCACCAGCAAAAGCGGCACAAAGACGACAAAATGGTCGACCAGCTCTTTTCGAGCTTGAGCTTCGATAAAATCGTTATCTACGCCGACCCTTACATACCAGGGCACCCTTTCGAGGGCCGCAAACGCGAAGACCCGAGTCGTGTCATCCGAAGAACGCACCTTACCAACACCATCCGGCTTACCCAGCATGTTTTTAAAGCCCATCTCCTTGTAAAAGTTCTTCCCTGCCCACTTGGCCGGTTCGATATTTCGCGCGAGCATAATGCCGCTCGCATCGAGTACGGCAACGACTGTATGCTTCGGGAGGTTTGCCCGAAGCAGTCTGTTTTGCACTCGAGTCAAATCGAACGCCGCGGCGACAAAGCCCACCCTTTGACCCGTGTAATCGAAAACCGGATATGTGATGTGTACAACCGGATTTCCCGAGAGCTTGCCTAACATGAAGTCCCCGATCGATATGCCCTCCGAATTCATAGCCCGTTGATAGTATGGAGTATCGCTCACATTGACCTTTTTGCCGGCTTCATCGGGGTTCGCGTTGGGAGCCGGTGGTCGGCCGGCGGCCTGTATGTCGCCGTTGACATCGACAAAGGTAATATTGCTATAATATTTGTAGTTAGGCCAAATCCCCTTGAGAAACTCCTGCACAGCCGGGTAATTCTGGGTACGAACCTCGTTGTTGTTGGCAATCGGGATGAGTAAGTCTCCAGTAGAGTTAATATATTCGTTGACGTCACGGGCGACCTCAAGAGCAAGCGTCAGACTGCTCCGCTGGTATTCGCCCTCGAACCGGTCGCGAGTATCTGCGGCTTTGAAAAAGAAAAAGGCGACAAATGGTAGTATCATCACTGTTAAGAGCAATATTAGCCTATGCTTAAGCGATATTGTTTTGCTCGCGGAAGCCTCGTCTTTAAGCAACATGAATGAACCTCGATAACTTGGGCATAGCCTCAGTATCGGCATCTCGGATCAAAGCTTGACGAATGAAGATACACTCGTAGTATTATAGCGATTCTTATAAAGTACTGTTTTTAAGAATGCCGCGCTGTGCTTATGATGCTTTCCGGTTACGTTGCGCCAGTAAATAGGGGATCTGTTCGATTGAAGCAATTTTGTCGACGCCGCCTAGCTCGATAGCTACCTTAGGCATGCCGAAGACCACACACGTCTCTTTGCTTTGGGCGATGTTAAAAGCGCCGGCATCCTTTAGTTCACGCATTCCTTTTGCTCCATCGCTTCCCATCCCTGTAAGTATTATGCCGATAGCTTCGTGCCCTGCGGAACTCGCGGCGGAACGGAATAGAACGTCTACCGACGGCTTATGCCTGTTTACTGGCGGCCCGTCTTTGACCTGCACATAATAACCTTGATAATCCTTCTGCAATAACATATGTTTCCCGCCGGGCGCTATCAGGACAATACCTCTTCGCACCCTGTCACCGTTCCGGGCCTCGCTAACATCAAGCTTGACCAAGCCGTTGATTCTATCTGCATACGCTTTTGTGAATTGCTCCGGCATATGCTGAACTATGGCTATACCGGGTGAATCTTTGGGTAATAGGGCGAGGAAGTCGCTTATGGCTACGGTGCCACCCGTCGACGCGCCTAGTACGATTATGCTCTCACCGATCCTTGACGGGGCGGTGTGCTTTCGCTCAAGCTCTTTGTCAACAGGCCTCGCCGAAACCAATGCCGGTTTCGATTCCTTCTTTCTGATATTGGCCTTCGAGGCGGCTTTGACTTTTGCGATAAGTTCCTCAGCCAACACTTCAATGGCTTCGCTACTGCTTATTTTAGGCTTCTTGACGAAGTCGACCGCGCCTAGTTCAAGAGCTTTAAACGTTTCCGAGGCGTGGCTATCGGTGTAAGAGCTGAGCATGACAACCGGTATCGGGTTTGTCTGCATGATCTTTTCCAGGAACGTTATGCCATCCATTCCCGGCATCTCGACGTCGAGGGTGATTACGTCGGGAGCGTGTACTTGAATCTTTCTTTCCGCAAAATGGGCGTCGCTCGCTACGGCGACCACCTCGATTTCGGAGTCGCTCTCTAGTATCTCTTTCACTAATTGCCGTATTACCGCTGAATCATCGACTACAAGTACTTTTATCTTTGACATCGGCTCACCCTCAAAATGATGTTTTTGCTATTAATTAAAATCGGCTTTCACGAGCCAAACCAAAACCAAATCTCTAAAATAACCCCGGTTCCATGACCATCTCAGATTAAAGCACAGCTATAATAACAGCCTATGGAGCGGTTTTACAAAACGTGCTGTTGCCAATAAGCTTAAACCTGCCATCGTTAGCAATAACCGATTCCGAGTGGCCCAAGAATAGAATGCCGTCATCCCTTAGGGCATCATGGAAATGGTTTATCACCCTCGTCTTTGTCGCTTCGTCAAAATAAATAATCACATTTCGGCAAAAAACAATGTCAATTTGCTCATTAAGCAAGAATTCTTCACTTGTTAGATTGTGTCTCTTAAAGAGTATCATCCTCTTGAGTTTGTCTTTCACCATAAAAAGGCCGTTGTTAGCACCGACACCCTTCTTGAAATTCTCTCGCAAGCATGCGGAAGGAATGGGCGCAACTATATCCTGCGAATAAACGCCGTTCCTAGCTTTAGCAAGGATCTCGGTGTCTAGGTCGGTCGCAAGAATCTTCACGTCCCAGCCGGTCTTATCGTGAAAGAACTCTTGTAACGTCATCGCTATCGTATACGGCTCTTCACCGGACGAGCAGCCGGCGCTCCAGATTCTTAGCTTACGCCTGCCATTCTTCATGCCTTCCTCATAAAACCTCGGCAAAACCACCTCTTTTAAGAAGTCAAAATGGTGGCTTTCGCGGAAGAAATCGGTTTTATTTGTGGTTATGCGATTGATCAGGTGTATAATCTCCGAAGAATTCCCGGTTTCAGTCAATAACTCATAGTATTGGGCGAAACTTGATAGCCCGAGAACCCGTAAACGCTTAGATAAACGGGCCACAATAAGCATTTTCTTTTGCTCGGTCAAGTTTATGCCTGTCAATTCTTTGATAAGGGTTTTTAACTGCCCAAACTCCTTATCGGCTATTTTGTATTGGCCACAACTTTTGGTTTGCACGAATCTTCCCTCGCATTTTGCGTAATGTCGAAAACGGTTCCTGAAAGCCTTCAAAAGGTTAAAGACCCGGGGGCTTTAACCCCCGGGTAACCATACTTACGCTACGTCAAGCAGCGCAAGCTCACTTGAGCTTAAAATCCTGTCGATATCGAGTATGATAATCAACTTCTCGTCCATCCTGCCCATCCCTTTGATAAAATCAACCCTTATTCCCGAGGAAAAATCGGGGGTTTGCTGTATATCATCGGGGCTCAAGTTAACGACATCGGAGACGGCATCCACAATGACTCCTATTACGCGCTCTTGGACCTCAAGAATGAGAATGACGGTAAAGTTATCATACTCCCTATAGGCCATGTTAAACTTAAGGCGCAGGTCAAGCACTGGGACAACAGAGCCTCTCAGGTTAAGTACACCTTTTACAAAAGAAGGCACACTCGGAACTTTCGTAAAACGCTGGTAACCGATTATCTCTTGAACTTTGAGTACCTCTACCCCATACTCTTCCTCTCCGAGAGTAAAGGTCACAAATTGGTCGCCTGCTCCATTAGAGATGGCCTGGTTTATACCTTTGAGCTTATCCATTCTAACCATCTCCCTCTTAAAATTCCTCGAATTCCTCTTCTGTCTCAATATCCAGGTCTTCTGCTCCTGCGGCTTTTGCCCGTACTTTTGCGGGCTCCCTTTGTTGTGCTTTATTTATAAGTGTCAATCTCGGCTTCCTCTCGCCGGAAGTTCTCTCTTCTCTCTTGAGGGAGGCATCGTTTGTTACAATAAAGAACGCCATGGATTTCTGTAGCTCCTCTGCCTCTAAGGCAAGCGATTGTGAGGCCGCCGCGGACTCTTCGACCAATGCAGCATTTTGCTGCACCACATCGTCCATCATGGTAACGGCCTTATTTACCTGGTCGATACCGGTAGCCTGCTCTTGTGAAGCCGACGATATCTCGGAAACCGTCTCGGCGACCTTGTGGATAGAGTCGATGATGGATTTAAGGGTTTTGCCGGACTCTTCGACCAGCTTATTGCCCTTGTCGACCTTGCCTACGCTATCTTTGATGAGTTCTTGGATCTCTTTTGCGGCCTCGGCGCTTCGCTGCGCAAGATTGCGCACTTCACCCGCAACTACCGCAAAGCCCTTTCCTTGTTCCCCGGCCCGTGCCGCTTCAACCGCCGCGTTTAGCGCAAGAAGGTTTGTCTGGAACGCTATCTCGTTTACGACATCGATTATATCTGCGATCTTCTTGCTCGCATCACTTACCTCGCCCATTGAAGCAACCGTCTCTTCCACGACCTGACCACCGTTTTGCGCCAGGTCTGATGCGTCTTTCGCGAGCATATTCGCGTTACGCGCGTTTTCGGCGTTCTGCTTGATAGTTGAGGCCATCTCCTCTATGGTAGCGGCAGTCTCTTCAAGCGCTGAGGCTTGTTCCTGCGTCCTCTGCGAGAGTTCCTGGTTTCCAGCCGATATCTGGTCGGCGGCATTGGCAACGCTTTCCGACGAGACCACAACGTCTCCGACCAGCTTAGAAAGGTCGCTTATCATGTTGTTTAGCTCGTGAGCCATCTCGCCGAGTTCATCGCTTCGGTTGAGTTCGACTTTCTTAGAGAGGTCGCCCCTGGCAATGTTCTTTATAGCGGTTACCATTTGCTGCACAGCTGCGACGATATTTCTCGATAAGAAGAATGCTATAGCAACACCCAACAATATCCCAAACAATGTTGTCAAGAGAACGAGCGTTCTCTGTGCGCTTTCGCTCGTTGCGGCATCTACTTTGCGTTTTTCAATCACATCTCTCGCGTTGTCGACAAGCTCGGAGTAGATTCCATCGAGTTTCGTAATAACTGGAATCGTATTCTCTTGATAAAACTTCATTGCATTTGCCTTGTGGCCCGCATTCATCTCTTCGATGACCGAAGCACCGCCCTCATGTAGATGCCTGTGCGGCTCCTCAAGAGATTTCATGAGACGTGCTTTCTCTGGTTCTTCGTTTTTGAATTCCTCTGACTCCATGTAGCTGTAATACCACTTTCCAAACCCACACTCGCGCGGGTTGAGCGTTTTGCTAAACTCGGCACCAACGAAAATATGATCCGAAAGCGCGTTAATCCAATCAGCGTGCTGCTTTTGGAAGGTTTTCATTTGGCTCTCAAAATCGCCTTGCTCGATTACAGCCTTGTTTGCTTCGGAAAGTCGTGAACTCGTCACATTAATAATAACGCTTGTGATAACAAGAAGCGCGATCATTGCTCCAAATGCAAGATACAATTTGTTCCTAATATTCATTTTTAACATTTACCCTGTCCCCTTTTAATCGGTCCCCCGACCGATGCGCCTGTCATCTCTCTACTGAGCGCTAACCGCGTATATTAACGGTATTCACTCGTGAGTACAGGCATTGTGTGAATTTTTCATATTACACATGTTGCAGTAAACCCTTAAGCGCTTTGTATTCCACGCCCAAGCTTTGATGCCTCCAACAATAAACCTGAAATAATGATGTGTTCCTCCTATATAAACACCTCCGTTATTTGCGTTTCTAACATGATACTTTAGCCATTCATGTGGTCAATCATAGTTCGAATACGCCTATGCGGCTTCTCCTTCCAAACCTGAAACCTGGATGGATTTAAAAGACTTAAAGGCCATCTTCTCAAGACCGTGTATGTCAATAATCAATGAGACCGAGCCATCGCCCAGGATAGTCGCACCCGCCGTTCCTTCGACTTGGCGAAAATTCTTCTCGAGGCTTTTAATGACCGCCTGCTGCTGGCCGATGACATCGTCAACCAGAATGCCGAATCTGCGCTGGCTGCTTTCTACGATGACTACTAGTGCTTCCGATGGATTTGTCTTGTCTGTTTCAATATCGAAAACGTTATGCAGACGTACCAGTGGTAAGTATTCGCCACGGGCATCAATGACTTCGCCCGTACCCTCTACTGCTTTAACGGCTTCTCTGTTCGGGCGAATCGACTCGACTATCGCCATGAGCGGGATGATAAACGCTTCATCCCCGACCTTGACGTTCATACCGTCTATAATCGCGAGTGTCAGCGGGAGCTTTATCCTGAACATCGTCCCTTTACCGATCTCGGAAATCACTTCGATACCGCCCTTAAGGTCGTCAATATTGCGTTTGACCACATCGAGGCCGACGCCCCGTCCAGAGACTTCGGTCACTTCTTTCGCCGTAGAGAAACCCGGCATAAACATGAGCTGGTAAATCTCTCGTTCGTCGAGGTTATCACCCTGGTTGATAAGACCTTTCTCAATCGCTTTATCTACAAGCGCATTAGAATCAATGCCATGCCCATCGTCGAGCACCTCGATTATGATATTGCCTTCCT
>MELI01000104.1:11105-22817 GCA_001767575.1 Candidatus Aquicultor primus | reverse complement strand
CCGGTTGCCGGGTGATTCCACTCCGTGATCGATCGAGTTACGAATCAGGTGTTTCAACGGATCGCTCAGTTGCTCAATAACGTTTTTGTCAAGTTCCGTCTCTGTTCCTGATAGTAATAGCCGGACATGCTTTCCTTCTGCGGTTGCGAGGTCCCTGACGACACGATGAAAACGAGAGAAGAGTCCCTCGACCGGTATCATACGTACCCGCATTACCTGTTCCTGCAGATCCCCGCTGATCCTCTGAAGCATATCCAAGGCGTCTTGGGTCGTTCGCTTCCCCTCTCGGTTTTCATGAAATCCTTGCTGGACTGTCCTTGCAACCGCGATGACCATTTCGCCAACAAGGTTTACGAGTTTGTCGAGTTTATCGGTATCGACGCGGATAGTAGTCGCTTTTTGAACCTCACGGCTCTTTAATTGCTTATCGAGCGCGCTTTTTACATCTTCCTCGGCGACCTTACCGTTTTTTACGAGGAGTTCGCCAATCCTTGTTTGTGAAGATAGTGCCTCTTCAATATCACAAGGTATGACAAAACCTTTGTCAGCCAGTATCTCGCCAAGCCTCATATCGGCCACGCGAAGATCGACGCCATCTTTGTAATGGCACGAAGCATCGGTGATTGATACTTCGTTATCATCTTGCACAAAAATGAATACGTTCTCTATACTTGAGAACGGCTCGGATGTGCGTAAAACCAGTCGCCAATTTAGATATAGCTTGTGGACATCGACATTATAAACGTCGGGAAGGCTCTGCGCGTCAACAATAATATCAACGATATCACCGATATCTTCTAGTTCGCGAAATAGCATCAACGGGTCGGTGCCCGTTTCAAACAGATTCTCGGAGAGCTTCATTTCGATTTCAAAATATGAGTCCACTTGGTGTTTATTTGTACTGCGCGGCTTTTCTGTATCTACGCGCTCTTCGCACTCGGGTAAAAACTGCCCGAGCAATTCGAGGACAAACTCGAGTTCGCGCTGTTCAAAACATGATTCGCTCGTTGTAGCGGATTTGATCATCGCTTTCAGTAAATCCACGGCTCGCAACAAGACACTCACGAGTTCGCCGGTGACCGCAAGTTCACGCTGGCGAACGAGATCGAGCACGCTTTCCATGGAATGCGTAAAATCAGATATCGCCGTAAGACCGACTAATCCGCCGCTGCCCTTAATCGTATGAGCTGCGCGAAAAATCCGATTGATGAGTTCCTCATCGTCTTTCGAATCCTCAAGCGCGACAACATCTATCTCAAGTTCTTGTATTAACTCAGTAGCCTCTGTAATAAAAGTTTCGAGCAACGTTCCCTGATCCATATTTATACCTCCAATAAGCTGTCACGTATGCTATCGACTCTACTAGTTGATTCTTTAGCAAGACCTATCGAGAGTGTTCGGCGCGAAATACTAGACCTGCTCCAGCGTTCAAACATACCTTCAACATAGGTAACACCGGATTCCCGATGGTGCGTCAAGGACGCACCATACAGCCGAAACTAGCGAACAAACTTTCTCACAACACCGACCAATTGATCGTTATTAAAGGGCTTTACAAGCCAGCCGGCAGCACCGGCGTTCTTCCCTTCCATTTTTTTTGTCTCCTGAGACTCTGTGGTCAGTATCAGAACCGGGATAAACCGGTGGACGCTATCTCTTTTGACTTCTTGCACAAAGGTAATCCCATCCATCTCCGGCATATTTATATCACTTATAATCAGCGATATCTGTACTCCCCTTGTCTTTAGCTGTTGTAGTTTTTGCAGGGCATCTTTGCCATTAATAGCTTCCTCAACAGCATAGCCGGCCTCACTCAATGTAAACTTCACCGATGCTCTGAGTGTCGCAGAGTCGTCAACCACCAAAACACTTCGATCCATTCGCCTCACCCTTCGATATCACATCAAATAGAATTATTTCCGTGTCGCAACACAGAAATAATCAAGCTGCTAATAAAAACAGCTTGGTCAGCCCGGATAACGCCAATGCCTCGTCAATTGCCGAGCTGGTAATATAAACAATCGGCCTACTCATCTCCAAGAAAGACCTTTTAAGTGCGATAAACAATTGTAGAGCCGCCGTATCGATCTCGGTCACTCCTGAGCAATCAATCGTCACACTCGCGTCTTCATTGAACAGCTCCTTTAGTTCAGCATACAGAGCTTCAACGTTTGCAATAGTCAAGATGCCGGTAATAACGATTACGCCTTTCTTCTTATCCTTATGTAGCTTAAACATACGCCTCCTCCAAACCGCAGATAGTGTCGCTCGTACTTTAACATGCTAAAAAAGAATGAACTCGCCTTCTTGTTCTCCACGTTCAACATCAACTTCATACATATCGCCCGCTATCTTCTTATGCGCTAATACCGTAAATTTCTCGATGATATTCTGGAGTCGCGAATCGTGCCCTCTTAAATCATCATGATCGATTGTCAAAAGCATCGTCTCCTTGGTCTTGCTCGCCATTAAAGTTAGTTTTTTAAAGTCTTCTTTCAGTTCCTTGTTCTGGTCTACCAGCTCATGAACTCTTTTTAGATCGACGAGCGATGTTTGAATCAACTCCTGAAGCATCGATACATGCTCTGATATTAGCGAGAATGTCGACTTTACCTGCGCCTTAGCGCGGTAAAAATTGCTGAGTAAATCATCAATATCTCCAGCGATCGTCTCAAGATTCGACTCGATGCTTACCTTATGCTTCGCCATCGAGTCGACAAGCTGACTTAAAAACTGATAATCCTGAGAAACCGCCTTATGAGATTCTCTCATTTCATTGCTGATAAAGTCAGCCAGGCCATCGACACGCTCCGACAACTCCCCGTCTTTCGCCAGCCCGCTGCTCCGCGCAACCTCTATCTTTATAGGAATGTTTATGAGGTGAAAATTAGTGACCTTCTTTAAGTGCCTAAACTGTTGTTCGAGTATTTCAAGCATTTCGGAAAGACCCACAGCCATGGACCACAATTGCTCCCAGCTGTTTGCCGCGTTTTGCATCATGTTTGCCGTACCTATGACGACCTCTTCAACATCTTGGAATGATACATCAACATCGTTCAGATATTCATCCTTCGAATCGCTATTGCTTTCTTGATTAGCGACTTCGGCGTCGAGTAGTAGTTTTTGTATAGTATTGAACTTCTCCTCCAGCCCTAGCACAGTAGCGTCGAGTCGCACATCTATGTCGTCCAATAGTTGGATACAGAGAAGGGGCATACTTTCCTGGAATGAGACCATATCGAGCAGATATTCAGGACCCGACATGCTCACGTTTTCGTCGGCCTTTCCTAATTCACCGTTGGTCGCTTCCTCAAGAGACATGCGCACATGATCGGTGCATTGCGTGAGAACGTCCTGCACCTGCAACTCGTTCATGATCCCGCGTATCGATAGCAGGGATTGGGTTACAGCTCCATTGACCCCATCAAGCCTTCCAACAAGCTTTACGATACTCTTTTTAAGCCCTTCGTGTTTTTGCGTAAGGTTACTGTTGATGTGTTCAACATCAGACTTGCAGAGCAAGGTCTGCTTCTCGCTTATCTCCTGGAACAAGTTGTATTTTTCAGCGAGCTTTCCTGAGGTGTTTACAATATCATCGATGAGAATAATAGCTGCATTAGCCATCTTCTTTAGCTCATTTGTTATCGGATTTAGTGTGCGCCCTGCATCGCCCGCCTTAATGGCTACAATCGCCGCATTGAGCGACAGCATCTCTATCTCGGTCGCAAAATCGCGAATACTCTCGATTGACTCTTTGAGATCTTCAATGCGCTTCATCAGTTCGCTCATTTTTTTAAACGCATCACCCTGATCACTTACGACCTTTATGAGATAATCGGTGGCGTGGCGCAGTCTGCTTAGGTCACTGTTGTTTTCAGAGCCCTCCTCTGAAAGAAGACCACTTTCCCTCTTGAAGTATTCGCTTAAACTGTTCGCCTCATCCTCTGCAGAACGAAGCGCCGTATTGATTTCCGGCAGGTTCTCACCTATCTTTAAAAACGCCATCTCTGTTAGGCCTTGCAGGCCAACGAGCTTTCCGCCGGCAGCAGCAACGACCGTTTTATATGTGCTTAGCATCCCCTCGTACTCTTCTATTATTAAGACTGACGGATCCATATAGTCGCCGGGGACATCTTTTATTAAAGCGGACGGGTCCACATGATCGTTGGGGGCATCTTTATCGTCCTTATGGTCTTCACTTGATGCGGTTGTCGGTTCTTCAACAAGGCAACTCTCACTCATTTTACACACTACCTATCCTTATCTTTGGACAAGTTCAGAGACAACATCACGGCATACCAGACCCATAGCATTATGTATCGGCCCTAAAAGATATAGTTTGATAACCATTTCGGGATCTAAATATATATTTAACAAATAATACAACAGGAATTTTGCGGCTCCCGTTCGGCGGGGTTGGAAAACCCCACCTGTCGGCACGAACAAGCCGATTTCCGTTCGGCGGGACTTCCCTGTCCCGCCGAACGTGCCGGTAATTTGACCGATGTTTAGCACTGCAAAATCCCCGTGTATGCTACCAACCACATCATGCGGCGTCATGTAGATCGAATTCTTGCTCGCCTAGAATCCGATCGATATCAAGCATGATGATAAGCTTTTCGTCTTTTCTTCCCAGGCCTTTTATGAAATCGACACGCACGCCCGATGAGAAGTCGGGGGTGTCTTGTATTTCTTTAGGGCTTAAGGCTACAACATCCGAGACCGCATCGACGATTGCCCCGATAATTCGTTCCTGCACCTCGAGTATGACAATCACTGTATAATTGTCGTATGCTTTTTCAGCCATGTTGAACTTCAAACGCATATCTATTACCGGAACGACAGAACCTCGCAGATTCAGAACGCCCTTTATAAAGCAGGGCACATTCGGCACCTTCGCAAAGCCCTGATAACCGATGATCTCATGGACCTTCAAGATTTCGATTCCATACTCCTCATCCTCAAGCTTAAAGGTCACAAACTGATCTCCGGTCGTTATTTCGATGGCTTGCTCAAGCTCTTCCATGTTACTCATGTCGACCACGCCCCTTAAAACTCGTCGAAATCATCGGGTGCCGCGCTGAGTTCCTCTGCGCCGGCGGCCTTCTTTTTAAGACGTGCGGTTTTCTTTGGGATAATATGTGCAACCGTCGCAAGACCTCTGTTCTTGTGCTCTTTCGCAACTGAATCTATTCCGCTAAACGACGCCATAAGATTCTTGAGTTCCTCAGCCTCCATCGCTAGCGACTGGGATGCCGCGGCCGCCTCCTCAACCAACGAGCTGTTGTTCTGAACCACATCATCCATCATGTAGACAGCTTTATTTACTTGATCGATACCGGTTGCTTGTTCTTGTGAGGCTGAAGCGATTTCCGTTACTGTTTCGGCGACCTCGTTGATCGAAGAGATTATGTCCAGCAAGGTTTCACCGGATTTCTCTACCAGCTTGTTGCCTCTCTCTACCTTTTCAGCACTATCCTGGATTAAATTCTGGATTTCTTTAGCCGCTTCGGCGCTGCGCTGCGCCAGATTTCGTACCTCGCCCGCGACAACGGCAAAGCCCTTGCCCTGCTCACCGGCGCGCGCCGCTTCCACTGCAGCGTTCAAAGCCAAAAGGTTTGTCTGGAACGCAATCTCATTTATCACGTTTATAATGTCCGCGATCTTCTTGCTTGCCCCGGTCACTTCGCCCATGGATGCCATCGTATCTTCGACGACAGCGCCACCGTTCTGCGCCAGTGTAGCCGCGTCGACCGCCAACGTGCTTGCGCGACGGGCGCTTTCGGCATTGGTTTTAACGGTCGCGGACATCTCTTCAATGGTTGCCGCGGTTTCTTCCAGAGCCGAAGCCTGTTCTTGCGTTCTCTCGGCAAGCTCCTGGTTACCGGCTGAGATCTGGTCGGAGGCATTCGCAACGTTTTCCGATGCCTCAACGACCTTGCCGACCATTAAGAGAGTGCTACGCGTCAATAAATAAGCGACCGCGATTCCAGCGAGTGCTCCTACTACGGTCAAGACGATAATAAGTAGATTGCCGGCGCGTTCGCTTTTTTGTGCGTCCGCTTTGTACCCATCAATCTCTAGCCTCACAGTTTTTACAAGGTCATCATATATGCCGTCAAGATGGGCAATCGTCGGCAATGTGTTTTCTTGGTAATTCTTTAAAGCGTTTGCCTTGTGACCCTGTTGAAGCTCATTGGTAACACCGGCGCCCCCTTCGTGAAGTTTTCTGTGCGGTTCTTCGAGTTCTTTCAGGATACGCTGTATTTCAGGCGATTTCGCCTTGAACTCTGCTGATTCAGTGAAGCTGTAATACCATTTGCCGAAATCGCACTCCCGGGGATTGAGTGTTTTTTTAAACTCACTACCGACCAGAAGATGATTCGACAGAGCATTGATCCAATCCGCGTGTTGCTTCTGGTAGGTTTTTGCCTGGCTTTCAAAATCAGCGTGCCCTATGATCTCCTTATTTGCCCGTACCAGACCGGAGTTAGTTGTATTGATGACAACGCTCATTATGACCATGAGCGCAATAATCGCCCCAAAAGCCAGATACAGTTTCTTAGAAATACTTAGATTTGATTTCACTCCTCTTAACCCCTTTCATTTCCTTGGTAATATTTGCTAATGTCTGCTTCATCAATTATCGTGGTCCTCGCCCCTTTCCATATATACAAAGCATAAGACTACATATGTACATGTTTGCTTTAGCTTTTTCCTATTTTCCTTTGCGTATTCTTGTATCGTCGTGTTGGCGCGATATATTAGCTTAATATATAATTTCTTTGATACGTCAGTTACGTAGTTGACGGCTCCACTTATTGCCCCCGCACCCATGACGTCGATAATGTTCCGGGGACAACAAACATGCTTTCGAAATGGTGTTCTGACAGCGGCTACACAGTTATCCGTGAACGAAAAAGCCGGCTCGATGGCCGGCTTTTTCTGATTATAGAATTTTCTTATGCAGCTAAAATTATCTCCGGGATAGTCCTCCGACAAGCGCTTCTATGGCTTTCCTTTGAGGGTCGGACTTGGTGCAAGTGATAGCCTTCAACAAATGCGGCTTAGCTGCTTGCGCGTTGCCGCTCTCTATTAATACTAAACCCAGTGCATATGCGGCGTCCGAGTCCTCAGGGTTCCGTACGAGCAGGTCTTCAAAATAGGCTATCGCTTCGACAGCGTGATCCCTCATCAACTTGCGAGCAACCTGGAGATGGGGATAGTCGTGAGTCAGGCGCAATGCCTGATCGACTCTTCCCATCTTTCGATACGCGGATATCGCCGCTTGCAATGGTTCGTCCGGGTGGTATGGTTGCTCCAAGTACCAAGCGAGAATTTCTTCTGCCGATTTAATGGAGAGGTCCTTACTGAACAAGCGGTTATAAGTGACGATGTTCGGTTGTATTCCCGCTTTTCCCATCTCCCTGAACTTAGCTTCAGCCGTCTCATAATCAGGCGCCTTATATATCAGCGTATTGAATGTAATCACGTCCGGTTTTGAGTGCTCTGTCTTCATCATTTCGAGCCAGGAGCAAGCGACGTCATAATCGGGCGACTTAAGCATCAACGCATTAAAAGTAATCGTATTGGGTTGAACGTCTTCTTGCTCCATCCTCGCAAAAAGCGTGGTCGCCGATTCGTATTCTTCCGTTTTCGAAATGAGCGTGCTATACGTTATAACATTGGGCTCAATGGCCTCGGAGCGCATCTCGTCGAGGAGAGCATGGGCCGTCTCAAAATCAGGAGCCTTGAAGATGAGTGTGTTATACGTCACGGCGTTAGGTTTGACGTCCCTGGCGCGCATCGTCTCCAACCACGCGACCGCGATATCGTAATACGGTGCTTTCGAGATGAGCGAGCTGTAGGTCACGACGTTGGGTTTGACACCTTCATAGCGAATCGTCTCCAGATACGACAACACCTCAACCATATACTCACGAATAAGCCTCTTAGCCCCCACCAGACGCGGGTAATCCAGCGCCAGACGTAAGGCTTGGTCGACGCGGCCAATCCGCTTGAAAGAGACTATAGCCGTCTCTATCGGCTCTTCGGCATGGCTCTCTTGCGCCCGGTACCATAGAATCAATTCATCAGCCGAGACCGTAGAGAGGTCTTTTTCAAACAGCTTTTCAAAGGTATCGATAGTCGGCTCGACGCCGTCAGCCCGCATCATCTCGACAAGCGCTTGCGCTCTTTCGAAACCGGGAGCCTTCGAAATTAGGATATTATACGTGATTATGTCGGGTTGTATTCCCTTCTTGCGCATTGAATCCAACCATGATTTTGCGGTATCGAAATACGGCGCCTTCGAGATGATAGCATTATAGCCGGCAACGTTGGGCCGTACGGATTCTTCTCGGATGATGTTGAGGTACGCGAAAACCTCGTCCATGATCTCCCGGATGAGCCTTTTGGCCACAGGAAGGTGCGGATATTCAACAGCTAAGCGCAACGACTGGTCGACGCGCCCGTACTTCCGGTATGTGGCCATCGCTGTCTGGATAGGTTCCTCCGAGTGGTTCTCTTGCGATAAGTACCATTTCAGCAATTCCTCTGCCGGCTGAGACGATATGTTCTTGCTGAGCAGGCGGTTATATGTGTCGAGATTCGGGTTGACGCTATCGCTTGCCATCGCGTCCAACCAAGATTTCGCGGTATCGAAATCGATGGCTTTAGATATCAGCATATTATATGTGACAATATTGAGCTTTATGCCCTCGGCCTGCACTGAGTCGAGTAGGGCGCAGACAATGTCGTAGCCCGGGGCCTTTGGTATCAGCTTATTGAACACAGCAAGGTTCGGCTGCAAACCGTCTCGCGCCATCGTCTCCAGCCAGAACTTGCCTGTTTCAAAATCCGGCGCTTTAGCGATGAGCGTTCCGTAAATATGAGCACTAGGCCGACCCCCATCCTCAATGAGATTTCTGAGCCAATATCTAGCCACCTCATAATCCGGCGCTTTAGCGATGAGCGCATTGTAAGTGGCGATATCGGGCCTTATCCCCTCGCGCTCCATCTCCTCGACAAGAGATTTGGCGGTATTAAAATCGGGCGCTAACGCAGCAAGTGTATTATACATATCCACTGTCGTTTGTGCGCCGGAAGCCTTTGCCTTGATAAAAAACGCGTTAGCGGTCGGATAGTCCGTCAGGTTTGAAAGCAACCTACCCCAACCTTGAGTATCTTTCAGCTCCAGGCCTTGCCCGGATGCTTCCGCCGCCGCGTCTTCACCGCCGGCATCGCCGATAAGACGACTCGCGACCGTCTGGGCGACATGGCCTGCGTCCTCCATCCTGCCAAGCGCGCTAAGCGTGTATATATAGAGCTCGGGAGAGCCGCTATCAACGCTGGAATCCAGGTCGAGTTGGCCCAGAACCCATCCTGACCCCGCAGCTTCGGTATCTGCATCCGTCTCTATGACCGGCTCGGCGTCACATCTTTCAATCTTGAATTCGCCCCCAACCAGGCCGCGTATCGAGTCGTCGACAAGCACTCTGTCTGTGTGCAGGAACATCGCCAGATGGACTGCCTTGCGAAGACTATCGCCGACCCATTCTCGCTTACCGTCCGGCATTTCGATGCGACGATCGTGACCGGAAAAGAGGCTGATACGCAGTGCCGGAAGCCGATTTTGCGCGATTCCAAAAGCCTGTGCCACCTCATCGTTAAAATTATTGGCTAGAATCACTCCGAGACAACTGAGCGCCGGAACGCTGTCAGATCTGTCGGTCATGAGCAGGAACCCGTTACCGGTGAATTTTACAAATATATCCGAGAGATGAAGGTTGTAAATGTGCGGCTTGAGGTGCTCCGCGAGGATTACGTTGAGACGATCCTGTCTCGCCAGCGCTGCTTCGCTGGTTTCTCTTTCGGGTGTTGCAGGCTCTGACATTTGGATGGAAAGGCAATACACGAGATGTTGTCGATCGAATGGTTCCATCTAGACTGCGGCCTCCCTTTCTGTGACGATAACTTGAATAATTCGATGTTTGGGCAAGGGCAAGGACAAATATTCGGTTTTTTTATTGCTTTGACCCAATACTAACATAGCCATAGCGACCGCTAAACAATATATTTGAGAATTTTTAACTTAAATGGATGTGCCTGGGAAAGTCATAGTTGGCACGGATTTGCTCATGCCTTGCCCACCAGGCTTTTTGTCTAAGAAAGGTTTAAATAACGACCAAGCTGTCCGATAACTCCTAATATATACACTCAAGTATCATGAGAGCTTACCTGATTAGGCGTTGAATTTTTGCACGAAGTGGAGAGAGCGTATGCAAACAACCATGGCGACCCGGACACGTAAAATGCCCACCTTAAATAGAACAGCCGCGCTTGTGTTTATCGCAGCGGCATTGTTGCTGGCCTCCGCAGTAATAGGATATGCGGGCGTCAACGAATGGGTGACGAACGGGCCTTCGGGCACTATCGTCTACTCTCTCGGGATTGCGCCCAATTACGCTACGTCGAAGACCATCTTTGCCGGCACGGACAATGGCATATATAAATCGACCAGCGGCGGGACGAGCTGGACGCAGAGCGGATTGACCGGCAACCACATGCAATCGCTCGCCGTGTCTCCCGTTTATGCGAGCGACAACACGGTCTTTTCGGGTACCAATAGTGACGGCGTCTATAGGTCGACCAATGGTGGAACGAGCTGGACACAAGTGGGACTCGCAAGCACAGGTGTCAGCGCTCTGGCTATATCCCACAACTATGTGACCGACCGGACGGTCTTTGCGGGAACAAATAGCGGCATATATAAATCAACGGATGCCGGCACAAGCTGGACTGCGATGAACACCGGTTTCTCACACAGCTATATAAGCGCGATTCAAATATCCCCCAACTACGCTGTAGACAGCACTATCTTTGCGGGCACAAGCGATGGCGGCGGCGTGTATAGGTCGACGAACGGCGGAGCGAGTTGGACTCAGATAAACACCGGTCTTGGCAACACGAACGTTAGCTCGCTGGGTCTGTCCCCTAACTACGCCGCCGACAGCACCGTCTTTGCCGGTACGAGCAATGGCGGCGGTGTTTATAAGTCGACCGATAGCGGCGATAATTGGACTCAGAGCGGCCTCTTGACCGTCAACATATTCTCGCTCGCCACATCACCCAACTATGCGGCCGACAGCACTATCGTTGCCGGCACCTATGAGAACGGCGCATATATATCGACCAACGGCGGCACCAGCTGGACACAGATAAACACGGGACTTACACCGACAAACATCCCCTCTGTCAGGTTTTCCCCGGCGTATGACTCGGACTATACGATATTTGCCGGCACATGGGGCAGTGGTGTTTATAGCTGCACGACATCCGACAGTCTCCCGCCGGTAATTAGCTCCGTCGACCCTGCAAACGGCGCAACCGCGATAGCCAGAGACAAGACTATAGCTATCACTTTCAATGAGAACGTGCAATCGGGTATCGCCTACAATTTAATAACCCTCAAGGATGCCGCAAACAACCAGGTCGCGATGACCAAGACGATTAACGGGCGCGTGCTTACACTCGACCCGACAACCGACCTCGCACATGGCACAACCTATACGGCGATAATCCCGGTGAGCGCGGTAAAGGACACTGCAAACAACTCGTTCGGTGCGCAGTACACCCTCAGCTTCACCACCGTAGCGGCGCCGGATACGGCAGCGCCGACAGTAAGCTCCGCCGACCCTGCCAATAGCGCCG
>MELI01000104.1:3122-10936 GCA_001767575.1 Candidatus Aquicultor primus | reverse complement strand
CAATACCGTCTATTCTATTACGATTCCGGTAAGCGCAGTCAAAGATATGTCAAATAACAGCCTGGCCGCACAATATACCTTAAGCTTCACGACACAAAACGATACCACTCCCCCGGCGGTTAGCTCTACCGACCCGGCCAACAATGCGGTCGACGTCGCGAAAGAAAAGACTATAACCATTACTTTTAGCGAGAGCATACTGGCTGGAACCGCCTATGAAACGATAGCGGTAAAAGATACGAGCAGCACGGCGATTTCCCTGTCTAAGAGCATCAAAGATAAAGTGCTGACGCTAGACCCGACTAAAGACCTTACGTTGGGCATGAAATATACCGTGACCATACCGGCGAGCGGTGTTAAGGACAGTTCAGGCAATGCGCTTGCCGCGGCATACTCGTATAGCCTCACGGTGCAGAACGACACATCCACCGCGAATGCACCGCAAGGTTTGAAAGTAGTAAGCAACAAGGGGTTCGCGCACATATCGTGGACCTCGATTACCGACAGCAACTTATCCAGCTACAACGTCTACCGAAAAATAAAAGGCGATACGACGCCGGCAAAGATAAACACGGCTGCGATACTCGAAGCCCAGTATCAAGACAAAAACATCGCAATCGGCACGACCTATGTCTATGCGGTGACCTGGTTGGACAAGACAGCTAAGGAGAGTGCGAAGTCTAGTGAGCTGGAGGTAAATATCGAGAAAAGCGCGAATGAATCCGGTTTCGCCGACGTGCCGGATACGGCCTGGTACAAAGATCACGTCATACAGCTGACCACCAGTAAAATAGTTTCCGGATATGTCGATGGGTCTTTCCGGCCGAACAACAATGTCTCCCGCGGTGAGTTTGCCAAGATGATGTGCCTTGCGATGGGCTGGACTCTAGAAAACCCCTCTAGTCCTTCGTTTACCGATGTGCCCAAAGACCATTGGGCGTATAGCTATATCGAAACGGCCAAATCGAAGCAGGTTATCGCCGGCTATGAGGACAATACATTTAAGCCCGGTAAAAGCATAACCCGAGCTGAAATCGCCAAAATCGCATCCGAGACTCTTGGCTTGCCCTCTGGAACCAGCACCCTATCCGATATCGCAAGCTCATGGGCTAAGGACTATATAGCCAAATGCGTTAAAGCTAATATCGTCGGCGGCTATAACGACAACACCTTCAGGCCAAGCAACACTGCATCAAGAGCCGAGGCGGCCAAGATGGTCGTAGGAGTTCTTGGTGCCAAGGAATAGCAAGCTCTCGGCGGCGCCCCTTCGCGCTAAGTGATAATGGTTAATGGCTCACCCTTTACCTAAGCTTTCGTGTAAATCGCCGCTTCTTATAGAGCGAACGCATCTATGCTGGTAGTTACAGTGCTGTCGTCTATCTTCACTTTAGGACAAAGAGTAAGGTTGCGCTTCATGTATTACAAAACCACCGCCCCACCCCATTATGTTTCGCCGACACTCTAATCCCAGTTTAGTTGACTAGGTTAAAACCGACCGGGAAAACTTTTGCGTCCGCCTTCCATCGATCATATTAATCCGCAAATGTTCTCGCTTTTGTCTCATTAACGCTTAGGCTTTTTGGGCTGCTTGTCGATTAAATCATATATCTATACCATTATTAAGGCTGAGGGAGTGGGACTACTTGGATAGCAAGCAATTATTGACGCTGATCACCGGTGAGTTGGCAAAAACTATAGATGATACCCTGATTCCCCAAACCACCATCTCCAGTCTGGGACTTAAGCTTGCGACACAACTGAATTGGCGAGTCAAATCGGCTACAGGAGCGGCAAAGAACGAGATGTCGGGTGCATCGTTCATCAACGCGGTGGCGTCGGTCACATCGAGCTTCGACTATGTCATCGTTCCGGTCACCATAGGTAGGAGCCAAATCCGGTATAGAGTGAAGAACTGTCCTTTTAAACAATATCAGTCCGATTCTTTGTGCTCGGTTATGAAAGGACTTGTTGGGGGTCTTGGCTTCCTTTCTTTCGGCTACAGTAAACTAGTGACAATTATCGGACCAGAACAAACAGTCCGACCCTGCACATTCGATTTATATATCACACCGTCTGCAGAAGCCGATGGCAAGGTAGGTCTTGAGTACTCGCGAGGCATGATTGGACTGCTCAAAGGTGAGGATGAAAAATACATCTCACAACAAAGGCAATCGCGCAGAAAGCTGATTCTCGGCTTGTTTTCCAACCTTGCTCTCTCCTTAAGAGATAACCCATCAACAAAGCGGCTGGCGCAAAAATTCATCGAAAGCCTCTCTTGTATTCCAGAGATAAGAATTGCCGCACTCTACCTGCGGGAAGATAACGCGTTCGTCCTGGAGTCCGATTATGGGATTCCGGAGGAATGCAGATATCTCATAAAGAATGTGACGCTTGACAACGAATCTATGACAGCAGCCGACCGTGACAACCACCTGTTGACCAGCGCTGAGGAGTTTAATGGCGAGCGCCGCGACATTGCTAATCAAACCGGCGTGCGCTCGTTCGCTTCAATAAAAATAGCGTCGCACGACAAGATTGTGGGCGTGTTGAATATCGGGTGGAAGTCTTCTGTCCCCATCTCGCCCGAAATCAGTGAATCGCTTCGAGCCGCATGCAGCTTGCTGGGTCTTTCCATTGACAACAGCCAGATGTACGCGACACTCGAACACGCTTGCTTCAACAGCATCGCTGTTCTTAATGAGCTCGTTAATGTCGTCGACCACTACTCCAACAATCATTCTAAACGTGTCGCTGAGATTTCCCGAAGAATCGCGGTCGAGATGGACTTAGCCCAAGACGACATAGACCTTCTTTATAAAGCAGCCCTCATCCATGATATAGGCAAAGTCAACGTGCCGCCCCATATACTAAACAAGCCCGAGCAGCTAACGGATGAAGAATTCAATATCGTAAAAGAGCATCCGGTTACCGGCTCTAAGCTCTTATCACCCATAGCCAGCCTCGAAAGTATCGTCCCGGCAGTGCTCTACCATCACGAGCGACTTGATGGATCGGGATACCCCGAGGGCATCACTGGTGACGACATACCCCTGTTCGCCCGGATTATCGCCGTCGCCGACACCTACGATGCCATGACGGCCGCGCGGGCCTACAGGGAATCAATTTCGAAAGATACCGCCATCGATGAGCTGGTCAAAGGAAGCGACACCAAGTTCGACGCCGTCGTTATCGGCGCGTTGATAGCGGTCCTCAACGACCAGCAATTGGACGAGGACATATTCCAGTTCGACCACAGGCTAACCGGCGAAGACCTAGCCATTTAACAGACAATGGGTTGCTAAAATACGGGCCAAGCCAAAAATGCTTTACAAAAACCGACAAATGAGTAATAATATACACAGCTAAGACGTGATTTTAAGTAGGGAGTCGCTGTTCGGCGGGTCTCTATTTTTATGGTCGATGACGTAAGCTCTTTTAGGGTGTCGTATTAACCTAGCGTCGTAAGCTTAACCCCTTAGACGCTAGGAGGTGAAATTCTTGTCAACAGGTACTGTTAAGTGGTTTGATGATAGCAAAGGCTTTGGGTTCATCAGCCAGGACAATGGTGGCCCGGATGTCTTTGTACATCACTCGGCGATTGTCGCGGAGGGATTTAAGACTCTGGCCGAAGGTGCAGCGGTTGAGTTTGAGGTCGAAATGGACCCCAAAGGCGCTCGCGCATCAAACGTCACCCTTGTAAAGTAATCAGCAAGAATTTAAAAAAGACCTGCTAGCGATAGCAGGTCTTTTTTATGTGGGGGCTTTAAGATAATATTGGCGCACCGATAGTGCTTATAGGCCCTTAAATATGTGATATATTGACAAGGTTGTAGAAATAGATAGATAAACAGTTGGAAGAGGTTGAAAGAATGTCACACCAAGCAAGAAGAAAAGATATCCGAAATATCGCCATAATCGCACACGTCGACCACGGCAAAACCACGCTCGTCGATGCTATGCTCCGTCAAACCGGTGTTTTCCGCCAAAACGAAGAAGTAAACGACCGGGTTATGGACTCCAACGACCTGGAGCGCGAACGCGGCATCACCATATTTTCCAAGAACGCATCTATCAAATATAAGGACATCAAAATAAATATCGTCGATACACCCGGGCACAGCGATTTCGGCTCGGAGGTCGAGCGCATCCTACAGACGGTCGATGGAGTGCTCCTCCTGGTCGACGCATTCGAAGGGCCGATGCCTCAGACGAAGTTCGTTTTAAGAAAAGCTCTTGATCTGCACCTGAAGCCGATTTTGGTCATAAACAAGGTTGACAGGCCGGATGCTCGCTCGCATGCCGTCGTCGACGAGACCCTTGATCTCTTTTGCGATCTTAATGCCTCAGATGAACAGCTCGATTTCGCGGTCGTATATTGCTCCGCCAAGGATGGCGTCGCGTGGTATGAGATGGAGGAAGAGAGCGACGGCCTCAAGCCGCTCTTTGAGACCATCATACACCGCGTACTCCCTCCCGCTGCGGATGTGGGCAGGCCATTGCAGATGCTCATCACCATGCTCGATTATGACAACTACATCGGAGGGCTCGGGCTCGGGCGCATCGTCCACGGCGAAGTACGCGTTTCTGACCAAGTCTACCTCATGCATCGCGACGGCACCAAGCAGGCCGGCAAAATCAGTGGTCTCTTCGCGTATGAAGGCATGAAGAGAATCCCCGTCGATGTTGCGAGCGCAGGAGATATCGCTTGTGTCGCCGGGTTGGACAATATTAACGTCGGCGAGACCATCGCCTCTTTCGAATCGCCTGAAGCACTTCCCTTCGTCAACATCGACGAACCGACGATATCTGTTATGATTGGACCTAATACCAGCCCGTTTGTCGGATTGGACGGGGGTAAATTCCTTACCAGCCGCCATATCCGCGAGCGCCTCTACAGAGAGGCAAGAATCAATGTGGGCTTGCGCGTGGAGGACGTCGAAGGCGAAGAGATGCTTAAAGTATCGGGACGCGGTGAACTGCACCTCTCAATCCTCGTCGAGACGATGCGCCGCGAAGGATATGAACTCGAGGTATCAAAACCAAAGGTCATCTTCAAGGAACTCGATGGGAAGGTTCTCGAGCCCATAGAGATGCTCGTTATCGATGTAGATAGGGATTTTCATGGCTACGTTATCGAGGAGATGGGCAAACGCAAGGGCGAGATGAAGAATTTTCTAGAGACCGATTCAGGCAGCGTTCAGATGGAATTCACGATACCATCGCGCTCGCTCATCGGCTTTAGGAGCGAGTTCCTGACGATGACGCGCGGAACCGGAACACTTTATAGCAACTTCTACGAATACGAGTTCTTCAAAGGCGAGATACCCAAGCGGGAAAAAGGCGTCTTGGTCTGTCACGACCGCGGCAAGGCGGTGCGCTATGCCTTGAACGGGCTTCAGGATAGAGGACAGTTCTTCATACCGCCCAACACCGAGGTATATGAGGGTATGATCATCGGCGAAAACAATAAGGGTGTCGACCTTACAGTCAACGCTGTCAAGGAGAAGAAATTGACCAACATGCGAGCCTCGGGCAGTGACGATGCGCTGCGTCTGCCTCCGCATAAAGAGATGACGTTAGAGCAAGCGCTCGAGTTCATCGAAGATGACGAGCTTGTCGAGGTCTCGCCGAAAGCAATCCGAATAAGAAAAAAGCTACTCGATGAGAATGCCCGCAAGAAAGCTAAGAAGTAGATCGTGTTTGGGTAGAGACTCCACGATAGGTCGTGGTATAATGCTATAGTATTTTAATCATCGCTAGCGGCTAACGCCTAGCGCCTCATTGCTGGCGACCGCCCCAAGGAGGTTGAACTTGCCCTATTTGAGAAAGTACTTAGCTATCGCCCTTCTCATCGCATCTGTATTCCTGGCATTTGGGTGCTCAGCAGGTCAGGTCACAGACGCAGACTTGGCCATTGACGAAGTGGCAAACGATCAGGCGTCACAGACTCCACCGGAAACTCTGCCGACTGTCCAGACAACTCAACCAACAGCGCCACCTCCCTGGAAGAACATCAAAGCATCCGATGCAGACCAACTGGTTAAGAGCAACCCCGAGGTTCAAATCGTAGATTTGAGGAATTCGTACATGTATAGAAACAAGCATATAGTAGGTGCAAAACTTATCTCGCAAGACGAGTTTGAGACGAGCTACAGCGAACTCGACAAAACAAAGCCGGTTCTTCTCTATGACGATTCGGGGTCTTGGAGCAAGCAAGCCGCTAAAATTCTAACCGACAATGGTTATGCGCAAGTATATAACTTGGTTGGAGGAATGGCGAGCTGGACATATGGAGTCGAGCCATAGACCTAGCCTTGAAGCAGGCTGTAGCTGTGCCTGCTATCGTATCGCAATGGTTAAGCAATTTTAAAAGCCCTGCTAGCGCAGGGCTTTGTTCTTGATAGACTCTCCTTCTCTTAAACCACATAGGAAACCGTGATATTCGGCAAAGACTCCTGGCCGGCAGGGGCTAGACGAGATTTCGTCGAATACTTTCAAAGGAATCCCGTCTATCTTGCCTGCTAAATCATAATGTTTAGCGAAAGGCCTTTACAAATCGCGTAACATACCCGATAATAATAGAAGCTAAGACGTGAATTCGTAATGGGAACTCGTTGTTAGACGGGTTCTTATTTTTATGGTCGGTGTCGTAAACTTTTTAAGTACCTCATTAACCTAGCGTCATAAGCTCAAGTTTAGCGACGCTAGGAGGTGACAATTTTGTCAAAAGGTACAGTAAAGTGGTTTGATGACGGCAAAGGTTTTGGTTTTATCAGCCAGGAAGATGGCGGACCGGATGTCTTTGTACATCACTCAGCAATCGGTGGCGACGGTTTCAAGACACTCGCCGAGGGTGCGGTAGTCGAGTTTGAAGTTCAAATGGAGGCTAAAGGCGCTCGTGCAAGCAACGTAACAGTTGTTGGCTAATCAAGTCTAAACTTAAAAAGACCTGCTATTATAGCGGGTCTTTTTTATTACCGTAATTAGGGCACTTCAACGGCTTCTAAACAATAGCGATGGTCTCGGCCGTTCCCCTGCTCTCTTTGGTGCCAACATATACCTCACGTGGGCACAGCCAACACTTTGACCTTGTTCCGAGAATAAGTAAGCCAAACATTGAAGGCATGCCGTGCGTTTCTGCCTTTGACATAGGCAAACTACCTGTTCATAATTCTTGCCTCTAAATACCTTTTGGTAAGTCGACGACCTGTCAAGACGAGTTGCTCCCCTTCAATCACCTCCATATTCTGCGCTCGGTTTGGTTTAGAAACAGTCTATATCGGTACGTTGATACTTGAACGGTCTGACGCTAGTCCTTATCAAGGAGGTAAACATTGAGAATTCTACGCCCTGTAATTTTGCTGGCGCTTACGGTGGTATTACTGCTCAGCTCCGCCCTAACATCGTACGCCTTGGAAACCCGCCCTCTTAAGCTCAACGACGATGAGCAGCTTATGACGGATTTAGTAAACAACGAGCGCGCATCCCATGGAATCGACACCCTTACGGCAGATTCGAGACTGGTGATTTTCGCGCGTTCATATGCTCATGAAATGGCTGCCCACGATTTCTTCAGCCATGTCTCCCCCATTACCGGGAATCTTCTGTCTCGCATCAACAGAGCCGGTTTCAAGTATTGGGTGTTGGCCGGAGAAAACCTGGCCGACGCGCCTTCGGTAGAAGATGCTTTCAAGGCATTGATGGAGAGCCCATCACATAGAGCCAATTTGCTCAACCCAACATACGACTCCATAGGAATCGGCGCAGTCGACGGCGGCGACTTTGGGACGATTTATGTCCAGGAATTCATGGCC
>MELI01000104.1:0-3107 GCA_001767575.1 Candidatus Aquicultor primus | reverse complement strand
ATCGATTCTCGATTTTGTGACGCCATAACAACAAGCAAGAAGCGAGCTGCCTTAATTGCTCAGGCTTTTGGGTGACGCGCGAACCATGTTCTGTTTTAATGGGGCATCTTAGCATTAGTGTGATATAATTAGGTTATTGAGATTGCTTCGTTGTTTAACTGTGAGGATATGAAGCTCCCTTGAAAGAGTGGTCATATCTTTTTTATTGCATAGTATTTCTACGCTTTGCGATATAACTATCGTAAGCGAATGAAGAGCCCCGAAAACAGGCAAATACCTTATAGAGAGGAGCCACCGTGAGAATAGCCGACCAAAATGGCAAGAAATATCGAGTCTACAGTCCAGAGGAATTCTTTAAATCCCCGGAAAGCCCGCAACAATATTTCATCCCGACCGCGCCTAAGCCCAAGAAGGTCGATGTAGTTAAAATAGAAGATAAGACAGACCAGGAACCAGCGTAGAGACAGCGATTGCGTCAGTTATGACCCTGCGCGAGCTTGGTGGGGTCTGTGGCTAGGCTATTGAATCAAGAACGCTGTTGTAGCTTCCCCGCATCTTTGAGGGCTTTATAGATACGCGCATTATCCCTTGGATCGCTTTTGCCATGTGACAATTGGCCAGAATTGCCAAGCTCAATCGATAGATAACCGTTGTATAGCGTCATAGTTGGCATACTTGCACTCAGTGACGATACAGGTGTCCACAAAGCTCCCAGGTATATCCTTTGCCCATCGGCGACTACAACGACAGGCCTACCGTCGAGTGGGATAGCTTGAGGTATTTTCGCGATTGCGTCTTCATTTAATTTAAGCTTATGGTCCCTCCAGCTATAGGAGATTAGGTCGTCATCGGTTAAAAACGGCTTATCCTCGAGCGCAAGCTCAACTAAGCTAACCTGTGAGGCTGCAAAGGTTTTCATATCCTTTACTAAATATACGGCAAACCCGCGCATATCTGATTCCGGCTTGGCATCAGTATCGCTATATAGGTTTATCATTTTCAGGGTTTTTTTGTCTAGGTTCGTGTCCAGGCTTTTTATGACGACTCGACCACCTTCGGCGTACTCAACCGCTTTTATGTAATAGCCTTCGCCTTGAATCTCAAATTTTATCTCCGGCTTCTCGAGTGTGCCCCCTAATGCATAGACACCATGATATGGCTCGCTGGGCAAAGTCTTGCCGTCTGGGATTCGCCAAGCTAAACCTTTGTGATTCTCTGCCTTTGCTCCTCCTTCATTGATGCCGTCGATGAGCGATTTCTGATAATCAAAGCGCTCACGAGTTACTTTTTCAGTTGGCTGGCTACAAGCCGAAACCAGAACCGCAGCAATCATGAGTACTGTTGCAAAGAAGATAGCTCTTTTCATCGTATATTTGACCTCTTCCTATAAGCGGCAATCAACGCAACCTACATATATAATTCTCGCAATATTTTAGGTTGCCTGCAAGGTTGGCGGCAAATTATGAATTATAAGTTATGAGGCGAATCCGTGCTGTGCTTGGGATGCTCTGTTCTGGGTGGGAGTACTCGTGGTGTTTGAACCCATCTCGCGACAGACTATATTTGCCTACTGCGCCGGCTTGGCGGCTTGAAATAGACCGCGGGCTTCTTTTATGACGGCGGCATCGGGTTCTGTTATAAACGTTACGCCGGTATAACGTGTGCCAAAGCCATCTATCTTCCAGCGCAACCAGTGTAGACGCGACTTGTTTCGGTAGTGCGACGAATAAATGGAAAACGTGACTCGCCCATCATCTAATATGATTAGTGACGAAAGCTTCTCATCGAAATTAAGGCTCAGCGCACTTCTCTCTAGCGGCTGTATCTTCTCGTATTCAACGTCGCTTAGATGCATGGCACGCTTGTTCTGCACCAGCTTTAGTAATCGCTGAATGCTAGCATCATCCCTAACGTAAAGATGCTGCGGCCACCCCGATGCTGATGTGGTATTAAACATAAGAGTGGGATTGCGGCTGAGCTCGTAGGAATTGTACAGCAATCCCTCTTCCGCAAGTTCGGATATCGTCATTGAGCTGGGAACGGTCCATATCAGCGCTAGGCTCAGGTAAACGGCGACAATGAAGAACCCGAAAGAAGTACTCAGGAAAGTTCAAGCTACAAATCGTGCTTGAAGCCATCTCCGGTGAGCGCACTACCGCGGAGATCGCGCGCAGCTATGATGTTAACCCCAACCTCATAGGCCGCTGGAAACAAGAGCTTATCGATAAGGGGCATGAAATATTTGATACTCCAACCGCTGAAAACAACCCGTACAAGAAAATCGAAGAGCTGGAGAAGATTATAGGCAAGCTCACTGTCGAGATCGAGCTTGCAAAAAATTACTTGCGGCACTACTCCTGCCGCTAATGGTAAAGATGGAGCTTATCAAACAACATGCCGGCCCATATGGGCTCAATAGGTGTCTCTCCGTCTTGGGAGTAGCCAAGAGCACGTATTATTACCAATTAAAGAAAGACGAGCCATTATCGAAGTACGAGCATCTAAGGGCAACTATTGCCAAGGTTATCGAGGACAACCCGGCCTACGGGTACCGAAGAATCAAGCATGAGCTTTTAGGCCTCGGTATTGTGCTCAACCATAAGCCGCTGCGGAAATTGCTCAAAGCCTGGAAGCTTACGCTACATAGGAAGATAAAGCATAAGGCAAAAAGCGGTATTGCGCAGATACTCGAAGGCTTGGGCGAGCGGGTTAACCTCGTGCGCAGCATGGAGACCATCGGGCTCTTTGAGGTCGTCTTCTCCGATATCACCGAGATACGGTTCGCACAGGGCAAAGTGTACTTGGGCACATCGCTTGAGGCAGTATCAAAGCGACTCATCGGCTATAGCGTATCAAGGAGCCCGGATAGCGGCCTGGTTGTCGGGGTATGTCGCCAAGCAAAAGCGTATCTGAAAAAGATGGGCGTTAATCTGTCCGGTGTTATCTTTCACCAGGACCAGGGCAGCGTCTACACCGGCTATGAATATGTCGGTGAGCTTGTTAAGGGCGGCGTTAAGGTATCTTACAGCCGTGTGGGGACACCGTCTGATAACCCCGGGATGGAAAGCTTCTTCGGCAGATTAAAGGACGAGTGGGCCGATGTGTTT
>MELI01000103.1:10865-11570 GCA_001767575.1 Candidatus Aquicultor primus | reverse complement strand
GCGGACAGATCACGATCTCCGGTCAAAGGGCCAGGTCGAGGGGCTCTGTGCCTCCGGGCGTAATACTCCCTTCCAGGAGGCGGGATGGTCATGGACACGGAAGATACTCGCTACCCGCTCGCCGCGGGGAGGCCTGACAGCGGCCCTGCCGCTAGGCGTGCCCCCAAAGGCGCGATAATCGCCATGTTGCGCCCGTCTGAGGGCCGTTCGAATTTCCGTGACAAATGCCCTGTCGGGAGGAATCTGTGGAGACAGGTCACTGGGCGAACGTCAGCCTGGCCGCGCAGAACGGGGTGGCGCGCTTGACGCTCCATCGGCCGCCGGCCAATGTCCTCAACCTGGAGGCCTTGAGCGAACTCACAGTGGCCATAGACGACGCCTCCATGGATGGGACTCTGAAGGTCCTGGTGTTGACGGCCGAGGGTAAGCATTTCTCGGCTGGGGTGGACGTCGCCGATCATACGCCGGAGCGGGTCGGCGAGATGATCCCCATCTTCGACCGTCTCTGCCGCCTTCTCTCCCAGTTGCCGTGCGTGGCTCGCGCCGTCGGATCGCCATCCGGCGGGCAAGGGCAATGGCGCGCGACGCCTGGGATACTCGGGCAGGATCTGAGGGGTTGACCGCCGCACACGCAAGGGGCTGGATCGAGACGTTCAGGAGAGAAAACCATGTGGCGCATATGGCAACGAAGATCGCGTTGGTGGA
>MELI01000103.1:10569-10820 GCA_001767575.1 Candidatus Aquicultor primus | reverse complement strand
TCGTGATGCCAGCAGGAGCGGATGTCGCGCCGCCGGATAGGCCCCCCGGCGCTAACCTGCTGCCCGGGAGCGAGACCACGCAGGTGCGCATGGTCGCCGAGACGGTGCTGTTGGAAGTCCAGCGCAGGGGCACACAAGGCGCCGAAGGTGAGGTCAAGGTGCAAGCGGACTTCGTCATGCAGAACCTCGGTCCGGTCGAAGAGCGACTGGAGGTCCGGTTTCCGTTGACCTTCTGGGATGGGGGTTCTGAC
>MELI01000103.1:4124-10467 GCA_001767575.1 Candidatus Aquicultor primus | reverse complement strand
CTGGTCGACCTCTCCACCAGGGATATGGCGCAGCTGTCGCATCGAGCCGGCCGGGATAGGATACCTTTCTACCAGGTCATCGAGGAATTCGAGGAGCTTAAAGGGCTCTCTTCCGAGGGCCGGGAGAAACTCGCGCATATAGCCGATGTTTTTACCCGCCTTGAGCGGGCGACCGCCGATAACGATGCGCTCGAGTTCACCTACGAGGCGCTGCGCATATCCGGGTACATCAAATTACTTCTGGCCGATAGCTCGTATGATGTCGCGGCGAAAAACATCGGCGCGTTCTGCTCATTTATCCGCGGCTATCTCGAGCATGCGGTCGATGCAGGCATCCATGGGTTTATGAGGTATCTCGAACGCTACCGCGAAGCCGGCGGCAACCCGGACGAAGCCGGTATCGACGAGGCGCTCGACGCAGTTCGTCTTATGACGGTACATGCCGCCAAAGGCCTCGAGTTTTCCTATGTCTTCATCATCGGCCTTTCGTCGCACCGTTTTCCATCCAAGAATATGTCTGATAAAATACCATTTCCCGATGCCCTCAATGCGGACTACCTACCGGGCAAGGATTTTCACGAACAAGAGGAACGGCGGCTCTGTTATGTAGCGATGACCCGGGCGCGCCGCAAGCTCTACCTGTGCTCAATCGACAAGAAGGGAACCAAACCGTCGAAGTTCGTCAAAGAGGTCGACATTCGCGGGTTGCTGACGTCCAAAACCGGCGAGGATAAAGCGCTCATCGGTGGGGAGCAGGATGGCGGGCCGGGGTCAGAATCAGACTATGAGATTTCGCGCCCGGATACGCTCACGGAAGAAATAGACTCAGACGTCTATAAGCACAGTTTCGACCGGCTCTCCTTCGAATATGTTAAAGACATTATCCGAGCCCTGAACAACATCTCGTCTCGGGTCAGCGAGACCGGGCTGCTAGGCGGCGAAATCACAGCAGCGATCGAGAAGATGTGGTCGCTTGCGCGGCTCGCTTATCTCTCGGGAAAAGACCCCGTTGATTATAGGGAAGCGCTCTTAGAGCTGGATGAGATGTGGCCTCAAATCACAGCCGGCACTTTCACAAGTCGCCCCATCTTCATCTCTGAGCTGGGACGCGAGCGCGCAATACAGGCGCTCAAAGAGGTCGGTGGAGCCGGCGTGACACCCGGAGCCGGCATTGCGGCGGGTCCCGCAGCTCAGTTGAAGCTAAACGCCACCAAAATCGAGTGCTACAAGACGTGCCCGCGACAATACTATTACAAATATGTCATGAATATCCCGTCGAGGCCTTCGGGCGCGCCGTCGTTCGGCACGGTCGTCCATGATGCCCTGGCCGAGTTTTACGGCCTCGTCAAAGAGGGTGAAAAGGCGCCTGGCCTCGAGACACTCATCGGTCTTTACGAGAAGCACTGGTCGGGTGTTGGCTATAGCAGCAAGCTCCAGGAAGACGAATACAAGAAGAAGGGATACGCTCAATTGACCGAGTTTTACCATCTTCATGCGGACGATATTAAGCCGGCGCTCGTCATCGAGGCTGGGTTTGATATGGAAATAGGCGGCCATCTCGTCAGGGGCCGCATCGATCGCATCGACAGGCTCGACAACGAATCGGTCGAGATAATCGATTACAAAACAGGGAAACCTAAAGAGCAGAAGCGAATCGATGGAGATCTCCAGTTGGGTATATACGCACTGGCGGCTCGCAAATTCTTCGGATATGAGCCCTCGGCGCTGAGCCTGTATTTTATGGAGACCAACGAGAAGGTGACGACGGTACGAACCGACGAGCAGCTTCGAGAGGTCGAGCAAGATATCGTCGCTTGCGCCGCGGACATATTGGGCGGCAATTTCGCGCCGGTCGCGAATCTTAGAGGCCATTGTCGCTGGTGTGACTTTAAACCGCTCTGCGAGGTATATGAAAAGAAATGATAAGAGCGTTCATCTTCGACGTCGACGGCACCCTCGTCGACACCAGAGACATCCATACCAACGCCTGGAAAAAGGCGCTTGCCGAGTTCGGTATAGAGCTAAGCGCCGAGGCAATCCAAGAACAGCTCGGTCGCCGGGCGGTCGATATCATTCAAGACTTCATCCCCCAAGACCGGCCTGAACTGCGAGCCGACGTCCTTGAGGCTAAGTGGCGGGCTTTTCGCGACGCCTACACCGACATCGAGGTCTTCCCGAAGACAAAAGAACTCTTTGCCTATCTCCACGACAAGGGAATAGAGCTTGCGCTTGCCACATCGGCCAAGCGACAAGACGCCGAGTTTTATGTAGAGCTCCTCTCGGTAGGACCATACCTCAAGGCGGTGGTTGCCGCCGAAGATACCGAGTACTCAAAGCCGCATCCCGAGATATTTCTCAAAGCGGCGGCCCTCCTCGGCGTTGCCCCGGAAGAAGCGGCCGTCGTCGGTGACAGCGCGCACGACATAGAGGCGGCAGTAAAAGCCGGTATGACCCCGATTGGCGTCCTTACCGGCGGTAACGCAGTGTCAATCCTTCGAAGCGCGGGAGCCGAGCGGGTCTACAACGACATCGAAAACCTCTACGAGCATATCAAAGAAATCCTCTAACCACACCCAATCTTTATGGAATTAATATTGTAACTACTCAGCGAAGTTTTTGATAAAACCTTTGACAGGATTTTAGCAATAAATTTTTAATTATCGCTTGACCAAACGACGCTTGTATTGCTATATTCAGAAGTGCAATTGCACAAATACAAGTATGCGCGTATATCAGCGCAATCCCGCGAGAGATCTCTTCAAACGGAAACCACATAAGGAGGGGGAACTATGAAAAAGCTGATGGCGGCCGTGCTGGGCATCACGCTTGTTCTGGCTATGCTCACCGGCGGGACATTCGCCTACATGACAGCCCAGGCCGAAAACATGGACAACACCATCACGACAGGTAACATGTGCATAGGGACAGACCCGGAGCCGTTTTTAACCGTGAACGGAGCTATGCCGGGCGGACCGGCCTATGAATCGACGGTCACCGTTTTTACGAACACTCCCACTAAATTCTTTTACAAGGTCAAATCCGTAAGGCAGGTGGGGACGAGCACTAAGCTCTGGAATGCCGTCATGGTGCAAATCACCGATAGTGTGACGGGCGAGGTGTGGCTGGGCAACCTAAACGGTCTCCAGACCGGATGGCTTGCCAGGGAGAGCGGTGTCCCTGGCGGCGGCCCGGGCAACGGCCGCAAAATCAATTTCAAGGTCTGGATACCGCAAGAAGCGGACGTCGATGCGGAGACCACGGCCACGATCAAGTTCATGTTCGAAGCTGAGCAGTGGCGTCCGGCTTTATAGAAATTATCAAGGTCGTGCGGCTAAAACGCTGCTGAAAATCTCGCCATAGTCTTGGTCGGGGACCGGCCGGTTGCGCCACAAGGTCCCCGGCCAATATCGCCTTAGCGTCAAATCATATGGAGGATGCAGGCCAATTCTTATGAAGGGGAGGACGATGATCTATATATATTCAAGAATCAAGGGCTGGTGGGGGCGGACCGGATTTATTGACAAGGCGATGTCTATGGTCACCATCGCGATACTCATTCTATTTCTCGTATTGTTCGCCCTTATTGCGCAGGGCAACTTAGGGTTGCTAATAGTCAAAAGCGACAGCATGAGCCCGTCGATACAGGCCGGCTCGCTTCTGGTATTCGCAAGAGCCGGTATTGAGCAGGTGGAGATAGGCGATACGGTAGTATTCCGTGAAGGCTCTGCGACAAATTCGCTAGTCACGCACCGGGTAATCGAAAAAGCCTACAAAAAAGGCGAATTTCTCTTAAGGACAAAAGGCGACAGCAACCACCGTAGCGATGAGCTGCTAGTAAGCGAAGCCCAGCTGATGGGCAAAGCTACGACCGTTATCCCGTCGGCTGGACGCGCGCTGGCTTACACAAAGACTCCGGCGGGTCTTTTAGTTCTCAACCTGTTGCTCGTCGTCTTTATGGTGCTCGTAATGTTCGACCGGATTCGGCTTTCACAGCGAATGGCGTACGTGGCGACCGAGGGAGCTCTCGTCAACCCGATTGTCGCCGGTGAGGACGAGAGGGTCTCGGGTGAAGGATAGCACAGCAGTAGAGCGTCGCACCGCACACCGCATAGCTGGGCAGCGTGAGTTCGTTGAAAAACCAGCAAATTAACCGTATAGTTAAGAAGGGGGTCGTATGAGCCCGGGCGGATGCGCGGCGCTCATTCATAACATATCTCTATAGGCCTCATACAGGTCCTAATGTACATGCTTTAAGGCATAGCTTAGATAGCTGGTAAGTCGCTGGGAAGACTTAAGGATATTATTTGAGATGATTTCTAAACGGCCTCTTCAGGGGGCCGTGTTTTCTTTACATTCCTGACCGGCAATAAAAAAACCGGCGCTTGGCCGGTATTCGTAAGCGATTAGTTGGCAGTCGGCTCTATCTAGGTGCCTTTGCCGCCGGGAATAACGGTCAAAAAGCTCCGGTCGCGGTCGACGGGTGCTGACTCGCGCACGTCGGCCCCGTCGCCTTCGACGGTCTCGTATTGGACGCGATTGAGGTATTGACGAAGGTGAAGGCCGACTGTCTCAATATATTTGAGGTCGAAGTTGTGTTTTTGCGCTGCGACTTTGAGCGACATGTCCAGGATATCGTCGTCGAGGTAGAGGATAAGTTCACACTCACCCAGGAAACGCACGCGCTTGTCGCCTATAAGGCGCAGCCCGCTGTAGGATTCCCAATGTCTAAGAAATTCGTATTTGTCCATCTTAAAACCCCGGTTTGTCTATCTATGGTCGATAGGTCTAATATCGGCAGGTTCATAATGCATCTAAAGCGCCTTGTATATCAAGTGCCAAGGGCAGGAGGTAGGAGCAGGTCATACACGCTTCATAACCAACAGAGCGATGTCATCGGTCAGGCGTCCTTTTGAGAACTTGAGGCAAGCGTCGATAATAGCGTCGGCCAACTTCTGCGCCGGCTCATCGACGAAGGCGAGGAGGGTTTCCTCGAGGCGCTCTTCACCGAATAATTCCGCATCCGATCGTGCCTCAAGAACACCGTCGGTGTAAGCGACAAACAGATTATCGGTACCAATTGTCACTTCTTTCTCGTGGTATTCATAATCCGCAATAATGCTGATGGCGGGGTCGTTTGTGGTCAAGAAGGTGCATTTGTTGACGACCTTGTCGAGCAGGCACGGGTACGGGTGGCCGGCGTTGACAAAGTTCAAGACTCCGGTCGCCGGGTCGAATATCGAGCAGAAGGCCGTGATGAAAACGGCGTGATTTACTTGGCGTCGCACGAACTTGTTGACCTGCGTGACCGCGTAAGACGGAGTCGGGTTTAGATATAAGTGCGCGCGCATCGCGTATTTGACCATAGAGGTGTATGAAGCCGCCTCGATTCCTTTTCCGGAGACATCGCCGATGATAAGGGCGAATTTTCCTTCCAAATCGAATATATCATAGAAATCGCCGCCGACTTTGGCTTCCTCAGTCGCCGACGAATAGACAACGCCGATTTCGGCACCGGGTATCGTCGGAATCCTTGTCGGAAGCATGCTTCGTTGAAGCGAGTCAGCGATGTTTAGCTGCGCTTTGTACAACCTCGAGTTCTCGATGGCGACCGCCGCTTGTTTTGCCAGGCCGCTTGCTAGTTCAATTTCCCGTTGATTGAACTCATGCCTTCGACCGGGATTATCCATACCTATGCTGCCGAGGATGCGTTCGCCGGCTACCAGCGGGACGAACAGACCGGTTTTGGCGTTAAAGCTATCCATCGTGCGCCTGGTAGCGGGGCTGAGGTTTGGATCGTCGATATCGATTACTGTTGCGCGGCCGCTCCTATATATATCAAAAAACTCTTCGCCGAACTCTTCGCCGGAAAAAGATGTCCCAATCGCGATGCCTCCGTTGTACTCGGCGGCGATTTTATGCGAGTGCTCCAGCGGGTCGTATAGGAAAATAATATTTCGCTCAAGGTTGGTTATTTCGGCGACCAATTCGGAGAACCGCTCAAGAACCAGGTCGGTATCGAGTGTCGAACCGATGATATTTGCGGCCTCTAGAAGAACGTTAGCTATGCGAATCGTCTCCGCCAACTGCTTCTCGCGCCTACTCTGCTCCTCTTCGACGTCGGTCTGGGGATGTCGCTTCTCGGGCGCGTGGGTCACGCTTAAACACCTCACTTTGGCAACCCGTATTAGGTTCTCGAATTATCATAATGACTAAAATATTTATTCCCGATAACGGTGAGGTTTACCATAATACGCTTATAATATAAGCGTTGGATAAAACGATATCCTAGCCAAAGGCAAGAATAACTCGCGGAGGTTTTGCGGTGGCGGCTTTTCGTCGCTAC
>MELI01000103.1:3024-4081 GCA_001767575.1 Candidatus Aquicultor primus | reverse complement strand
GATTCTTGTCTATTCTTGGTATAGCTCAACTACTATCCTGGGAGGCTTGACGATGAGAGTCGGCTTGTTTCAATTTGATCCGTCATTTGGTCAGCGCGACCGAAATGTCGAGCACGTTCTAAAAGGTTTAGCCGGCGCACAGGCTGAGCTGGTCGTCTTGCCTGAGCTTTTTGACACGGGCTACCAGTTCACCTCTAAAGAAGAAGCCTATGAGTTGGCCGAAGAAATCCCGGAAGGGACGACGTCGATGGGGTTGGCCGACCTCTGCCGTGACAGGCGGATGTTTATAGTCGCAGGCATGGCCGAGCGAGTCGGCGCCAAGACCTTTAACAGCGCCGCTCTCTTCGGCCCGGACGGGCATATCGGGACCTACCGCAAGACACACCTCTTCTACGAAGAAAAACTCTGGTTTGAACCGGGAGACACCGGTTTCAAGGTTTTTGATATCGGCAGCGCGAAGTTGGGCTTGATGGTATGCTTCGACTGGATTTTTCCGGAGAGCGTCCGCACCCTTGCCCTTATGGGCGCGGACATAATTTGCCACCCGTCGAACCTGGTGCTCCCATATTGCCCGGACGCGATGGTCTATCGGTGCCTGGAGAACCGGGTCTTTGCGATAACGTGCAACCGCACCGGTTTTGAGGAGCGGGGAGGTAAGGAGCGGCTGACGTTTATCGGCAAGAGTGAGATAGTCTCACCGAAGGGTAAGATACTAGAGCGCGCATCCGAAGTCGAAGACGCGCTCATCATCGTCGACATCGACCCGCTGCAAGCCCGTGATAAGCAGCTTAACCAGTACAACGATTTGCTCGGCGACCGCCGCCCCGAGATGTATTTGTAGACGGTCGGCTGCAGCGACCATATTTGCGCTTGTTCGCGTAATCTACTAGAATGACACATGATCGCCCTAAACAAACGCCTCCAAGGCAGGGTCTAATACAAGGAGAGAGTGAGTGAACGAAGACACGGCGACCATCGAAGGACGCATCGTCTCGATCAGCGACGGCTTTCAAGGCCTCTACTTCGAGTTTATGGGCTGGGGGCCGGATATCGTCGT
>MELI01000103.1:2301-3007 GCA_001767575.1 Candidatus Aquicultor primus | reverse complement strand
TCCTCTCCATCTTCGGCGCAAGGATGATACGGAATATGGCCAGGCGAGCCATGGCGAAGACTAGCACCGAAGGTCATATCGACATCCTCGTTGCCCAGCTGGCTTACATAGGGGCGCTTACACTCGGTGTCGTGCTTTCCCTTAGCATACTGCCTATCGAGAACCTCTCCGCGCTCTTCACCGGTCTCGGTCTCGCCGGTTTCGCCGTCGGTTTCGCAATGAAGGACATCCTGGGCAACTTTCTCGCAGGCATCATCCTGTTGATTCAGCGGCCGTTTACCATCGACGACTATGTCAAAATCGGCGATGTCGAGGGTACTGTGACCAATATCCGCGTGCGCGACACTCAGCTTACCACCAACGACGGTCGCCTTATATATGTCCCGAACAACACCATGTCGACGAGTAATATCATAAACCTGACGGCGCTCCCGTTGCGCCGCGTAGACGTCGATGTGGGCATCCCGTACAGCAGTGACATCAACCGCGCCGTCAACGCCTGTCTTGAAGCCGCCACCCGGCTGCCCGGCTTTGTCGAGCAGCCCATACCCGATGTGATAGTGACCGAGTTCGGCGATAGCGCCATCATGCTTCGCGTGCAGATATGGGTCGACTGGAAAGAGCACGGCTATCTTAACATACAGTCCGAGGCTCTTAAGCTAGTCAAAGCCGCTCTAGACGACGCCGGTATCGACATCCCCTTCCC
>MELI01000103.1:0-2235 GCA_001767575.1 Candidatus Aquicultor primus | reverse complement strand
GCCATAGTTTAGGGCACAACAAACCCGTAACGCATAGCTGCCCATGTATCTTCATCAAGCTAGCGTTTGTATCTCAAGATACCGTAAAACTTGCAGGCAAGCGTTTCGGCCTGAGTAATCCTGGGTATAGGTAGTTGTAAGAGTTGAGGTTATCGCGTTCTTTTACGCGTTCACCGCCTAATACGGGTAGTTAGAGAGGAGAACGATATGGCTTACGTGGCGAAAGACTACAGCAGTTTGATTGGGACGGAGGGATTTAGCGAGATGCTCCTAAACAATCATTTTACGCTTTATCAGGGATATGTGACCAACACCAACAAGGCGCTCGACATCTTGGGCAAGATGTTAAACGACGGCCAGACGGGTACGCCCGAGTATGCGGAGCTTAAAAGAAGGCTCGGCTGGGAGTTTAACGGGATGCGCCTCCATGAATATTATTTCGAAAACCTTGGGGGCAACGGCTCGATAGAAGCTGGGGGCAAGCTCGCGCAGCAACTAACCGAGGCTTTCGGCAGCGTCGAAGCGTGGGAGAAAGAATTCAGGGCGGTCGCCGCCATGCGAGGCATAGGCTGGGTCGTCCTTTATAAGGATAATGCGAACGGCAATCTCATCAATTTCTGGATAAATGAGCACGACGTGGGCCATCCGGCCGGCTGCATGCCGATTCTTGTAATGGATGTCTTCGAGCACGCGTACATGACCGACTATGGTATCAAGCGGCCCGACTACATCGAGGCGTTCTTTAAGAATGTCAGGTATGACGCCGCTCAATCCAGACTTGGTTAACCGTGCGCGCATGTTTTTAGACCCGAAGATGAGGCATATCGATTTTGGATAGGGAGGCATAAGTATGGGATTTACCAAAGAAGAGCTGGCAGCGAAGTTGCGCGAGATGTACAAAGAGATAGACGAGCACAACATGGACCTAGTCCTGGATTTCAACGACGAAAAAAACGCGTGGGTAATCGGTCTCACGAAAGGCAAACACGAGCTGACAACACATCTCGAGAAGCAGGACGCCGACGATTGCATGAATGGTATAAAGTGTGTCTATCTCGGAGTTCAGATAGGCCAATTTGTCCAGCACTTCGAGGAAGACGAAGCGAAGCTGGGTTAGCGCAAAGAAAGCGAAGATTATATTTTAAAACAACCGGTGTTTGTATCATGCGCCGGTTGTTTCGCTTTAGCCTCGACACGGCTTGGTTAAAGAGGTACTATATTGTAAAGTACCCGGAGGGGGTATAGGGCGGCGTTTTCCGTGAGAAGTGAACTAAAGGAGTTTGAATGTTGAGGACGAGCGCGAAACCTTTCCTTATAATAGTAGGCCTTGTTGTTTTAACTTTCGCCGCAACCGGATGCTTCATTTCGGGCGCGGATACTCAAGAGAATGCCGGGATGCCGATAGAGCAGGAGCTTCAGGCGCAAGCTGCCATCGAAGCTGAGGACAACGAGGAAATACCGGCAAGCACGACCACAACCGAGCAGCCGATGTTTGTTCGGGTAGTATCGGCAACATCTCCGGTCAGCCCGGGCGGCGACCCTGTGACGGTCTTTATACAAACCAAACCCGGGGCGGTTAGCGAAATCGAACTCGGATATGAAGGCGGCCAAAACGAAGCAGGCGCTTTGTACTCTAAACAGGCCAACGGCAGCGGCATGATTTCGTGGACATGGACTGTCGACCCATCGGTGCCCTTTGGTGCTTACACCATAATCGTTACTGCCAAGTCGCTCGACGGGCAGACTGCAGTCGCCAAGAGCACACTCGAGGTAAAGTCGGCCGAAGAGTGCAAATCCTGAGGCCCCCCCAAACAGTAGGCCGGTCGGCCTGACAGAACAGTACCGCATAGTTCTTATCAAACGATGCCGAAACAGACCGAAACAGATGAGCAAGCACTCATAAACCTTCTGTCGGTTATTCTATGGGCGGTATGAAATCGTTATTAATGACATCGTAGCTGGTCACGCATAGTTATTTCTATCTAATACGCACATTGAACGGCGATAGACCGCAGTCTGGGCTACGGTCTATCGTATGTGAAATTAGGTATTAAAGACCTAAACCTGTTGGTCGATACAATGGGCAGCAGAATACGAGGTTAACCCTTGTTAAAGGCATACAGGAGGAATTATGAAGCTACAATTTTCATTAAAGAATCAGAAAGCGGGAACACAGGTCGTGGCTTGGGTTGTTGTCATTGCGGTCATCGGCATTGCGGCATCGATTATCGGCTA
>MELI01000102.1:5225-10225 GCA_001767575.1 Candidatus Aquicultor primus | reverse complement strand
CCTGAGCCAGGATCAAACTCTCCGTTGAAATTGTGTGCAGTCACAAGGACCGCAAACTTATTCTTAAAGAGCCTGAAAGCTCATTAAAAAACATGTAAACTTGTCGCTCGCATATCCCAGGAGTTTGCACCCCCGCGAGAGCGAGCTGACGGGTATCACACTTAAAAGCGTGATATGTTAATTCATCTTTACCTTACTGGCATTTCCACTGTTCAGTTTTCAAAGACCAAGAAGTCAACAACAGACGGTACTTTACCACGCGGTTTTTAGCGTGTCAACCATCCTTAGACAAAAAAATTCGCTGTGGAGTTTTTACCTCACACAGCGACAAGTAGAACCACATGGTTGCTCTTGCAACCTTGCTAAGTTTCTTTACACTTGTCGCCTCCGAGATAAATTGTAAGCAATATCCCACAACTCCACGGACAAAATAGTATGGCCTGCCGCAATGGCAGCATAAATACTATACCACCGGACACACATCATGTCAATCGATTCGCTCCGAATTATTGACCCGTTTCGAACCTTTTTTCACGTGCCCTACGGCCTTGCATAGAGTACTTTACCACGTCCAGATTAATAGTCAAGTACCATATCGCAAAAACTTACGGAAAGCTACAAATAATGTGTTTAGCAAACCGGGAGGCTGTGTGCCCAGAGAGGCGCACTCGATTACTATCGGCACGAAGTCGCGCAGTGTATAGCATAATTTTCCAGTATGTTTTGTCGGCCGGCATCAGACGCTGGGACTAATTTGTGCGCACGGCGCCCATTATTATTTAGACGCATTTAGACGCTAACTTTTGCGATACGCCGCTTACCTGCCTGCAGGATGTCTCCATTCTTAGGTGAGACTTCGAGGTTGGCGTCGGTGATTTGCTCGTCGTTGTACTTGACAGCGCCGCCTTCGATGAGCCGGCGAGCTTCCCCGTTGCTCTTCGCAAAACCCGCCGTGGTCAGGAGCTTGACTATCCACACACCGCCGCCGTCGGCGAGCATATCGGCAGTGACCTCTATCTCCGGGATGTCGGCGCCGATTGCGGCAAGGCGTTCAGCCGCCGTCGCCCCTTCTACTTTTTTGAACTTGGCGTCGAAGATACCTTCGGCCTCCTCGGCCGCATCAGGCGAGTGATAGAGCGCGATAATCTCTTTAGCTAGACGCCTCTTTATAACATTGGGATGGAGCGACCCGTCCGCGAGCCCTTTTTCGAGCGCGTCGACCTCGTCGCGAGAGAGGTCGGTGCAGAGGCGGTAGTAGCGCACCATGACGTTATCGGGAATCGACATAAGTTTGCCGAACTGCTCGTCGGGAGCCTCGGTGAGACCGATGTAATTACCCTTGGATTTACTCATGCGCACGACGCCGTCGGTTCCTTCGAGTATCGGCATGGTGATAACCGCTTGCGGTTCCTGCTCCGCCCAGCGCTGAAGGTCGCGCCCGGCGAGCATGTTGAACTTCTGGTCGGTGCCGCCAATCTCGACATCGCTCTCGAGTTCGACCGAGTCGTACCCTTGCATTACGGGATAGAGGAACTCGTGGAGGCTGATTGGCACCTGTGCGGTGAAACGCTTGGTGAAGTCATCGCGCTCGAGCATGCGCGCCACCGTAAACTGCGCGCAAACCTTAAGCACCCTGTCAAAGGGCATCGTCGCGAACCAGCGGCCGTTGTAGTCGAGGATGGTCTTGTCGCGGTCGAGAATCCTGAAAGCTTGGCTTGTGTAGGTCTTCGCGTTTTCATCGATGACCTCGGGTGAGAGCTGAGGCCTGGTCGACGAGCGCTCTGTGGGGTCGCCTACTCGCGCGGTGTAGTCGCCGATGAGGAGTTGGACGGTGTGTCCCAGCTCCTGGAACTGGCGAAGCTTGCGCAGGGTGACGGCATGGCCGAGGTGAAGGTCGGGTGCGGTAGGGTCGACACCGTATTTTATCTTAAGCGGTGTGTTCGTCTTGATGGCCCGCGCCAGCTTTGCTTTGAACTCATCGAGCGGGACTATCTCCTCCGCGCCGTCTTCTATTATATAGAGCTGTTCCTCAACCGATTTCATCCCAACCCCCCGCGCATGGCTTCTTCGCGATGTAAAAACATTAGAATCGTAACACCTACATATGGATATGTCCAGGTTGAAGGCGACTAATGCGCACGCCTATATATGACTGGACCGAGTCATCGCCCGCCCTCGACGGCTCAAGGATTCCATCCGAAACAACCCGACTTCTTAACCGGTTACTTAACCACTAAACAATCCCGTTATGTTATAATCCATCAAGGTAAAACATAAAGCACAATGCCGGTGGAGTAATGTCTCGATCGAGAATCAAAAGAGCGAAGAAGCGCACTCATCGCAAGCGTAAGACCCACATCATCGTAGCGCTCGCCGTCTTAACTATAATCCCGATAATCCTGGTGAGCCTCGGAGGCCTGGTCGCCGCAGCGGCTGTCTTTACCAACCTTCCAAAGATAAACAACCTCGGCGAAGTCCAAGACTGGCAGACAACGAAGGTCTTCGCGGCGGGCGGGACACTCCTCACCAACCTCTATTACGAGCAGGACCGCGTAAGCATATCCCTCTCCGAAATCCCAATCCACATGCAGCAAGCCGTAATCGCCATCGAAGACGAGCGGTTTTACAAGCATAAAGGGTATGACCCGGAAGCCATCGGCCGCGCATTTTTCACGAATCTTTCGAGCGGGCACGTCGTCGAAGGGGCGAGCACCATAACGCAGCAGTATATAAAGAACACCGCTATCAGCCGCGAGAAGACCTTCGACCGCAAGATAAGGGAAGCTTACCTCGCGTACCAGCTCGAAGAGAAATACACGAAAGAGCAGATTCTGGAGAAATATCTCAACACTATATACTTCGGCCATAGCTGGTACGGGGTCGAAACGGCTTCGCTCAATTACTTCGGCAAGAAGGCCAAAGACCTCTCCCTCGTCGAAACCTCGCTGCTGGCCGGGATTATCAAGTCGCCGAACAACTACTCGCCGTACACGAAACCAGTCGAGGCAAAAGCGCGCCGCGACCTGGTCCTGACGCAGATGGCGCGCCTTAAATTCATCTCGCCCGAACAGTATAAACAGGCGACGGAAACGCCGCTGCAAATCAAGCCGATAAGCAAACCGTCGACGGTCGCCCCATACTTCGTAGAAGACGTCAAACAGCAGCTCATCAAGAAATACGGGGCCAACGTCGTCTTCAAAGGCGGCCTGCGCGTATATACGACTATCGATCTGAAGATGCAGAAACACGCCGAAGACGCGGCGTGGTCTATCTTGAACAGGCCGACGGACCCTTCGGTCGCGCTAGTGGCGATAGAGCCGAAAACCGGATATGTGCGGGCGATGGTAGGCGGCAAGAACTTCGAGCAAAGCAAGGTCAACCTGGCATTACGCCGCCGTCAGCCCGGCTCATCGTTTAAGACATTCGTCTTTACCTCGGCAATTGAAAACGGCATCTCACCATATCAAACATACAGCTCAGCCCCGGCGGTCATCGACATCCCGGGAAGCACGCCCTGGAAGGTCAACAACTACGTCGAAGGAAGCGGTGGCCCGCCGATGAACATCCGCGAGGGGTTGGTGAGGTCGGTTAACACTGTTTACGCGAGACTTATGATGGACGTCGGGGCGGAAAACGTCGTGGAGACCGCGCGAAAAATGGGCATCACCAGCCAACTCAATCCGAACCCGGCAATTGCGCTGGGCGGACTCACCTATGGGGCGACACCGCTAGAGATGGCAAGCGCATACGGGACGCTGGCCAATGGGGGCAAACATACAAGACCGATATCGATCATTAAGATTACGGACGCGACCGGAAACATCATAGATGAGGCAAAACCCAAGCCGGAGCAGGTCCTAAACGAGGCTACCGCCTACCTGGTAACCGATGTTCTGGAAGACGTCTTGCGCAGGGGCACGGGAACCCGTGCGAGAATTGGCCGGCCGGCTGCGGGCAAGACGGGAACCGGCCAGGAGTACAGAGATGCCTGGTTCTGCGGCTATACGCCCGACCTTGCCGCCGCCGTGTGGGTAGGGTATCCCAAAGGCCAGATATCGATGAAGAACGTTCATGGGATACGCGTTTCGGGAGGTTCCTTCCCCGCGCAGGTATGGGGTAAGTTTATGTCAAGCGCCCTTAAGGGCAGGCCGTATTCGAACTTCACCAGGCCAAAAGGCGGTATCGCCTATACGAGCGTCTGTTCCGAAACCGGCTTGCTTGCCAATAAATACTGCCCGGATATCGAGAGGCGGCCGTTCCTTAGCGAAAAGACGCCGAAAAAGAAATGCGATAAACACGCCAAGCCAAGCATCATGGAGATACCGAATGTCGTCGGACTCAGCGAGAAGGAGGCCGTGGGGCGCCTCGAGAAAGTACACTTCGGCTATGCGGTCGTATACTCTGTCGACAACCACGCGCCGCGCGGCATGGTCGCGAGCCAGACGCCGTCGGCCGGCGAGCGGGCACGCCAGGGCGCCACGGTTCAGATTGTTGTAAGCGCAGGCTCGACCGAGCAGAAGATAAAGGTACCTGATTTGGTGGGCCTGGACGAGCAGCAAGCCAGGGATAGATTGCAGGAGATTGGCTTGAAGGCTATCGATATCACGGCGACACCCTACATGGAGGCGAAAAGCAAACGCGACAAGGTCATCTACCACAACCCGGCGGCCGGAACTGAGCTCCAATACGGCCAGTCAGTGACGATTTACATCAACAGGAAGCATTAAGGAATCTGCTGAAAACCTATGGCTTATTTCAGGGCTAAAGCCCTGAGCTACGAGAAACCCCGAGCCGCAAACCACCTATCACTATTCAACTACGCGTTAGAAGAGCTGGTTCTCGCTCGATTGACCGACGGCATTTGGATTCTCAAGCCCCAGATGCCGGCAAGCCCTCTCCGTGGCCACGCGGCCGCGCGGCGTGCGCTGGATAAACCCGAGCTGCAAGAGGTAGGGCTCGTAGACATCCTCCAGGGTCTCCGTCTCCTCGCCGATTGACGC
>MELI01000102.1:0-5091 GCA_001767575.1 Candidatus Aquicultor primus | reverse complement strand
TTATATGGCCGTCGCCCTTGACCTGCGCGTAATCGCGGACCCGCTTCAAGAGCCGGTTGGCGACACGCGGCGTTCCCCGCGAGCGACGCGCGACTTCGAGCGCGCCGGCGGAATCGATAGCGACGTCTAAAATAGCCGCCGAGCGCTTGATTATCTCGTCCAACTCATCGTTTGCATAGTAGTCGAAACGGCAGTTTACCCCAAAGCGGTCTCTCAGCGGCGAGGTAATCAAACCCTGTCTCGTCGTCGCGCCGACCATGGTAAAGTGGGGCAGCTCCAGACGGAGCGAGCGTGCCGACGGGCCTTTTCCGATGATGATATCAAGCTCGAAGTCCTCCATCGCCGGGTAGAGTATCTCCTCGACCTGGCGGTGCAGGCGATGTATTTCGTCGATAAAGAGGACGTCACTCGGCTGGAGATTGGTAAGAATGGCGGCCAAATCACCCGCCCGCTCAATCGCCGGCCCCGACGTTACCTTGATGCCGACGCCAAGTTCGTTCGCGATGATACCCGCGAGCGTCGTCTTGCCCAGACCTGGGGGACCGCTCAGCATGACGTGGTCGAGCGCCTCGCCGCGATTTTTCGCCGCCGCGATAAAGAGGTCGAGCGAATCTTTGACGCGCGCCTGCCCGATAAACTCATCGAGGCGCTTAGGCCTAAGCGTCCGCTCGTAATCGACATCTTCTTCGGTAAAGGATGTGGCGATAATCCGGTCGTCCATATTGCTCCCTATTTAGGCGCTAGAGACTGCCCATTAAAAGACAGCCGTTAGCGATTATCACATTTTATGCTTTAGCAAGCCGCTTCAGCGCGTGTTTCACCAGCAGCTCGACAGTGACGCGTTCGCCGTCGGGCGCAAATCCGTCCAGGGCTTTGCGAGCCTCCTGCGATGAGTATCCGAGGCTCAAAAGCGCCCCGCGCGCTTCGTCATAGGCCGAGCGGTCTTCTTTGGCGACCACGGCCATAAGGCCCGTTCCCAGCAGGGTCAGCTTCTCTTTCAACTCAAGGATGAGGCGCTGCGCACCTTTCTTCCCGATACCGGGAATCGAGGTGATAAGCGCCACGTCCTCGTTTATTATCGCATGTTTGAGCGAATCTACGTCGAAAGCCGAGAGTACCGCAAGCGCGACCTTGGGGCCGATGCCGCTTACACCGATGAGCTTCTCGAAAAGCTCGCGCTCGGGCGCGCTCGCGAACCCGAAGAGCTGGAGCGCATCTTCGCGCACATGGAGATAGGTGTATATAAAGACCGACTCACCTAGGGACGGCATGACCGTCAGCGAATTATTCGACATCGCGAGCCTGTATCCCACACCTGCCACATCCACATCGATAGAGCCCGGGCTCTTGTCTTCGAGGCGCCCCCTAAGAAACGCTATCATCCAGCACTCTCCTGGTAATATCATTTGCCTTGTGCGAGTGCGCGTGGCAAATCGCCAGCGCCAGCGCATCGGCGGCATCGTCCGGTTTGGGGATTTCGGTAAGGTTGAGAATAGCTTTTACCATATGCTGCACCTGAGCTTTCTCGGCGCGCCCATACCCGACGACCGCCTGTTTTACCTGAAGCGGCGTGTATTCGGCCACCGGCAAGCCGCCGTCGGCTGCCACCAGCAAACACACCCCGCGCGCCTGACCTACCGCGAGCGCCGTGCGCACATTAACGTTGAAAAAGAGCTGCTCCACAACGAAACAATCCGGGCGATGCCTGGCGATAAGGTTCTTTAAGCCATCATAGATTTGTTGGAGGCGCACCTCGGCTGCGGTCTTGGCATCGGTCGAGACGATGCCGTAATCCTTGACCTTGAAGCGGTTCCCTATGTGTTCGATGACGCCGTAACCGGTGGTGGCGGTTCCCGGGTCGATTGCGAGAATTATCATCGGCTGCCCCATTTTTGACTATGTTAGGTTTGCATGTTGGACAAAATCTGCTAATGCTTCTTCAATGCTTTATTGTAATGTAAACGTCCGGGGGAATATAGCCCGGGCGCACTCGAACATCTGTTTGATTGTAGCAAAAACATGGGTTGGCGCCAACGGGGTGGGCTGTTTTTGAGTTGTCGCTTTTTGTGGCCACAGTGAGAACGGTTGGCATTCAGGACTCAAATTAAAGATGGGTAGGTATGTCTACTAAAAACATCGTCTTGATTACTACCGATGGATCATGCAAATAAACGAGGTATGATAACTGTTACAGGGCAGCGGCTGACATCGGCGGTTGCTCTTCTCTAATATCGATTATTTGAACGTGGTCCCCTTCGATATCGTCAAAGAACCATAGCCCTTCAAGGACAAGTTTAACCGCCCGCTCTTTGGTTTTCGCTTCAGCCGCAGAGGTTTTTCGATAGACTTCTTTATTGGGTTGTTTTACATCGTAGGTGACGGCATAACGCATTGTCGATTCTTTCATATTGACGCCTTAATCGGCGGATTTTGCTTTTCCGCCCGCATATATCCGCTTATGCTCGCTTGTTTTCATTATAATCCACCCAACAATACCGAACAAGCAGCACTTACTCGACGCTTGTAAGCTACTTTGCGTATAATAGACAAGGTCTGTCTTAAACCTACCAACAGGTGATTGCGTGAGTCCCGGCTACTATACGGATCGCAGTTTTTCAAATAAGCATATTTCACAAGCCTTCGGCATATTAAGATCGCTTCCGGCTGGTCTCTTTGTCGACTTTGAAGAGGCCGGCTTCGAGGCTGACGTTAAAGAGGCTACTGATGTTATGGCGGTCGCCAACGGAATGTATCGAATCGCGATGCGCTTCCGACGACCGTATAAGACTTATCGTGATCTAACCATACGCTCGAGCCGTCCAACCGGTGCAAAGACAGAACTTCAAAAGATCAAAGAAGGATTCGGAGATTATTATTTTTATGGATGGACTGAGGGCGATACGATAATCGAATGGATCTTTGTTGACCTCTATAAACTTCGTGCAAGCGGATTACTCGATAAACCCAGAAGAGAAATCCCAAGTCCCGACGGAACGCATTTCATCGCAATCGGTCACAACGAACTCGAAGAGCACGGTTGCATAATCGCCTCCGAGTTTTAGCTCGAAGGGCAGATGAATGCTATGCCCTAACCAACTAAGAGGGCGTTGCCGTGAAATTTACGGATTCCTTAATGTGCGATTGCCTAGAAGAAATCGGGCTTACGCCAACTCCTCCAACACCTCGGCCGGGATATCAAAATTGCCGTAGGCGTCTTGGACGTCGTCGTTGTCGTCCAAGGCGTCCATGAATCTTAAAACCTTGACGGCTTCGTCTTTGGTGAGTTCTACGGGGGTCTTTGGGATCATCGATATCTCGGAGAGGGCGATGGGTATGCCGTGCTGTTCGAAAGCCTTTTTGACGGCGTTGAGCTCGGTGGGGTCGGTGGTTATCTGCCACTGGTCGCCTTCATCCGTCATGTCCTCGGCGCCGGCTTCGACTGCAAAGGTAAATAGCTCGTCCTCGCCGATGGGATGGCTTTTATCGACCGCGATGACGCCTTTTCTGTCAAACATCCAGCCCACGGAGCCGGATGCGCCCATATTGCCGCCGTATTTGGTGAAGACGTGGCGGACGTCCGAGGCGGTGCGGTTGCGGTTGTCCGTCATGACGTCGACCATGATGGCGACACCGGCGGGGCCGAACCCCTCATAGGTCAGCTCCTCGTAGTTGACGGCCTCAAGCTCGCCCGCGCCCTTCTTTACGGCACGGTCGATGTTGTCCGCCGGCATGCTGTAACTTCTTGCCTTCTCTATAGCATTGGCGAGAGTTGCGTTCATGTCAGGATTGCTGCCGTTGCGCGCGGCGACCATTATCGCTCGGCTTAGCTTTCCGAAGAGCTTGCCGCGCTTGGCATCCTCCCTGCCCTTCTTATGCTTAATAGTCGCCCATTTAGAATGCCCCGACATTACGCCTCCTCTATCATATCCAAAAAATATTTATGTATGCGCACGTCCCCGGTGAGTTCGGGGTGAAACGCCGAGACGAGATACTGGTTTTGCCTCGCCATCACCTTAATATTATCAAACTCGGCAAGCGTTTGGACACCCTCGCCAATCGCTTCTATCCACGGAGCGCGGATGAAGACCGCCCTGAAGGGCCCGATGCCCGCTATATCAAGGTTGGCTTCGAAGCTTTCGCGCTGCCGCCCGAACGCATTGCGGCGCGCCTCGATATCCATCAAGCCCAAGAGCGGCTGGTCGCCTTCGGCGATTCGCTGCGCCAATAGTATCATGCCGGCGCAAGTCCCGTAGACCGGCTTGCCGGCCTCGCCGAAAGCGCGCACGGCATCGATGAAATCGTATTCTACCATCAATTTACCGATGGCCGTGCTCTCCCCGCCGGGTATGATAAGCCCCGCGATGTCATCGAGTTCGCGGGGCCGCTTGACGGCGACCCCGGTCGCGCCAAGCGCTTCGATATGCTGGATGTGTTCGCGCACCGCACCCTGTAGGGCCAGCACGCCGATTTTGATATTGTTCAATGTCTACCAGCCGCGCTCCTGCATCATCTCGGCCTGCGGAATCTGGCTTATCTCTATGCCGACCATCGGCTCGCCGAGGTCTTTCGAGATTTCAGCGAGTAGCGCAGCGTCGGCGAAGTGCGTCGTCGCCTGGACGATGGCCTTGGCCCGCTTGGCGGGGTCGCCGCTTTTGAAGATACCGGAGCCGACAAAGACGCCGTCCGCGCCGAGCTGCATCATCAGCGCCGCATCCGCCGGTGTGGCAATGCCGCCGGCTGAGAAATTAACAACCGGGAGCCGCCCGTTATCGTGGACCCATTTGATAAGTTCGTAAGGAGCCTGCAAATCTTTTGCCGCCGCGAAAAGCTCTTCTTCGCGCAATCCTTTTAACCAGCCGACAGCTTCGTTGACCGAGCGCATGTGACGCACGGCTTCGACGATGTTGCCGGTACCGGGCTCGCCTTTAGTGCGAATCATCGCCGCGCCTTCGGAGAGACGGCGGAGCGCCTCACCCATATTGCGGCAACCGCATACGAAGGGTACTTTAAAGTCCCACTTGTTGATGTGGTGCTCTTCATCGGCGGGGGTAAGAACCTCGCTCTCGTCTATATAGTCGACGCCGAGCGCCT
>MELI01000101.1:20499-21113 GCA_001767575.1 Candidatus Aquicultor primus | reverse complement strand
TGCCGGTGTAGTGCGTCACCGGGACGAGCAACCGCACCGTGCCCCACTTGGGCACGATAGTCACGTCCTTCTTGGCCGGCGTCCTCGTGCACATCTCCGCGTACTTCGTATCCCCGCCGCTGATCGACTCCACCTGCGCCCAGTTAACATGATGATGGAACGGGTGGTCCATACCGCTGCTGTTTACGATCTCCCAGAGTTCATACGTACCGACCATCGAGTCCTCTATCTTGAAGCAATTTTCGTGGTCGAAAAACGTGAGCCCGTTGATGTATCCCTTTCCTTGACTCATTGAAAGCTCGAGGCGCCGGGTCTTCGCTAGCGGCACCCCGGATAGCCTCCCGGCCGAAGAGTCGACAGAGGCGGGCATGGTGTCAGCGGGGCTCTTGGTACCGCTGTAACGCATTGTGAGGAGCGCAATCTGTTGCGAGGTCATATTACCGCGCCTGCTGTACGGCATGGTCCACAGGATGTAATCTTTGGCACTTTGGTTTGCCTGGACAAGAACGTCGATGCGCTCGCCCGGGCTCAGCAGTATTTCGCTCTGCCCGTATGGCTTATCGAGCAGCCCACCATCCGTCCCGACGAGCCACATCGTGTGGTAGTCGAGCTTG
>MELI01000101.1:19188-20464 GCA_001767575.1 Candidatus Aquicultor primus | reverse complement strand
ACGCCACCGCTGGATTTGCCCCTTCTTAATTGTCAGTATTGGGTTGACGATTCCATTTACCATAAGGATATCGCCTTCCTTCCCATGCGTGTACTCGCTCATCATCGTATATGGACTTGGCTCCCGTCCATCTGTGGTCTGGGTAAGTGAGACGTCCTTTAATACCATTACCTTCTCGGTGAACGCCGTTAGCGGGCATTCGGGTGGGTCCTCGACGATCAGCGGGCCCGCCATCCCACCCCACATCTGGTCGGCCACGCAACCGTGAATGTGCGGGTGGTAGAAGTTCATGGAGCCGGGATCCTGATGCATCAGATCATACTCGTAGTACGTGTGGCCGTTTTGGTCGCCCGTCGCTCCCGGATAGAAGATTCGCATCATGTTATCCGCGATACCACTCGGCGAGACATGTAGGCCGTGCGTGTGCAAATTCGTCGTGTATTTCTGGTGACCGAGCATATTGGGGTAGTCACCCACCGGCAGTGAGTTTTTGAAATTAACTCTCAGCATGCGTGGCATCATATCCATCATTCCTGATGGAGTTCTGATCTGCCACGCAGGCGCGTATCCATTATATGTCCAGAGGCTAGCCATGGCGCCGTTCACATCTACCGGTGCCCGCTTCGCATCGAGAGAAACCTGAACGAGATTGGGCATCATCAGTGGGTCGGCCTCGTTCGGCAGAACCGGAAGGTCATAAAATGGCTTTGTAGCCGGCGGGATGATTGGCCCGGTGGACCCGCTGCCGCCCATCCGCTGGGCGAGGGCCGATTCACCTGCCATACTCATATATGCGCCAGCCGTTGCGAGCGCTGACATTTTCACAAATTCCCGTCTGTTCATTCGCTTCATACTATGCCTCCTTATGCATTACATCCACGGATAGGAGTCAGCGATGAATACTGGTATTACACGACGACTCTCCGCTCTTTTATGACCTACCTACCTTATATGTGTGACGGTGTCTAGCCTACAGTGTACGGTCGCATCATCTCGTTGTCTTCGTGCTCGACGATGTGGCAATGCCAGACGTACCGTCCGGGGCGATCGAATGTTCCTCTGATTCGGGTGACCTCGCCCGGATAGGCGATGACTGTGTCCTTAAAACCCGTCTCCCATGCCTCCGGCCCTCGAACTTTACTGCCCGCTACGGGCTGCCGGCTTACCACCTGGAACATAATCTGGTGGAGGTGAATGGGGTGTGCGTCCTCGGTGAAGTTGTAGATCTCCCAGACCTCGGTTGAGTTCAGCCCCACACACTCTGTTACGGAATCGT
>MELI01000101.1:18676-19181 GCA_001767575.1 Candidatus Aquicultor primus | reverse complement strand
TTTGGGTATACCTGCCGGCGCTGCCGGGTTTGCAAGGTCAACCGTGCCCAACATAGCCGCAATCGGTATATCGAACTGCGCGCTCATCATCTCGTTGAGCGATACCTGCCTGGTATTGGTCGCGGAGCCAACCGGCGCAAAAGCAGGGAGCGTTAGCTCCCCCAAAGCGGGGTTCGCGCTCGTATCCGGGCCTGTTAGCGGCACGACCCTGAATCGCATAGCCTGTCCGGTGGTTACGGGGTCTGCCGGCCGGAATCCCATTCCCCCGAAAGGCGTATCCGGACCGTCGTTGAGTAGGGTGATTTCGGCTCCCGGCCTGAACTTCGAGAAGTCGACGATGATGTCCGCGCGTTCCGCCGGAGCCAGGAGAAGCCGGTCGAGTTGGACTGGCTCCGGTAAGAAGCCGCCGTCGGTGCCGATCAACCAGAAGGGCACAGCCTTGCTGAGCTTCAGGATCAGGAAGCGAGAGTTGCAGCCGTTTAAGATACGGAAGCGGTAGCGACGG
>MELI01000101.1:14079-18652 GCA_001767575.1 Candidatus Aquicultor primus | reverse complement strand
GTGCGACCGTTGACCACCATCGTGTTCCCGAAGAACTCGGGGTTCCAGATGGGGGGAACATCGCTGTCTGGGATATACGGCCCTTCAAAGCCGTCGAAGAAAGCCCGGGTATCGGGATAGAAGAGCGACCCATCGTCATTGAACGAACGGTCCTGAATGGCGAGCGGTATCTCATAGAATGTTCCGAAGGGGTCAGCCCCAACGCCGGGGGCCGGGCCGGGAAGTCCGCCCGGGGTACCGGATGGCAGATCGTCGGCACCTCCACGGATGAGGTAAAACCCTGCTGGGCCAGCGTATACATTCAAGCGCGTCATGCCCATTGAGTGATCGTGGTACCAGAGAGTGCCGGACCGCTGATCATTCTGGTACTGGAATGTCGCCGTGCCGGTATCCCATTTTACCCCAAATTCTTTTTGGAAACTTTTCTTGAAGGCCTTGTACCAGGTGCCCTCCGGGATAAATCCTCCAATATTGTTTGCCGCCGGCAGGAACCATGCCTCAGGATAACCATCGCTCTCTTCAGCGGTATGCCCTCCATGCAGGTGGGGCACCATGGGAACCGGGCCGGTGTAAGGATTCGGATTGTTCGTCCGCGAATCAACAGGGCCACCCGGGTTTGCCCAGTGGGGTGTCTGGTCCACCGGCAGCAGGTGTGGCAGATAATTGCCGTTTGTATCTACTAGCTGGTTGACCCATTTCACGCGCACCGGCTTGTTGTTTATTGCCTCAACGGTAAAGGCGGGGTAGTTGAACGTGCCGGGGTGGTCGACGGAACCATAGCTCCATACGGTCGTTGCGGGCATCCCGGTTGGCAAAATCTGTTGTTGAAACTGCCTGACAGCAATCTCATAATAGTCAATCGATGCGTCTGGGTGTGGCGTCTTTGGCATCGCCGGCGGAATAATTAAAGGCATAATATATTTCGGGATATAAGTCGGGTTGAGCGTGCCTCCGGATATTGCCGCGAGGGCTTTATCAAGGCTAACCCCCCAGGGCAGGCAAAGACTTGCACCCGCAAGGCCGGTCATCTTCAAGAATTGTCTTCTAGATAGTCCCCTCTTTCTCATACAACCTCCTTTTTGTTAACCCCAACAGCCGTGAGCGTGTTTTTGGCTTTTGCAGATTGTTTATTAGCAAGCGCTGCATTTTGGGGATTCTATGGCAGTCTACTTCTGAAGTCGTGTTTTTCATCACCAGCCTTTGCAATAGTGTGCTCATAGCTCGCGAGCCCTACGGTTCTTTTCTGGTAGGAGCCATTAATAACACGAGCGATACTAAGCTTCTTGTTGTTGTTTCCCATTTTATGCTTGCCTAAATCACGTGTTTAGATTAATGCGTCGGTTAGGTGCCGATACTGGACGAGCGGATTGTTGTCCTACTTCCCGAGCCTTTTTGCCAGCAAATTTTCGGCCCCTTTGTTTTGGGTTTGACAAGCTATTATTTTATTGGGGAAAATTTGAACCCTTCTAGGATTCGAACTTTAACCAATCTCACTCGAATCCGTTCGCAGCAAAAAATTGAAACACGGATGTCAAACTGTCTCGAGAAGCAGTGTGGTCAGCAGAAGCCGTTAATGATCTTGAATCGCTTGCCGACCATATCTCAAGAGATTCTATCGCATATGCTGCCTCATTTATTCAAGAGATACCGGAGGCAGGTAAGACGCCTTCTAAATTTTCAAAACGAGGTCGAGTTGTTCCCGAACTTAATGATTTATCTGTTCGGGAACTTTTGGCTCGAACGCCTGGATCAGGCATTTATCCGCCGCGGAATCCGCGAATACTTCGACACCAAAGCAAGCGCCTCTTTCTTCATCGGTCGGCGTAAAGTGTTTGCAGTCTTTACATAACACCATCTTAGTGTCCCAGCGGTAGACGTTTGGCCACAAAGTAGAGATATACTATAACTAAGCACAATCTAGCGCTTTCTAAACTAAATCGTCTTCTAAAAACGAAAGACCGTGCAATCATCGTCGCGGGAGGCGGATGTGGTTTGGAGTTTCGTCGAACCGTTCTTGGTCGAGAACTATGTTGTCTTTGAGCGAAACGAGCCGGCGCTCACCAGGGTCAAAAGCGAGCGTGCCGATGAGCGTGTCGTTTTGTACGGCCCACACCCAGGTTTTGGTGTTCCCGCCAACAATGACAAGTAAGACATCTTTGTGTTTTCCGAACCCGAGAGGTGAGGTCTCCTGGGCATCGAACACGTCCTTAGTGTCGGCGATAAGCGAATTCGCCGGCTCATAGTCGCGCAGCTTAAGCGGCTCGCGAGTCAGGTCTATGGTTTTCACGGTAAGCCCGCCGCTTTTGTCGTCAATGTAGATATTGTCGCCGACCTTAATCGCGTCTGGTGAGTATGCGGCCATTATGCTATAGCAGGCTCCATCGACACGTCGCCAGCTCATTTTAGAGTCTTTGTCGATGCCTACGACAAGTTTTCCGGTTGCGCCTTTTAGGGATGTGTCATCGTAGCCTTCGAGCAAGATAAGGTTGCCGGTGGTGCCCTCAAGGAGTAGTGTTTCAGGGAGCGTCGCACTGGCCGGGAGTGGTGGTTTGTATTTACCGACTTTGCTCGAAGGTGTGCTGCCGGGCTTGTGAAACCTCGCATCGGCGTTTACGGCATCCTGCGACAAGCGTTTCTTGTCGATAGTGATACGCCCGCTTTTGACTTCCCAATAGGCCAGCAAAGCATGCAGCTCGGTAGCTTTGATGCCGGTCTCATACACTAAGAGCACTGGCATATTTAGCTCACGGCGCGCCTTTCTTTCTTGAGCCGTGGCGCGACCCGGCTTAAAGAACAAGCCCGCGATTTTGCCATCCCTGTCATAGACGACGCGAACATCTATGTCGGACTTCTCGAATTCGCACTCGACGTTTACGATATCATAGCCTTGGGATTGCTCGGTTCGCTCGCCTAGACGCTGCTGGAAGGGACCCGCCTGCTCGACCGTGCTTTTCCACACAGCGCCTAATTTATCCGCTGGCAGCGCTTTTTCCATGGCATCGTCGAAGTCCTTGACCGCGAGCGCGTAATCTTCTGCGGCTAGCACATCGACAAGAGCATGTGCCTTGGATATAAGCTCTTTCGGTACGGCAGCGTTTTGTTCTTTAGTTGTAACACCGGCATCCCGGTTGCTGCAGGACAGGAGCAAGATAGCGGCCAGCAGCAGAGATATGACTAAACAAACCCTTTTACTTCGCATCATAGAGAAACCTCCCAGCGTCTATGGTGGGATGCATGGTGAATCTTACGCGCCCACGATAATGCGTGATTATTTGAGAGTACTAAGAACGCCGTATGCTAGTATATTCAAGACCTAAGGCGAGAATCCTTCACAGCCGCAAGAAATTGTTTTGCATTAATGCGGGCGTCGTATGGTTATAGAGCAGGCGAACGAATGGCCGGGTCTGAGAATCACTTCCCAAGCAGCGGTTAGTCTGGGGTCGCGACGACATGGAAAAAGATGGCTCGAAAGCCATCTTATAAAGGCGTTGGCATAGTATTCTCGGTGTGCTCATATATGTGAGCACCTCTGCGGGTGCGGGTTACTTGTTGATAGGTATATACAGCAGGTTGAGCTCGCCGTCATCGCTTGATAGTTTCGACTTATGAACGGCCAAGACTATGGCGGCTACGGCGCCCAGCACCAGACCCAACAAGCCCAACCCCAGCGCGCTGGAATGAAAGTTCTTCTCTTTTTGACAGCACTTGAACATTTTAATACCTCACTTATTATTAATCTTCAGAAGCATACTGTATGCTCATAAATTGACATTTTTCCTCGTTGAGGCTGAGGTGACCGTCACGCTACAACCGGCTCTTAACCTAATTAGGTCTTTATGCACGGTCGTAATGGGTAAAGTCAAACCCTCAATACGCAAATAATACCATATATATCCAAAGGTATAAAGGCAAATATGGGCCGGATAATCGGTCGCTTGTCAGACATTTCTCTAACCCGGAATGGTGACGGGGGTTTTGCCGCGTGCATGCGCGGCGTCTTAGGCGCGGCTAAATATACCTCGCTGACCTGAAGATATCCATGAATTCGGGGTGGACGTTAAGTTCAAGGTAGGTGATGGTGTCGGCGATGTGTTCGGCCTCGTTGATTCGTTCCGCATTGAGCAGGATGGCGCGGGCACCGGCAAGTGAGCCGTTGCCGAGCGTTATAAAGCGCTCTTTAGGCAGCTTCGGGTAAAGGCCGATGGTCGTGGCCGAATCCACATCGATGTGGATGCCGAACGAGCCGGCCGTGTATATGTGCTCGATATCTTCGAGCGCCACACCTACGCTGTTTATGAGGATGGTCGTTGCGGCTATCATCGCGGCCTTGGTGGTCAGCAAGTTGTGGATGTCCTTTTCAGTGAGGTATGTCGGCGTTTGTCCGTTAACGCCCTCGTCAAGAACATAGGCCATGCGCCCGTTTATCTCCCTCCAGCGCGCGGTTTTCTTGTCGAGGACGAACCGCCCCGTAGAGTCGAGCAGTCCCGAAAGATATAGTTGCGCGACAAGGTCTATAAGTCCCGAGCCGCAGAAGCCGTAAGCCGGCTGGTCGTCGATGGCTGAATACGAAGGC
>MELI01000101.1:9694-14048 GCA_001767575.1 Candidatus Aquicultor primus | reverse complement strand
GGGCCGGGCCGGCCGAACCCGCAATCGCCACCAGCCACTCTTTATTACCGAGGATTGCCTCGACGTTGGTCCCGATATCGAGCAAGAGCGAGACACCCTCGTTCTCAGCGATACCGGAGGCGATAGCCCCGGATATCAAGTCGCCGCCGAAGTAGCCGCCGACACTCGGAAAAACGTAGACTGTGGCGTTGGGACACGTTATTAACGAGACGTCTTTTGCCCGAAGTCTCGGGATATGGTTTATCGACGGTATATATGGTTCAAAGCGCATGACGGCCGGGTTGAGGCCGAGGAAGAAATGGGCCATAGAGGTGTTGCCCGCTAGGGCCACTGCCATAACTTCAGTCGGCGAGATGCTCGCCGACGCGCAAACCCGCTCGATTAGACCGTTTATTGTATCCCTCAAAACATTGGTGAGCGTTTCGCTGCCGCCCTGTCCGGCGAAGTGGAGCCTGGTCAGTAAATCCTCGCCGTACTCGGCCTGGCCGTTTACTTCACCAAAGGTTGCAAGGCTCTCGCCCGTTATGAGGTCGATGAGTTCGACCGCGACGACAGTGGTGCCGATATCGACCGCTATGCCGTAGTTTCTCCGCGAGGTATCGCCCGGCTCGATGCCGGAGACCACGAGCGCGTCTCGCACGATGCTCCCCGCAACCGTCACCTTGCCCGAGGCCTCGCGCAAAACGCGTGCCGCCTCGAGTATGAGGCCGAGAGGCCACTCTATATATGGAGCGCCGGTGGCTTCGGTGATGGCGTGATTGAGGCGGTCGATATCCGCCTTATTATTGTCGAGCGAGCCCGCCGGTATTTCAACGTAGTATTTTAAGGATAATGTCGACATCCAACCTCATCTTTCGAATTTGCATATATGTAGAGTTCTTCGAGCTCACATTCGCGGCTTAACGCTATGGTTCGGTCAAGCCGCTTGCGCGCAAAACCCGTCTCAAACGCTCAAAAATCATTCAACGCGTTTGCCCGGCAGGCCCAAAGCAAAGGCCGCCGCTACAATCGGTAGAAAACTTACATAGAACACGGTCTGCTCGATGCCGAAGCTGAACGCATCGGCGACAAAGCTTATCAAGCCGACGCCGAGGCCGCCGAGGCCAAGTCCGAACCCCAACGCGAGACTCGACGCCGTAGCCCTATTATCAGGAAATATCTGCTGCGCCGCAACCACAGCCACCGAAAACGATGCTAAAAGCGATGCGCCTACCAGCCCCAGCAAGACGATGAACATCGTGCCGCTTGAAAAGAGCGCCAGCAGCAAGAAGGGGACCGAGGTGAGTTGAGAGCCGATTATCACTGGTCGCGGCCCGGTGCGGTCTGAGAGTATACCGCCGAGTAATCCCCCGAGTGCGCCCGATAGCGCGAGTACCGATAGTATCGCCCCTCCCGCGACAAGCGAATAGCCGCGCCCGGCCAAAAGAATCGGGAGAAACGTAATCAGGCTGAAGAAGGCGAGCGACCGGAAAGCGACGGTGCCGAGCAGGGCGACGAAGGGAATGAGCTGCGAACGCACGGTACTTAAAAACGGCGTGCCCACCCGCTGGTTGAGGTATTGTATGCGCGCTGTGAGGCGGTACAGCAAAATCGCGACGGCAATACCGGGAAGCACCAGCACTGGGGTAGCCGACAGCCCAAAAGTCGCGACGAGCGGCACTACGATAAGCGGCATCGCGGCGAAGCCGACGTTGCCGCCGAGCGAAAATAGCGACATGGCCCGCCCGCTGTTGCGCGTGTTGGTGTGGCCGACAATCGCCGACGCCGGCGGATGAAAAGCCGCGATACCGAGACCCGCGAGCGATACAACGATGAGCAGCAGCACATAGTCATAGATAAGTCCTATGCTCGACATCATGATGGCGGCGAGCAGCGGCCCGAGATAGACAAACGCGCGCGTTCCGAACCGGTCGGTCACGCTCCCGATTATGATTTGCGAAACCGATGACGTCACCGAAAAGACTGCGGTTATCAAGCCCACCTGCGCCAAGCTCAACCCCATAGTCGCGATGAGCAAGGGGAGCAGCGGCTGGAAGAAGTTCATATATGAGTCGTTGACAACGTGCCCGACGCCGAGCACCGCGACGACCTTGTTGTTCGATTCGCCATTAAGTTGATTCGCACTATTTATTACTTCTTGTTCCATTCTTATCATTTATCTATGAATCCACCGTATTAGAAGGGGCGAGTTAAGTTATTTATTTGACATAGTAGAGCGACTCGAGCCATTTATCACGTGATACACTTATTAAACCACGGACTAGCAAATGTTTCCTTAAAATCCCCTTGGCTCTCTCTACTTACGGTTATAATATCAGCAAGCAGGGATACGATGAGACCCGAGTAGCAACGAGTCCGACGTAGCAATAGTACGCATATCATTATGACTATGCTGGTGGGTAGACACGATTGTTCATTAGTTAATGAAGCAAAGAGGAAGCCTAAACCAGTTCATGTAGCCGGCAGAGATTTAGGGCTCGATAAGGTCCATCGAAGCTGCGTAGGGTTGACATAAAATAGAGGGATGCAAGATCAATAGGTTCAATTATTGCGCAGGAGTGTACGCGACCTTGGTCAGAATTGGAAGAATTCTAACTTAAGACATGAAATTTAGGGGGGATAGTAATGAAATATCGCGTCGTGGTTTTATATTGTTGGCGGTTGTGTTGCTAGGCTTTCCGGGCATAGCCTTTGCTACTACAAAGAAGTTGTCCGTTCCTGCGTTTAATTGGTATTCATATATTGGCTCTCATGACATACATACGATAAATAGTCATCAATATAACCGCTAAGCCGTATATCTCTTTGACAACTGAAAGCATCATCTTAAAGTAGGCTCAAATATTTCCCTAGATGTTATCAAACGTATTAGCAGGCCTGAATCCCTAACTAGGGATATGCGGGCATCGTACAGCAATATGAGAGTATAAGGGGAACGAGATATTGGGGGTGATTATAGCAGATTTTTAGCACAATGCAGAGCACGCGAGCTAGAGAGGCAGGGGTTTTATGAAATCGAAGAGAGTAATTCTTACAATAGTGCTAGTGGGCATAATGCTTTCGCTAACTGCAACAGCAAATGCTTATGTAGTTTTTAGGACATGGCCAAATAGCAACAATGTATACTATGTAACTACAACTGCGTTGGGCTCAGAAAGCGTAACTGCCTTCGGCAACGCGAACATAGCTTGGAATAACGTGGCGAATGCCAATAAGAACATTTATCGATCTGGCAGCACCTCAGCGACAAGTGTAAGCCGAAACGGCACGAACGAAGTGGTTAAGTACTATATAAGCAGCTCCGGCCCACTTATGGCCACCTCCGTATGGCAATCAAATGGTTATATAGCAGAGTTTGATATGGCAATTAACGCTGCTTTTAACTGGCGAACCGATGGCGCACCTAATGCGTATGATGTTCAGAATTGCGCAACGCATTAAATAGGGCACGCTCTGTGGTCAGCTCATGTTACAAGTCAGTCTGACGCCCCCTTGTATTCTGATTGGAGAGATATAACGATGTACACAGATATTTATCTCGGAGAAACAAAAAAGAGAACCCTCCATCAAGATGATATAAACGGGATGTCTGCCTGCTACTAATAACTATTTTAAAATCCAGATGAGGTGAGACTATGAAAAGAATTGTAGGCGCAGTTATTGTTATCTGTCTATTGATTACGGGTGCAAACCTGCTATACGCAAAAAGAATGAGAAGCGTTGCAACAGACGACAGCAAGGTCGTTGCAAGAAACGATAACAAGGTCGATTCAATGATGAGGTACAGCTCATATCCACATTACACCTTGGAGAATCTAGTAAATGGCGCCGAAATAATCGTTAAAGGCACTGTTGTGAGTGTCTCAAGCCCCAGGTGGAATAATACTGATAATCACACGCCAGAAACAATAACAGGCTCAGATACAATCTACAAGGACACCATATTTAGAGTTGATAAAGTTTACAAGGGCGCCGCGCCGAAAGAAGGTACTGTTGCGATTAGAAGTTTTGGCGGGGAAACAGAGGACTATGCGATCATAGACGATGCAGAGCTTAAGCTTAGTGAAGGCGCTGAAGCAATCGTCTTTCTTGCGCTGGATGACTATATCTACAATAAAGAGAAAGCACAAGATCATTATGTCCTTACAGGCGCATTGCAAAGCGTATACGAGATTAGCGGTGATGAGGTCAGTAATGTTCATGAGAGAATGAAGCTCATAAATTTCGAACAAAAGGTTAAGCATTATTTAAGCAATCCTAAGCCTGTTGAGGGTTTATCAAATAAGCCCTAACAGGTTTAAGGAGGTAGAGCGTCTGAGGAATAGACGTTTTGAACTAGCGGAGCTTCAATAAC
>MELI01000101.1:3263-9686 GCA_001767575.1 Candidatus Aquicultor primus | reverse complement strand
TGGTAACATTACCGTTCTGTTGCATTGTTATACAGAAGAGGCCCTTATATTAAGGGTCTTTTCTGTTTGAGGGCAACGTTGCGGTGAGTTCGTCTAAATCCTATTAAACCCCACTGGATATTCGCACCCGTCTATGTAAAATAGATGATACGATAGGTTATTGACAATGTATTGAAATTGACGCGAACAAGACGTGATTCGGAGGCTGTATTGAATCTACCGCGTGTTACAATATCTGCGCCCCATAGAAGCTCCGGCAAGACCACGCTGAGTATCGGTCTTTGCAAGGCATTGACCGGCGCGGGATATAAGGTGCAGCCTTTTAAAAAAGGCCCGGATTTTATCGACCCGATGTGGCTTAGCGCAGCTACGGGTCGTACTTGCCGAAACCTCGACCTCTTTATGATGGGCGAGGACAAGATAAGAGAGTCTCTACAGAAGGCGGGGGCGGATGCCGACATCAGCATCGTCGAGGGCAATATGGGCCTTTACGACGGCATGGAGGTCGACGGCAAGGGCAGCACCGCCGATGTCGCGCGCATCATCAAATCTCCAATAATCCTGATAATCGATGCGAGCAACATGACGCGAAGTATCGCCCCGTTGCTCCAAGGATTTATAAACTTTGAACCGGACGTTATGATATCCGGTGTTGTTCTGAACAAAGTCGCCGGAGCCCGTCACGAGTCGAAGTTGCGAACGGCTATCTCGACCTATACCGATGTCGAGGTCATCGGCGCGATTCCGCGCTCACCGGAGATAGGCATAATCCAGCGCCATTTGGGTCTGAAGCCGGCCAAAGAGGATGCACAGGCCATGTCGACGATAGAATCGATAGGCGCCATGGTCAAGGAGTATGTCGACCTCGGTAAGGTCGTCGCGATTGCGCGCGCAGCCCCGGATTTGCCCGGGGTCGAGCTGCCGGAAATCACGGTGCCGCCCGCACAAGTGCGAATCGGGATAGCCCGGGACGAGGCATTTACCTTCTATTATCCGGAAAACCTCGAAGCCCTAACAGCGGCAGGAGCCGAGCTTATTCCATTCAGTCCGCTTCATGACGAGAGCTTACCGAAGGTAGACGCTCTCTACATCGGCGGCGGGTTCCCGGAAGTATTTATGGAAGAACTCGAGAAAAACGTGGTCTTGCGTGCGACAATACGCGCGGCTGTCGAGCGTGGCATGCCGGTATATGCCGAGTGTGGCGGCCTTATGTACCTGTCTCGCAAGATGTCGTGGGGCGGGATATCGAGGGAGATGGTCGGTGCGCTCCCGTGCGATATCTTAATGCACGAAAAGCCCAGAGGCCACGGTTATATGATAATGGAAGCGACCGGAGCCGGCGGTTGGTTCGAGCCGGGCGCCAAGATGCGCGCGCACGAATTTCACTATTCCGAAGTCGTAGATTTAAAAAACACCGAGTTTGGGTATAATCTTGCGCGTGGCAAAGGCTTGGACGGCAAGCATGACGGGATAATATTCAAAAACGTTTTCGCATCCTATGCTCACCTGCACAGTTCCGGTTCGTCCGCTTGGGCGAGAGGCTTTGTGGAGCATGTCAAACGCAACGCAGTCAGCCCAGACATGCAACCATAATTACTTAAAAAATTTATTCGCTATACACTTGACAAAAGGAATCGTAATTGATAAGCTCATCGTAACATTTGGTACGTACTCTTTTTCTCTTTACACAATTATAGGGACCGCTCTTAAATCAAGCATCAGGAAATCTTAATAAGGAGGTATTCATATGAGCTTTGAGTTAAATGGAAAGTCTTATGAGACAGATGATGACGGCTACCTCATAAACCTCGAAGAATGGAATGAGGACGTGGCCAGGTACATCGCTCAGCAAGAAGGTGTCGAGATGACCGATGCGCACTGGGAAGTCGTCAACTTCTTGAGAGATTACTACAGCGAGTACAAAATCGCTCCGATGATCAAAATCTTAATCAAAGAGATGAAAAAGATGTTTGGTCCGGAAAAAGGTAGCAACGCGTACCTGTACCAGCTCTATCCGGCAGGCCCGGCATTGCAGGCCTGTAAGATCGCCGGGCTCCCGAAGCCAACCGGCTGCGTATAAGCACAAGACTCCAATTCGTTTATTGAAGAGGATTACAGAGGACCGACCTGACATATTTTTAATATTTCGGTCGGTCTCTGTTAGAACGTAATCTCAACTCAAAGCTGGACGAGGCCGCTTTTAGCTTTGATTAGAAATCGTACTCCAGTACAAATGAGAACGATCGAAACCCTGATGGGATGTATCTGATAATTAGTAGTAATCGCATCATACATGTTCTTGCGAGGAATACGTTACAGGGTATTCTCCAAGAGCGGGAAACCTCTAACGTCAGTCCGAGAGCGAAATCTATCAGAAAAGGGATTATATGTGAGCGGTTTAACATTGGATTTCACAATCATCGGCTATTTGGCGATAGCCATATTTCTAGTCGGTTTCATGGCTAGGGTATGGAAATACGCAACCACGCCTGCCCCTCTGAAGATACAACTCACTCCTGCTGTAGGATCTACTGGTGTTGTCTGCAGAATGGCTCAAGAGGTAGGGCTTATCAAAAGCTTGTTCAATAGCAACAAGATAATTTGGCTTGCCTACTGCCTGTTCCATCTAACCCTAGTACTGGTATTGCTTAAGCACGCAAGATTTTTCTTTACCGTCAGAGCGGACATCATCTCTGTAAAGAAATTTGTTACAGGCTTAATTACTTTTCGTCCCAGGCGATGCCCGGAGATATTATCTTTAAGAAGAGGCGCACTAAGCACGTAGGTGCGGTAGTATAAATCGCGTGCAAAGCTTAAACACAAGCTTTGCATACAATCGCGTTAAACAGAAAAGGAGGCTAAGTAATGTCAGACGAGCTGAAAACTCCACTCTTAGATGAGCTGGAAAAAGGGCCATGGCCAAGTTTCATAACGGACTTGAAGAGCATGGCCGACAGACCAATGGTCAAAGACCTTTTGGGTCAGCTTGAGAAGTCCTACCGTGACAAGAGGGGTTATTGGAAACACGGAGGCTTGGTAGGCATAATGGGGTACGGCGGAGGTGTTATTGGAAGGTACTCCGCAATCCCGGAGGATTTTCCGGGGGTATCGCACTTCCACACCGTCAGGGTAAACCAGCCATCCGGGTGGTTCTACACCTCGGAAGCCCTAAACGAGATTATGGATATTTGGGACGAGCATGGCTCAGGCTTGACCAACATGCATGGCTCAACAGGGGATATGGTACTCCTTGGTACCACAACTCAAGAATTGGAGCCTATCTTTAGAGAGCTGACAGCTAAGGATTGGGATTTGGGCGGTTCGGGTTCGGACCTTAGAACACCGAGCTGCTGCATCGGGCCCGCTCGATGTGAGAACGCATGCTACGACACACTGGCGCTCACCTACAACATCACTCACAAATATCAGGATGAGCTTCACAGGCCGATGTTTAACTACAAGTACAAAATCAAAATGTCCGGTTGTCCGAACGACTGTACCGCAGCGATGGCCAGGTCGGATATGGCAATCATCGGCATCTGGAAAGACGATATCCAAATCGACCAGAGCGCTATAGCCGAATATGTCGATGCGGGCTTCAACATTCAGGAGTATGTCATAGAGAAATGCCCGACCAAGTGCATTACTCTCGAAGGCAAAGAGCTAAAAATAGACGACAGTGATTGCGTAAAATGCGTACACTGTATCAATGTACTGCCTAAAGCTCTGAGCCCGGGCAAAGAGCGCGGCGCTGCTATCGCGCTTGGCGGTAAAGCTCCTATCGTAGATGGCGCACTCTTCGCAACGCTCATCGTTCCCTTCATCGAAATCGACGAGGAGAACGGCTTCGAAGAAGTCCACGACCTTCTCGAGAGAATCTGGGAGTTCTGGGATGAGCATGGTATGAACAGGGAGAGAATCGGCGAGTTTATTGAGAGGGTTACTCTCAAGACGTTCCTCGAGGGAATCGGTGTTGAGCCAATGCCTCAGCAGATCACGCAGCCACGAGACAATCCGTACATCTTCTATGAAGAGTACTTTGAGGAAGAGACAGAATAGGAAGAGGCTTTATGTTTCCGGCAAATGGTGGGCTGCCAAAGCCGGGAAAGCCTAAGGAAATGCGAGTATGCAGGAGGTAAAACTTCATGGCCACGATAGAGAGAAGGACTGACATAGGCCCACCGCATTATGATAAGTTCTTGCATCCGATAATCAAAGAGAATTACGGCAAGTGGAAATATCATGATACATTGCGGGCGGGCGTATTGGTACACGTCGGCGAAACAGGCTCTATATACACTGTAAGGGCTGCGTCACCGAGGCTTATCAGCACTAATTTCATAAGGCTGATGACCGGCTTGGCGACCAAGTATGCTGACGGCTATCTAAGATTTACGAGTAGGAATAACGTCGAGTTCTTACTTGGCAACAAAGACAATATCGACCCCTTGATAAAAGAGTTGTCGGACAACGGCGTTCCGGTCGGCGGTCTTAACAACTCTATATCGAACGTCGTTCACACGCAGGGATGGGTACATTGCCATTCAGCGGCGACCGACGCATCGGGGCTCGTCAAAGTCGTCATGGACGAGCTTTACGAGTATTTCGTCGAGATGAAGCTGCCGCATAAGTTGAGAATAGCCGTTGCATGTTGCTTGAACATGTGCGGCGCGGTGCATGCTTCCGACATCGCGATTCTCGGTCTCCACAGAACGCCGCCGAGAATCGACCACAGCACGTTGCCGAACCTCTGCGAGATTCCGACGACAGTTGCATCGTGCCCGAACAACGCTATCAGGCCTACTTCGATAGAGGGCAAGACAACCGTCAAGGTCGACGAGGACAAGTGCATGTATTGTGGTAACTGCTTCACGGTATGCCCGGCTATGCCGTTGGCAGACCCGCTCAACGACGGCGTGTCGATATGGGTAGGCGGCAAGATTTCTAACGCCAGGACAGAGCCGATGTTTACGAAGTTGGCAATCCCGTTCCTGCCGAACAACCCACCGAGATGGCCCGAGGTAACAGAGGCGGTCAAGAACATCGTTGAGGTGTACGCAAAGAACGCCAAGCCTTACGAGCGCGTTGGCGAGTGGATAAACAGGATAGGCTGGCCGAAGTTCTTCGATTTGACCGGTATCGAGTTTACAAAATACCATCTCGATGACTTCAGGTATGCCGGCACGACCTACAGAAGGTCGACACAAAACAGGTATTAGGAGGTTGTAACATGGCTGGGGAAGTCCCTATCGAGCAATTGGCCGATGACATGTTTCAGGTCGTCTCCGAGAGCGCAGGACAGAAGAAACTGAAAGCGAAAGATCTGACAAAAGCGGTAACCGCAAAGTATGGAGACAAAATCTCCAAGGACGATACGAAAGCAGCAATAAGGCTGCTTATTGACTCCGGCCGGTGTGTATATGGTTATTTCGGCGGAAGCTCGATTGAGCTGCCGCATACAGAAGGGTCCGCGAACGAGTAATCATAGGACATTACTTAGGCCCAAGCGCATAACGATCCGGCGTTGCGTGTCGCAGCATAGCGCAGCGTATGCATCGCCGGAAAAGGATGCATGAAAGCCAGGATTTCAAAGGAGAACGGTATGGCAGTTGTACTTAAGATAAGAACGCGAGAGGTTGGTGCAGCCGGGCATTCTCGCGGCCGTGAAGGGTCGCATTTAAGGCCGCGCTACACCAAAAAGACTCCGCCTTGCAAAAATGCCTGCCCCAGCAATAACGATATAAGAGGGTTCTTGACGCTTATTGCTCAATCCGAAAGCTACGGCCGGACATTTGATGAGTCGTGGGAACAAGCCTATAGGCTTCTTACGGAGACGAACCCCTTACCGTCGGTTATAGGAAGGGTATGCCCGCATTTTTGCGAAACTGACTGTAACAGAAAAGTGAAAGACGAAGCCGTATCGATTAACCAGGTCGAGAGGTTTATCGGGGATTACGGTATAAACAACAACCTCGCTCACGAGAAGCTCACGGATGAGGTGCGCTCGGAGAAGGTGGCAATCGTCGGTTCCGGTCCCGCCGGTCTGTCGTGCGCGTTCCAGCTGGCACGCCGCGGCTATCCGGTAACGATTTTCGAAGCGTTCGACAAATCGGGCGGTATGCTCCGCTACGGTATCCCGAGCTACAGGCTCCCGGAGGATATTCTCGACGCGGAAGTAAAGAAAATCTCTGACCTGGGTGTCGATATCAAATACGGTACCAGGATAGGGACGGATATCTCAATCGACGATGTCAAGAAGGACTACGCGGCTGTCTATATGGCGATTGGTGCGCATGATGGCTGGAATCTCGGTATACCGGGAGAGGCTGGTCCCGGTGTTCTCAACGCTGTTGAATATCTCAACAGGGTCAACGCCGGCGAGACAGTCGATGTCGGCGAGAAAGTTCTGGTCATCGGCGGCGG
>MELI01000101.1:1669-3234 GCA_001767575.1 Candidatus Aquicultor primus | reverse complement strand
CCTGGAGGACAGGTTCGACGCCGCAAATCGTCTACCGCAGAACCAGAGACGAGATGCCCGCGGAACCCGAGGAAATCGACGACACCGAGGGCGAGGGAATTCATATAGAGTTTCTCGCAGCACCGGTCGAGGTCGTCCGCAATGGCGACAAAGTAACGGGCTTGAAGTGTATCAAGATGGAACTTGGCGAGCCTGACGCGAGCGGTCGCCGTAGGCCGGTTCCGATTGACGGCTCGGAATTTGTTATGGAAGCAGATACGATCATCCCGGCAATCGGGCAGGGTCCGAATTTCGGCGGTCTTGAGAAATTCGAAGACAATGGCTGGATAACCGTCAACGAGCTTGGCGAGACGACCGAACCCGGCACGTATGCCGGCGGCGACGTTACCAACAAGCTTGGAACAGTTACCGAAGCCATCGGTCTTGGCCGAAAAACCGCGGAAGCGATAGACGCCTACATCAAGGGCGAGGAGCTTCCGAAGGTATACCCGGGGCCGGTAGTCAAGAGCAGCGATATGGCGATGAACTACTACGAGGCGCTGCCTCGTGTTGAGAAGTCGCACATCTCCGTCGATGCCCGCAAGGGTAACTTCAACGAGGTGGTCTCTACCTTCAGCAACGAGAGTGTTGTCGAAGAGTCGAAAAGGTGCCTCAGCTGCGGCATGTGCTTCGACTGTGGGAATTGCTACAGCTTCTGTTCTTACAACGCAGTCGGCAAGTTGCCCAAGGGTGAGCACTACGAGTTCAAACTCGAGACCTGCGTCGGCTGCAAGAAGTGCGCCGAAGAGTGCCCATGCAACTATATCGATATGATATAAGCGCTGGTATCTGTAGTAGTGCTCAGCGAGCGCAATTATCGCTAATCGCATAAAGTGAGTGATATGAAGAATAAAGCCCGCTTCAGAGATGGAGCGGGCTTTTTGCCGTTGTTGCCGCAGATACCTGCATGCCGCCTGTATGGGAAATCAGCTGGATGCGTATTTGTTGCCGTGCTCGTCTCACTAAGCTAATATTTCTCCGACTCTGCCCCGAATCGCGGCGGCAAATTTTGCGAATGTCAGCTCGAGGTCGGGCTCTTCAACACTTTCCACTGTGGCTTCAGGTTTTCCGGTCACGAACCATGCCGCATTGTAGAGTCTTTGAATAAGAAAACGCCTGCACATAATCGCGATTCTCTTTTGGCACGACGCATCTTTAAACTCACGATCAGTTGGAAAATGCGGTTCCCTGACCCCTACCGGTGCGCAGGATTCCTCATCATCCTGCATTATAAAAACATAGCCAAGCCAAGGCGGCCTTGGTCCAAGCAGGTCTTCTTTACCCGCCACGATAAGATCCATGGCATTACCGATTGCTTCCTCAGCGCGGTTGTTCAGGTTTTTACCATATGATCCCAACTGAGACTTGAGTTCAACGGCCGCAACTAATGAGCCTTTATGTACGGCTACGATATCCCATTGCTTTTCCGCCCTAAAATATCCAGGCAGTTCACGCTTTGACTTTAGAAACAAACTTGACTCAGGCAAACCGGCATCAATGAAGATTTGCGCCACAAGGTTTTCCAG
>MELI01000101.1:274-1642 GCA_001767575.1 Candidatus Aquicultor primus | reverse complement strand
ATCTGCTCGTATTGTCCAGCACTTAGTTACAGCATCTCGAAAATCATATTCAGGCATCTAATCCTCCTTAATCCGGCATCTCGGTAAGACCATAAGCATTCATCGCCGCAACCGTCGCAAGCTCCACATTGCGCTCACGAAACGCCTGAGTTAGGCGGAACCTTTGTTCGTTGCTCAAGCTGTCTGGGTCCGGCACGCATATCCGCCGCAAATACTGCGACTGGAAGCGAAGTGTGCCGCCTCTCATACGTACCGCATAACACTCTACGAACATTTGAGCAACCCGTGATAGCAGCAGGCCACCCAGAACCTCTAAGTCCCACTTGTCGGACGTAACCCAATACAGGTTGTGATGAGGGTAAAGCCCGCCTGGGTCTAGAACTGGCTGAATAGATGCTTTCATATCCTGAAAAAGCAATTTAGGCTTTTCCGCAAGACCGGGGTCTATTTTGTCAATTGTACGATACCATTTTTCAGGCGTCTTGCTTGCAACATGGCGTTGCTTTAATTCGTCGACCGTAAGCTCAAAATATTGTTTAAGTTGCGGATATCGGCTTAACTCAACGAGGCTACCGTTACCATTCCAGGGATTTACCAACCATGTATCGGACCAGTCGATAAACCCAGACCTGATATGTGAAGTCATTACCAACGGCAGCAACCGATCAGGCTCCGCTACTGTCTTATCTTGTGATATAAAGATCTTATCGGCACCCGTTGCGACACCAATGCCGACCTTTGTTCCCGTAAAGCCGTCTTCTAGCGGAGCAAATCGTCTTTCAAGATCATCAAGTATTGCCAATCTTTCAGGCGATCCTGTGGGCCAAAATGAATCGCCATTAAACCATTTATGTAAGCGGGCGGCGGTAATCGTCGGCAATTTAAGTGACTCACAATTATTGCTTTTAATCCAATCAAAAAGTAACGGCACAGATTCAGCGCTAAAGTCTGGCGTTGCTTTAGCTGCTATGACAGGGCCTTGTGCGCCCGCCCTCAGGATGGTTATAGCAGGATAAGCCGATACTTCTTCTGCGAAAGCATCAACGCTATGCATTTCAAGAACCGCGTCGACGGCATAGAGTAATGATACCAGTTTACGAAGCCGTTTCCCGTATGCGTTACGCATCCAGCGGTCGGCGCAAATAAAAGCTAGAATGCCCTCGGGTTTGAGTGACCTAAGACCTACCTCAAAGAACCCTATGTAAATATCTGTACCCTCAGTCATGGTCTTGCAGTTGTTTATATATCCAGACCTGCAATCTGCAGGAATCTCTTGAGATCGAATATATGGTGGATTACCGATTACGAAATCGGCTTCACCTTTAGGGTGGGCTTCGAGCAAATAATCGGCGTGTTTAATCCAGCCGG
>MELI01000101.1:0-147 GCA_001767575.1 Candidatus Aquicultor primus | reverse complement strand
AAGAGACCGTCTGTGAATCTTGCAGGATGTTGAGAGCCTCTCAACCATGGGAACTAAGAATGAACCATCTCCGCAGGAAGGCTCGATGGCAACCATTTGCGCTAAATCACGGTCAGCTGTGTAGCCTGCTAGGTCAAGAATCATCTC
>MELI01000100.1 GCA_001767575.1 Candidatus Aquicultor primus | reverse complement strand
CTGCCGCGACCTTGGCTCCCGGCAATTTCCACTTTATCTGCTCGACGATGTCGTCGATGGGACAGTCTTTACAATACGCCGAGACCTCTACGAAACTGACCTCGCCCGGTCGCTTAAGAATGGCTTGCGCCTGTTTTATGCCTATAAATATTAATTCGTCTTCTTCGGTGCCGAGCTGCGCGAGCACCCCGGCGACGCGAAAGGTTTGACCGGAGATATTGAGACTCTCCCCGGCGCTCGCCCCGAGCTCGCGCGCCGCTTTGCCGCCGAGCAATATCTCGCGCTCATTGGCGGGTCGGCCGCCCTGCTTTACCTCCCACCACTTCTTAAGCTTGAGCTCATCCTTGAAACGAACTCCGGCCAACATCATCTTCGACCCGTTTACTTCAATTATGCCGAGAAGTTTAGGCGAGACTATATTTACGTTGGCGCTATTTTTAATGGTCCGTATCTTTTCGAGGTCTTTCTCGGTGAGCAATTGTGAGCTGTACTGCAAGCCTCCGACGGTCACGCCCGCGTATGTGAGAGGCAAGCTCTCGCTCTTGGGTGTGATGACCATGTTGGCACCGTACTCATCGATTTTGTCCATTAGGTCCATGTGCATGGCCTTGGAGACGGTATAGAGTCCGACGATGACCGCCACGCCGACCGCGAGCCCGGCCACCAATAGCGCGACCTTCGCGGGATGCGTCTTTATATTCTTCCACGTTATGTGGTGGAGCCTCACAGAATTCACCTTTACATTATTTTTTCTTTTGCGCCGCCGTCGGCGCCAGAGCTTTAGGAGTCCATGCTCCCTCTTTCAAGCGCTTCCAGCGCGCCCGCCGGCCATCCGATGATTACTTCATCTACCAAGGACGTAACGGTGTGAACTCGCCGTTTCTCAAAGAAAGCTCAGTGACTGCTTTGCCGTCCTTCTTAATCGTGATCTCGTGATGACAGCCTAAGCTTTTAGCCTCAGCGGTGACCTCACGGTCGCCGGTTTTCCCGACATAATAATCGATGGCGGCCTTCTCTATCGCGGCAAGCTCCGTCGAGGCGGCCGACGCACTCGTTTGCGAACCGCTAGGGGTGGCTTCAGCCGACACGCCGCAGCATTCGCCGCCGCAAGCTCCGGCACCTTCGCCCGTGCCTCCACCTGCACCCGGCTCGAACGCGGCTGGCTGCCCGGCGCTAAACGAACCGGTACTATTGTTGGATGTGGCTGCCTGGTTCGAAGCAACCGACTTTATAACGTTGTTGAACACGAGAAAGAGCGCGACGACCGCAACCCAAATCCCCACATACTTGAGAACCTGGCTCTTGGTGTCTCGCTTCGGGCTCACCTCGTCTGCATCGCTTTTAACCTCGTCAATCCTGCTCTCGTCCATGAAGGCCTCCTTACGCTTTCGTAAACACAAACTCTGATAATTCCATCGTCTCAAATCTATGTTGCAAGACCGGTGTGCGCTTGCACCGTTCGATTATTCCGCGCCAACCGGCCTGTCAAGCGGCTGCGCCTCCCAGTCGACCAGATCGGCCTCGGCCAACTCGATATTTTCGCCGACAAGCTTGTGCGCAATCGCGTCGGCCGGATATAGTTTACACGCGCCCGAGATACCGGCTTCGGTCTCCGGGTCGCGTTTGGTGGCGCAAGAATTACATGTCAGAGTCCCGTCGGCCTCAAAATGGTGATATTTGGCCCCACAAGGCGGGCAATAACTTACTCCGGTAAAGAGTTCGCCCGAGGGTTTGATGTAGGCCATCAACGATATTGTTTGACTATCCTTGGGCCGGGAATACTCGAAATATACGATGCGGCTACTGATGACGTCTCCCGCTTTGATGATTACTTTGCCGTCCTTGACCTCAGGAGTAACCGGAACCATGTCTATCTGGCGGTCGTAAATGACCGGCTCGGTCAGCTTAACCGGTTTAAAATCGGCCGGTAAATACCTGCCGATATATTTTGCCTCGACGGCTGACGGCTCCACCGCACCCGGCGTCTTGCCTGAGCTTGCATAGACGGCTATAAAAGCTACTATTGCTATGACCGCGATGCTAAGCACAACATAAAGCAGCGCCGGTTTTTTATTATTCGGCTCGACAAACTGAGCGCGCTTGCCTTTGAGCCTTTCATTAGCGTTGTTCTTATCCACAACTCATCACCTCTCTAAATGCTTTTCTTATCTATCAGGCCAGTGCTGCCCTGGCCAAATTCTTATATCTGCGCAAACAATAAACCGCGCGCACGAGCATATCCATCTTAACATATCTACTACGACTCATAGTAGTTCAATACAAAAAATTTTCGCTATTTTCACTACTTACAGCATTCGTAATTCTCAGCCGCGCACTCCGGTCCCATTCCGCAACTACCGACCGCATGTGAGTCTATCGCAGGCTGCCCATACGCAAAGCCCGCAACGATAAGAACGATGGTTGCGCTCACGGCAATGCTAAGCATCAGCTTAGAGATGGAGGGGCGCCCTTTTATCTCCGGGTCGAGCAGACGTTGAACCCGGTCTTTAGCGGTCGCTTTTCCAGAGAAAAACGTCGCGTACGCCGGCGAGAAGGTCATGCTGCGCTGGGTGGCCCGGGCCACAGAGACGATAGCCTCGGCCAGCTCGACCGGTTTTGAGGTAAGCTCGACCGCGAAATCATCGGCGGCATACTCCTTCTCACGAACAAACAGAGCAAGCAAATAGTGACTTATCGGCAGCGGCCAGAGAAAATCACGGACGAAGAGTGCGGCAAAAATCGCAAGGTTGTCGCGGCGCCGAACGTGGCCGATTTCGTGTGCGAGGAGCGCCGCTAACTCATCATCTTTTAATTTATCGATAAGTCTTTTAGAGATACATATCGAGGGAGCAAGAAGTCCGTGCGTAAACGCCGCCGGCGCCTCGTCATCGGCTACCCGAACCCTCATGTCTTCAGCGTTCAGCCCTATCAGGAGACGCTTAATGCGCGGCAATTCCTCCCCAATATTTATATAGCCCGCCGCCATCCTCCTGGCTGAAGCGAGCACAAAAACAGCTTTGACCAACGCCGCACTAAACGCTATGATGGCCAGGCTTATCAAAAGGTTATGCGGGCTTCCTATGATTTGAGCAATAGATATATAGGCGTCTTTGCATCCGGTCCCGAAACCAGCGCAAGTCTCAGCGACACGTTTTACCGCAAAGCCGTTGGCAAGCCACCGGTCGATGTTATACCCGATTGCCGCAAACGCCGCAGCCCCCAAGACCAGAAGACCAGTTATACTGATGCGCGTATTTCGCGAGGGCGTCTCGGTCATTCCTCTATCTGCCTTCTCTTCTGCTTAATCAGGCGCTCAAGCTCGTCGAGGGTCGCTGCGTCTTCGGTGATGTTCTCGACAAAAAAACTCAGTGCTTTTTTTCCGAGGTCCTCATGGAAACCGTTGAATACCGAGACGAACATGGTCTGGTTGAACTCTTCTTTACTCAGGAGAGCTTTGTAGAGGTATTGCTTTCCGTTACGCTCCTGAAAAAGGATGTTTTTCTCGGCCAGACGACTCATAACCGTCATCACAGTCGTGTAAGCGATTTCGCGGTCTCTCTCTAGGATACTGTGGATCTCCCTTACGCTTGCGAGGTCTTTCTCCCACACAAGCTCCATTATGTCGGCCTCAAGGTCGCCGAGCATCTTTCTAACGCCCGATTCGGACGGTCGGAAACTTCCCAGCTTAAACCGCTTCATAGAAACCTCTCAAAAAAGCGTAAACGATTTACTATGCTTTGTAGTATATCCTTTTTTTGTCAGTTTGCCAATATTAGACACGCTCGTAATATGAAAAATTTCTTCCCTCCCGGCGTTCTTGTGATAGAATGATTGAAGAATACTGGTACCGGTAGGGGGTATACGTGGGCGACAGTCCTGATATTGGAATACTTATAGCATTCACAGCCGGCATTATATCGTTCTTGTCACCTTGTATTTTGCCGCTCATTCCGGGATACCTCTCCTTTATTTCAGGCATCTCCGTCGACCGGCTCGGCGAATCGAGCGGCCAGGACCGGCTGAAAATCCTATTCGCCACCCTCCTGTTCGTAGCGGGTTTTGCGTCGATATTCGTCGGTCTAGGCGTATCGGCTGGCCTCGTCGGCGTTTCTTTGATGAGCTACCAGTCGATTATGACCAAAATCGCCGGCGTCACCATAATCATCTTTGCCTTGTTCACCATGGACATCATCAAAATACCGCAGCTCTACAACACCAAGCGTTTTCAGTCGAACACCACGAGCCAACGCGGTCTATGGGGCGCGCTGCCTTTGGGTATGGCCTTTGGTTTCGCCTGGACACCGTGTGTGGGTCCGATACTCGGCTCGATATTCATGGTGGCTGCGACCGGCGACACCGTTAGCCAGGGGGCGGTGCTCTTAAGCGTCTATGCCCTCGGCCTGGGTATTCCGTTTATCGCAACGGCGCTCTTCTTCAACACGGCGCTCAACGCATTCGGCTGGATTAAAAAGAATTACCGCGCGGTAAATATCGTAAGCGGGGTTCTGCTTCTGGCAATGGGCATCCTGATTCTGACCGATAGAATGACTGCGGTCAACTCCTATATACTAAGACTGACCGGCTAGGTCAGTAAGCGTCCGCGTGGGCGTGGCCGGATAGTTGTGACATTCCATCGCACCCAAGAATATCTTCATTTTTTTCAATCCATCATCTCCGGCGCGTAATATTGATTAGGTTAGCGGGACTGAGCGTTTAACGTGCTGGTATTGATAATATTTTAGCATTCTGCGCGTCAATACCGCCCTCATTTAGCTAAACCTGCTGTCCAGCGCGTTTTGTTTTGGTAAAATTTGCTTGACAATGACCTCTATATAGCATTTATAATAACGGTATCGTTGCTTCCTATAAATCTTAACCATAGATGCGTAAGACATGGCTCAGCTTGGTGAGCGCTCGGCGCATAAGCATAAGTAAGTATGATTTGCAAGCAATATGTGTTACCATGTTACAGACTTTTATCTTTGGACTAAAGTCGAATGCGCTTAAGCCGATGTCTCTTTAAGGACAAGCAAAAACAACCATGAGGACGGTACATCAATGCCAGACATAAAAGGGATGTCTTCCAGAACCAAAAAACTTATCTTAACGATAGCCACTTCCCTTGTGGTCTTTTTCATTGCCGTGGTCGTAGCCGGAACGGCTATGACGAGTCGTCCTCAGACCTGCAACCTCTGCCACGAGATGAAGGATCCGGTCAAAGCATGGCAGGCCTCATCGCATGAAAAAATTACTTGCATCGAATGCCACCATAAAGAACCCGGCTATTTAGGGTTTGTCGTAGGCATCCCCACTAAGATCACCGAGGCCACAAAGCACATCACCGGTAGTTTCCAAACCCCGGTCAAGGCTACGCACGACACCAAGAGCAAAGTCTGCCAGAAGTGCCATGTCAGCTGGCGAAACGTATCTCCCGGCGGCGACCTTATCGTACCTCACAATCTCCACTTCGAGAAACGTAAAATCGATTGCGTCGTTTGCCACACCTCGGTCGTCCACGGTGAGGACAGGGATAACGAGATTATGAGACGCCCGGCAATGCAGCTCTGCTTGAGCTGCCATGATACCGGCAGAGAGAGCGCACCTATCCTAAAGTGTAAGGATTGCCATACAGAAAAAGGTGTCCCGGCGAGCCATACGAATAAAGACTGGTTCGAGATGCACGGGCAGCTGTATAAAGACCCGAATCATCCCGACAGCCAATGCGACAATTGCCATGGCTGGACGCCGACATTCTGCAGCGACTGCCATAAGAGTAAGCTTCCGACGACCCACTACGGCGGCGAACAATGGAGGACATTTCACAGCATTCGTGCTAAAGTCAGAAAGAGTGGTTGCCTGGTCTGTCATGACGCGAAGACCTTCTGTTACAAGTGTCACGATCCATTTGAAGATCTTGAGAAGGGTAAATAAACGTGAGCAACGAGGCTAAGGGCTTGCTGGGAAAAATCAAAGATTTTTACTTTAACAACCAGCGCAAGGCAAATATCATAATTATCGCGGTTGTAGCATTGGGAGTCTTCAGCTACGGCGCACTGCAATATACCGGAAGTCCCGGCTTCTGTAATAGTTGCCATGAGATGAACCCGGCATTCGATAGTTGGAAGACCTCGGTCCATTCGGAGGTAACCTGCTATTCGTGTCACATGCCGCCGGGCGTCATAAACTATGCGACCCACAAGGTGGCCGCCGTAAAGGAGCTCTACCTCCACTTCACGGTCTTTAATAAACCAAATCCGCCAAAGATTCACGCCACCCAGAAGGAGCCGGTCAACGAGGCCTGCGGTGGTTGTCACTCCTTCAACAGGGAGATGGCATTCGGTGGCGGCCTCAACGTGCCCCACAAGCTCCATATCGAGCAAGGCCTAAGCTGCACGACGTGTCATGCGAGAGTAGTTCATGGACTCGGCGACGAGAAGGCCCGCAAGCCCAAGATGGAAACGTGTATGAAGTGCCACGATGGGAAGACAGCGCCGGCCAAATGCGGTGTTTGCCATACTAAGATGGGAACCCCTGATAGCCACAAACAGGCTAACTGGTTCCAAGTCCACGGTCAGATGACCAAGACCATCAACTGCAACGAGTGCCATAACTGGAGACCCGACTGGTGTATGGATTGCCATACCAAGAAGCCTCAGTCGCACGCCGTGCGCTGGCGGTCGAACCACGGAGCAGCGGCAAAAGCGGATCGGGACGGCTGCAACGCTTGCCACACGCTAAACTTCTGTATGCGCTGCCATGGTGTTCAGCCTTAGCTATAGCGAGCATGCCTCTAAAGATTAGACGGTATTCGACCTTGTCTAGGTTTGACTCCAAGCCCTCCGGCGCTTACCCAAAACAAAAGATACTCGCGGCTGTTGTAAAATCCCTCTCTTAATCCTAAGATTGAGACAGGGGGCCGAAGATGAACTGCGATGATGCCAGGCGTTCGCTCGCCGACTACATTGATGACCAACTAAGCGAAGATATTCGCCGCAGCATCGAGGAGCATCTCGCGACATGCGACGAGTGCTCCGCTATATTGGCCGAGTCACGCGGACTTCCCCGGTTCTTGCTGGCTATCCCTCCTCTTCTCGTCCCGGAATCCGTATATCGGCAAATAGCCGACAAAGCCAATAGGGCGCTTAATAAAACGGTGGGTGGACGAAAATTTGCGCCCCGAGGCTTGGAGCGGTTTACGCGCTTGACTGCACTTGGCCTCACAGCCATCGTCATCGCCGTAACCGTAGCTGCGTTTGCCTTCGCCCTAATGTTCGACTCCAGATTCGAAATGCTGGATATTTTCAACATCCGAGACCTCAATGCCGAGCAGGGACAGATTGCCGATGAGAGCGCGAAAAACCCGACCTTTGAAGACCTCGTGTTAAGAGCAGAGAGCGCCGGTCCCAAAGCCTATGATTACCTCCCGCGCCCTGAGATATCGGTGTCGGGAAAGCACTACGCGGCAGATGCCTTGGAGCAGGTTGCGATTGAGCCAATAGTCGTTGCGTTTGCTCAGGAATACCGGGACGTCGAGGCAAAGCTCTACCGGGACGACATCATCTCTGAGATTACGGCTCAAGCGACTATGCTCGGTCTGGAGAAGCGCGTTTTGCGTCGGAGCGTGGAGACAGTTCTTGCGGAGACAAACGATCACGCCCTCCCCTCTTACATCGAAAAAGCCTTCTTGAACGAAGAAGAGGTCTTGCTTATCGTCGTCAACCGTACCGATGTGAAGAGCGGCAGACTGCTCACCGGAATCTCGGTCTTCGCGTTCGACCCTGCGACCTTTTCCATTGTCGCAACATGGCCGCGGACTCCATTGAGCCAGGCGATCGAGTTGCGTAACATTAATCCGCACAAATCACTTGCCTGCATCGCATGCCACCCGAACTTCGAGGGTTCGACAAAGGATCTTGAGAACGCCGGCTGGATACAAGTCGCGAAGCGCACCTGCTCACAGTGCCACAGCCACGAAAAACAGCATGAACTTTATGCTAAGAGCGTCCACGGGCAATTGGCGCTCAGCGGAAGAACCGGCAAGAGGGGCGTGTCGGCGCCGGCTTGCGGCAACTGCCACGACGCGCATGCGACGCTGGCATCGAACAAGAAACCGCAAACCTTGGCTGAGATGAGAACTCACGCTAAAAATATTTGCGGCAACTGCCACAAGGACTATTGGGAATCGTACAATGATTACTACCACGGAAAAGGATATAAGGCGGCGGCGCCCGACGCACCGGCATGTTGGGACTGCCACGGGTACCACGACGTTCTACCTTCACGCGATCCGAAATCGCGTGTATCCGCGAAAAACTTGCCCGAGACCTGCAGCCGCTGCCATGCCGATGCTGACCTGACATTCGTCGAATATGGAAAAATGGTGCACGGTAAGAAAGCAGAGCAAGGGAAGAGCCCTGTTTGGCAACAATTCGATCGGGGGCTCGACGCATTGAAAGAACTCATTAGATAAGACATGGTATTAATAGAGAAAGCCCTTCTAGTAAATGACAGGTTTGGCACGGAGAGGTCTGTTTGACATGAAGTGTAGCAAGGTCTTGCGCTTACTCCCCCTATATTTTGATGGGATTTTGACACAGGTGAGCACCGAAGAGGTCGCCTCACATCTTCGCGCGTGCCCAACGTGCACGGCGGAGCTCCTTAAGATAGAACGATTAGCGCAGGCACTCGCTTCAATATCTGATGTCGAGCTACCCCGTTCACTCGCGGAGGCACTCGAGTCGATTCTGCGCAAACGCAATATCCATCGGCTTTCAACAAAAGCCCGGCGCTACTCGATAGAGAGACGCGCTTCGCTGCGGCGCGCGGCGCTGAACTTAGGATACGCCGCACTCGTCGCCGCACTCGTCTTCGCTGTTGCCAAATCAAACATCTGGCAGAACCGGCAAGCACCATCGGCAAGCGCCCCAAGCGCCGTGGAAAAACAAGCGTCTCGACCACCCATAGAACTTAAGCAGCCGCTCAAAGAGAAAAGCGCGGAACCGGGTGTTGAGAGCCTTGAGCGCTTCAAGGGAGGCACGGGGCTTTCACTCCAGCCCGAAGTTGCAATCTCAAAGAAGGACTACGCCGTAGAAGATGTAGAAGACGTCAAATTCACATCGGTCGTTCTAAGCTTTGCCGACCAATATACCGCAGACGATGCAACGACATTGCGCGATAGAATGGTAAACGGCATCATCGACGCTGCGGGACAGGCGGGCCAAGACGCCGGCTCGATCGCGCGGGCACTCTCGACCGCGCTCGCGGCCGTCGACAAACCCGCGCTCCCCGCGTATGCCGAACGCGCGAGCCTTCAGGGACGCGACGTCTGGCTTTTTGTCCTGGTGTGGAGTCCCGCAGGCTCCACAGGTCCCCTTTCGAGCGCCTCGGTGGTCGTGATAGACACGGTATCGAACGAAGTCATCCACACCGAGTAATCGACGCTATCAGAGCTGGGCGGGCATCATCGTCTCATGGTCGAGGGATTCTGCGGGCCCTAGTGATTTGCACCGTGATCGCTTTCGGTCTTCTCCAGTTCCGGGCCGTGCCCCTCGTCCGATTTGCTTCTCCGCTCTTTTAAATCATGCGGGTTTAACCCGAAAAAGAAGAACAGCAGCGCCGGCAGATCCTCGGTGATCGCGAGATAGATATGAGCGCACATGAACGCACCCGCGACCCAGGTCACGAAATAGTGAATGATTCTCACGTAGACCCGAGCCAACGCGAGCCCGCCTACCGATGAGGCCAGCCAACCGAGAAGCTGCGGCGAAAACAGCAGCGCGAGCCCGGTCACTATCTGAATGAAGATTAACGTGGGAACCATGAGGCCATATGATGCTTTCTGCATCGGGTTATAGGTTGCGACGTGTGGTTTCGACTTGGCCATGAACGCATAGTATTTGAGCGTCGGCACAAAGGCCATCATGTCTTTCTTGGTAAGCGCGAATTCGCGGTAATCTTTGCTCTTATGGAGAAATGCATAGCCGATTCTTATGAAGAATATCGCCGTAACGGCGAAAGCCGCGACATAGTGTAGATATTTGATGGTCGTGCGATTACCGAGAGGCAGTTCAAACGGAAATCGGATATATATGCCGCTCACCATCAACGCGATCATCGAGCCCACCAACATCAAGTGCATCGAACGACGAATTAACGATGGTAATTCCACATGGTCGGGCCACTGCCATAGCTTGAACCGCTTGCGGGCCCGACCGGTCATCACGTTGCCGGTAAAATGACCGACATACATGCCGATGATGACGAGTACTAGAAGAGCCGGCCCGATGACATCAAGCGCCAGGTTTATTTGTATGATGGGAAGCGACTCATTCATCAAACCTCGTTTCTGCCAAGACAACGCAGAAGACATGAATCGCTTAAGCGACTGCTATCTCGGGGCAACAAGATCGCATTGGTCGATATTCAGCTTTGCGATTGAATCATACAGCGTCGGTGCGGAGCAATCAAGCGCCAATGTAATACTAAACGGCTTCGAGACTTCGATCTTATTTTGAAGATCAGTATTTAAGCAAGGGTTTATTGTGCAAGGTCACACGCGAAAAAATATAGTATTGATATCACGCTACAGTTTTTTGTGGATAATTCTGTAACACAAATTCCTGAAAATATCCTTGTAAGTAACAAGCCGTTATTACATAATATAATCGATATCTTTATCGTCAATCGTTTAGCTAAGGCTTGGGGAGCACGATGCCGGATACGGTTGAACAGCCTCAGGAAACATCGGGCGCGAAAACGAGAAAATTTAAGCGCGGGTATTTTTTGGCGATTGGCGCTGCCCTTCTGCTGGTCTTTCTCGCCATCCCCTACGCCTACACATCCAATCCGAAGAGCTGCACGCTCTGCCACAGCATGGACGATTACTACGAGTCCTGGAAGAAATCTACTCATGTGACAGCTGCGAACAACTGCTTCGAATGCCATGTGAAAGAAGGCGCCGCGAGTTTATGGATCTACCGTATCAGCTTCTACCGTGAGATATACGCGAGCATAGTCGGCGCCAACCTCAAACCCGCCGGTGCTTCGGTGCCGGGTGTCGATTCCTGCCAGCGACAGGGTTGCCATAGTCTAAACCGGGTAAGCTCGGCGTCGGGCGATTTAAAGATAGACCATCGAGGGCATGTTACCAAAGCCAACCTTTCCTGCACACAATGCCACCCGGGCGCGGCGCATCCCAATGTCGGCAAAACCGGCGCGTTAATACCCGCGCGGAAGATGTGTAAAGGCTGTCATGCCACGCGCATGAACGATTGCTCGTTCTGCCATATCAAGAAGCACGTTGAGACAAAAGGTTTTGTCCACGACTGATGCGCCGGAAATTGCTTCCAACGTTCTGAGAATTACCTCGATTCAGGTGAGGGCGCTTTTCATAAAAGCTCCCTCTAGCACATAGACCCCCTATAGTGCGGACGAATTGTTGCAACTATGTAGCAGTTGTCACATAATAAGCAGAACACAGCTATTCCGACAGCCATGCATCGTTCCAAAGGGGGTTTCAATGTCCGAAGAAAACAGTCAACCTCAGGAAGAGCCGCTTGTTAAAGAAAAAAAGAGTCTAAAGAAGTACTTCGTCTTCGGTTTTTTCGGACTACTGATAGCCTTTCTAGCAATTCCCTACGCCTACACCTCCAACCCAAAGAGCTGTACGCTCTGCCACAACATGGACAAATACTACGAATCCTGGCAGAAATCATCACACACCGTCGCGGCTAAGAACTGCTTCGACTGCCATATTGAGCAAGGTTCCGTCAACCTCTGGGTCTACCGTATAAGCTTCTACCGTGAGATCTATGCGAGCATAGTCGGCGCCGACCTCAAGCCCGCCGGTGCCTCCGTGCCCGGCATCGATTCCTGCCAGAGACAGGGCTGCCACAGTTTAAACCGGGTAAGCTCGGCGTCGGGTGATATTAAAATCGACCATCGCGGGCATGTCACCAAGGCCGACCTTTCATGCATTAAGTGCCACCCGGGCGCGGCTCATCCTAATGTCGGCGATATCGGCAATGTCGTGCCGGCGCGAAAGATGTGCAAAGAATGTCACTCCGCACGAATGAACGATTGCTCGTTCTGCCATATCAAGAAACACTCGGAGACAAAAGGTTTTGTCCACGAATAGCCGCTAAAACCATAAATTTGGTTGTCGCATCGGTGCGCGAGCTTGCTTTAAGCAAGTCGTTGCCTAATAATAAAGCCAGGAATGCCCCAGAGTGTTGGTTTACATGGATGATGTAAGAGATAATCCTGACAGCGAAGAGCTGATAACTGAAGACGGCGTCGAAGAACGGCCTGAGCCGGGCGGGAGCGAGCGCAAAAAACGAGGTGTGTTTAAATACATACTCGTTTTAGTGATCGTCTTCTTGACTATTCCCTACGCCTACACGTCTAATCCAAAGAGCTGTACTCGATGCCACAGTATGGACCAATACTACAAATCTTGGCAGAAGTCGTCACATTCGGTAGCGGTCAAAAACTGCTTCGGGTGTCACGTCGAGCAAGGTACAATCAGCCTCTGGATCTACCGTATCAGCTTCTACC
>MELI01000099.1:15382-15743 GCA_001767575.1 Candidatus Aquicultor primus | reverse complement strand
TACCGGTACTATGTCGACGGCATAACCGATAAGCCGGGCTTGACCCACCAGGAGGAAAACTCTATCGTAAAACTCTTCTCATCCATCAATATGGAGATGGAAGAGCTTATGAAAGAGACAACCCACATACTATCCAACGTGACCAGCTATATAGCGGTCGCGCTCGCTCCCTCGTTCAAGAAGAGCATGCTCAAGCACATCGACCTCGTCTCGCTCTCGCCGCGGCACGTGCTCGTGGTTCTTATAACCGACAAGGGCCAGGTTTTGAAGCGAACGGTGAGCATGGAACCGTATCCCGGGGAGATAGGCGAGATAGAGCGGTTCTTAAACGAGAAGCTGCAAGGACTCGACAGTACCGGCA
>MELI01000099.1:12649-15289 GCA_001767575.1 Candidatus Aquicultor primus | reverse complement strand
AGAGCGATGAGCGCGAGCGCGTCTTTTTGAGCGGGACGGCGAGCATTTACGGGCAACCCGAGTTTGAAGAACTGTCGAAGGTCCACTCGCTGCTCAATGCCATCGAGCAGGGGTATCGTTTGATGCAATGGCTGGAAGACTCGGTCATGACTCGAAAGGTTCTCGTTAGAATCGGCTCCGAAAACACCGACGACGATATGCGGGGCTGCAGTATTATAACGAGCAGCTACCAGCTCGACAGCGAGACCCAGGGCACGCTCGGCATCATCGGCCCGACCCGGATGAATTATTCGCGGGCTATATCGGTCGTCGAGTTGATATCCGATAAACTCAGCAAGGCTCTCGTCGAGTTGAGGTCGTAAGGGGCGCGCGGCGAAATTCCTCCCGGCGGTAAAATCTGCTCATAAGAGCAAAAGTTCGAGATAGAACGCGCATTTTGCGCTATAATAAGAAGTTGCGAATAGCGCCGGTATAGACAACGACGTTAAATTATTAAATTATGATGAGGTAAGTATGTCCCAAAAAGATTATTACGAGATTCTGGGTGTGTCGCGGAACGCGACGCAGGACGAGATAAAAAAAGCATACCGCAGGCTGGCCAGGAAGTACCATCCCGACGTAAACAAGGATGAGCCCAATACCGAGGCGATGTTCAAAGAGGTCAACGAAGCCTACGAGGTCTTGAGCGACCCCGATAAGCGCCGCAATTACGATATGTACGGCTCCGCCAAAGGCGGCCCGGCGTTCGGCAACGCCGGTGATTTCGGCGGTTTTGGCAATTTCGAATCGGCTTTCGGTGATGTTTTCGGGATGTTCTTCGGAGATTGGCAGCGCAATACGGGCGGGGCCAAGACCAGCGCCCAGCGAGGGTCCGACTTAAGTCTCGAGATGACAGTCGATTTCGAGGAAGCGGTATTCGGCGCCGATAAAGAGGTCGAAATAGCACGGCTGGTCTCCTGTGATACCTGCAGCGGCAGCGGCGTCAAGGCGGGGACCTCTCCCGAGATATGCTCGAGCTGCAACGGTATGGGCGAAATCCGCAGTGAACAGAGGACCGTTTTTGGCACGTTTATCCGCACCGCTCCGTGCACAAAGTGCAAGGGCGCCGGCAAGATAATCACCAACCCTTGCGACGATTGCAACGGGCAGGGGAGAAAACCGGTTCATGAGAAGATAAAGGTCGAGGTACCGGCGGGCATCGACAACGGCATGACGCTGAAACTCTCCGGCAAAGGCGAGGCGGGCATACGCGGCGGCCGCGCCGGCGACCTCTATGTGATGATAAATGTTAGCCCGCACTCGATATTCGAGCGCCAGGGCAACAACCTGTTCTGCCATTATCCGATTACCTTCCCGCAGGCCGCACTCGGGACCGAGGTTCAAATCCCGACGCTCGAAGGTTTTGAAACACTTAAAATACCGGCGGGCACCCAGACGGGGAGCACCTTCAAGCTCAGGAGCAAAGGTGTGCCGTCCCTGCGGAACCATGTTCGCGGCGATATAATAATCCAGGCCGTCATTGAGACTCCGCACAAGCTCACCGACCGCCAAAAGGAACTTCTCTACGAACTCGCCCGCGAGCTTGGCCACGATGTCCCGGAGGAGTCGTCAGGCGGCATTCTCGGGCGCATAAAAGACGCGTTCGGCGCAAAGTAGGCGCGCGCAGATGGATTGGCTCAAAGTCGATATAAAGACGACCCCGGAGGCCGTGGAGGCCCTCAATGAGACCCTGCTCGCCCTAAGCCCTTCCGGTTTTGTAATCGGCGACGAGGAAGAAGACGTAACCGCGACCGTCTTTCTCGCAGGCACCATATCACCGGAGAGCGCACGGGCCACGCTCGAGCACGCGCTGGAAAACGCGCGCGCGGCGGGTTTAAGCATAAGGCCGGCGACAATCGACTTCTCCTTCATCAACGATGAGGATTGGGTCGATAATTACCGCAAATTCTTCCATGTCATCCGAATCGGCAAACTCGTCATCAAACCCTCGTGGGAGGATGCCGAGCTAAATCCGGGTGAGGTTGCGGTCGAACTCGACCCGGGCCTCGCGTTCGGAACCGGCGCCCACCCGACAACGGCGGGGTGCCTCCACTTTATCCAAGAGATTATCGCTGGTGGTGAGGTCGTCTTCGACCTCGGAACCGGCTCCGGCATTCTCGCGATTGCCGCCGCCAAGCTCGGCTCGTCCCGCGTGATAGCCATCGACGACGACGCCGAAGCTATCGAGGTGGCTGGGGACAACGCGCGCAACAACGGCGTAGGCTCGCGCATAGACTTTATCATCTCCGACTTCTCCGATATCGAGCCGACGGAAGTCGATATTCTGGTTGCTAATCTCACCGCGCCGCTTATCATACGGCTGATGCCGGAATTCGCGCAAAGGCTGGTCGGCCTTAAAATAGTTATATCCTCGGGCATCATGCGTTCGCAGCTGGCCGATGTGGCGGCCGCGCTCGGCGAGAACGGCTATAAGGTCGAAAAGACCTTCGAAGAAGGCGACTGGGTGAGCGTGGTGAGCCGGCGTGTCTAAAGCACGTTTCTTTATCGCTGAAAAAGCGGGTGAGAGCGTCACCATACCCGGGCCCGATGTAAAGCACATCAAGGATGTCTTGCGGCTCGGCGCGGGGGCTATGATAGAGG
>MELI01000099.1:11753-12635 GCA_001767575.1 Candidatus Aquicultor primus | reverse complement strand
CGCGCGATGCGGTCGCCGGCAGAGTTCTCGCCCGACACGAGCCGGTAACCACGGCGCCGCAAGTATATCTCTTTCAAGGGCTGCCCAAAGCGGGAAAAATCGATGTCATCGTGAGGCAGGCGACCGAGCTGGGGGTGGCGGGCGTGACTCCTATCCTTACCGAGCGCGTAGTTGTCGCGCTCGAGCCCGGCAAGGCCGAGAAAAAGAGCATCCGCCGGCAAAAGATAGCCGAAGAGGCTGCCAAACAGTCTCATCGCCTATCAGTGCCAAAGGTCAACGCCCCGCTCGACTGGGAAAGCGCTCTGCGGGAGCTGGCCGGTTTCGACCAGGTCGTGGTCTTCTGGGAAGAGGAGCATGACAGGCTCTTGTCCGAGGTGCTGCAACCGGAAGCCGCGCACATCGCGCTCGTTGTCGGCCCGGAGGGGGGCTTATCCGGGGGCGAGATAGCCGACCTGAAGGCACTCGGCGCCGGGGTCGCGTCGATGGGCGAATATATTTTGCGCACCGAGACTGCGGGGCCCATCGCGGTCGCGTTGACCCTGTACGAGTACGCCCGCACCAGCCGGGATAGGCGATAATTATGAACGCGAAGACAAGTATCGCGTTTTCGATCCATACCCTGGGATGCAAGGTAAACCAATATGAAAGCGAGCGGATTGCCGCCGAGCTTGGTTCCTTCGGCTGGGAGATGGTCGCTTTTTCGAGCCGCGCGGATGTTTATATCATCAACAGCTGCACCGTCACGGCGGTCGCCGGGCACAAGTCTCGCCAGCTAATAAGGCGTGCCGTGCGCAATAATCCCGGCGCGCGCGTCGTCGTGACCGGGTGCTACGCCGATTCCGACCGTACCGCGATAGAGGCAATCGAGGGCGTAAGCCTTGT
>MELI01000099.1:0-11726 GCA_001767575.1 Candidatus Aquicultor primus | reverse complement strand
GCCGATACTTGTCGCGCAGGAACTCGGCATCGACATCAAGCCGATTGCGCGCACCACCGGCAAGCCCGCGCCAAATCCTGCCCTGCATACGCGCGCCCTGGTAAAGATACAAGACGGGTGCGACCGGTTTTGCAGTTATTGCATTGTGCCGCATGTGCGCGGCGAACTCTGGAGCAGGCCCGAATCCGAGATAATCGATGAGGTCGCGCGGCTGGCACGCGAAGGGACCCCCGAGATAGTCTTGACCGGCATTCACCTGGGGCTCTATGGGGCGGGACATGACACCGGCCTCGCGGATTTGCTCGCCAAGCTTGTCGAAATCGAAGGGCTGGGCAGGATTCGCCTAAGCTCGATAGAGCTGCGCGAAGTCACACCCGAGTTGGTCGAGCTAATCGCAGCATCGCCGAAGCTCTGCAAGCACCTCCACATCCCGCTTCAGCACGGCAGCAACGCCGTACTTGCCGCGATGAACCGGCACTATACCGTAGAAGAGTTCGCGGAGCGCGCCAATTATCTCGCGTCGGCCGTCGACGACCTCGCGCTGACGACCGACATCATCGTGGGATTTCCCGGTGAGACCGACGCCGATTTCGAGCGGACCGTGGAAATCGTCGGTAGCATCGGTTTTAGCCGGCTCCATGTCTTTAAGTTTTCTCCCAGGAAAGGCACGCCGGCGGCAGGTCTCGACGGCCAGATACCGAAAGATGTAAAAGAGAAGCGCTCGGCGGAGCTTATCGCGCTAGGCGAGGATTTGGCGGCACGGTTTGCCTCCCGCTATATCGGGAAAGAACTGATAGTTTCCATAGAGCGCCGGCAGGGCGAGTATCTCTCGGGGATGAGCGACAATTATATCCGCGTGATGTGCGCAGGACCCGATGAGCTTATAGGAGCGCTCGCCGAAGTGCGCATCGAGAAGCAAGAAGATGCGACTCTTTATGGAAGAGTTTTGGGGCCAAGGTAAGGCGCCGGCTAACGTAGCTCAGCTAACGTAGCTCAGGGCTTTAGCCCTGACAACCGAGTGCTGTTCGATGACAGCTTTTTCAGGGCTAAAGCCCCGAGCTACGGGAGCAATAAACATACCGAAAACCGACGGACCGACTACGACCAACCACCTATTGACCACAAACGATTGAGGAGGTCTACATGGCTCAAGATTGCTTGTTCTGCAAGATAGTAACGGGCGAGATTCCGGCGACCATTGTCTATGAGGACGACGACGTGGTGGCGTTCAAAGATATCAGCCCGCAGGCGCCCGTTCACATCCTGGTCGTTCCGAGAGCCCATATCGAGCGGCTTTCCGACGCGACCGAAGCCGACGCAAACCTGCTCGGCAAAATAGTACTCGCCGGAAACCGGGTGGCTTCGCTGTTCGGCGTTGCCGAGAGCGGCTATCGCTTAATCGCAAACACCGGGCCCGATGGCGGCCAGGAGGTATTCCACGTCCATTTTCATGTCTTAGGCGGCAAGAAGCTCGGAAGAATGGTGCAGCAAGGTTAGCCTGCAACCATAGTGCGAGTCGCCGTCTGAAGGCGCCTCGATGCTGTCGCCCAGCGAAAGGAGTCCAGTTGTCTCTGAAGGATCGTTTAAACGAAGATATGAAGTCGGCTATGCGCCAAGCGTCGGCCGACCCTGAGCAAAAACTCGTCCTCTCGACCATCCGGCTGTTGATGTCGGAGCTGAAGAACGCTGAGATAGTTAAGAAAGAGAGCCTTGTCGACGATGAAGTCATAGAGGTCGTGCAGCGCCAAATCAAGCGGCGAAACGAGGCCGTGGAGCAGTTCCGCAAAGGCAATCGGGAAGAGCTGGCCGTGAAGGAAGAGAAAGAAGCGGCCGTGCTTGCCGGTTATCTGCCCGAGCAGCTCTCGGATGAGGAACTTACACGCCTCATCAAGGAGGCCATCGAGGCGACCGGCGCAACGGCTCCCAAAGATATGGGTAGGGTAATGGGCAAGCTTATGCCGCAGGTAAAGGGAAAAGCCGACGGCAAACGAGTCAACCAGCTGACGCTCGAGCTTATGCGGCAATAGAGCGCCTCACAATAGGTCGGCGAAGTCGTTGCGGGACCCGGGATATGGTATAATTTTCTCACCTAAAGGAGTGAAAGAGCCAAAATTGGCGGATATCGTGGAAATCAAAGTCGTGGTGCCGGGCGACATATCGATGGTCGATTTGTTAGGCTACCATGATCAATTATTAAAAATAATAGAGAGCAAGTTTCAAAGCACAATCCTGGTCAGGGGTAACGAAATAACGATCAAGGGCGACGCTGTGGAAGTAGACAACGTAGCAACTATCTTTAAGGAAATGTTGAACATTGTGTCGCACGGTCAACAACTGACCCCGCAAAAAGTCGAGCACACCATAGACATCACCGTCGATGGTAACCCGATTACACCTTCGAGCATCTATTCCGACGTCATCATCACCCATCGCAGAAAAGTAATCGGACCGAAGACCGCGGGGCAAAAGGAGTACATCGACGCAATCCGCAACCACACGGCGACCTTCGCGATAGGCCCGGCGGGAACCGGCAAGACCTATTTAGCGATGGCGATGGCGGTGCGCGCGCTCAAGGACAAGACGGTTGGTAGGATTATTTTGACCCGCCCGGCCGTCGAGGCAGGGGAGAAGCTGGGCTTTCTTCCCGGCGACCTTCAGCAAAAAGTCGACCCGTATCTGCGCCCGCTCTTCGACGCGCTTTACGAGATGATGGATGCCGAGCACTTCAGGCACTTACTTGACCAGGGCACGATTGAGATAGCGCCGCTCGCATACATGAGGGGCCGCACACTCAACGATTCCTTCATAATATTAGACGAAGCCCAGAATACCTCGCAGGAGCAGATGAAAATGTTTTTGACGAGGCTCGGATTCGGCTCAAGGATGGTCGTTACCGGTGACAGCACCCAGATAGATCTGCCCAGCGGGCAGCACTCCGGTTTGCTCATCATCGAGAACATATTGAGAGGGTTAAATGATATAGCGTTCGTCCATTTGACTTCGCGCGATGTGGTTCGCCACAAGCTTGTCCAGAAAATAGTCGAAGCATACAAGCGCCATGACGAAGAGAAGGGTTCGAAGAGATAGCTATGACCCCGAACTTTGGCCTCGATAAAATCAAAGATATGCCTGCCATCGTAGACTGGAAGGGCAAGAGCCTGCGCCGGTCGCTTCTGGCCTTGCTCCTGTTCACCGTGATTTTGGCGATTCTAGTCGTCGATTTCATTCCGGATAGGCTGACCGGCCTGCAGGTGGGCAAGCCAAGTCCCAAGACGGTCAAGGCGACGCGTGACATCGAGTTCGTCGATTTCGAGAGGACCGGAGCCTTGCGAAACGAGGCGTCGTCGCATGTCGAGCCGGTCTACAATCGTGATTGGAGCGTCGAGCCGCAGGTAATCGACTCGGTTCATAAATTTTTCGGTCTGGTAAGGCAGGTGCGCTCAAACGAAGTGTTGACCGCCGAAGCTAAACAGGATTTACTCGTCAAAGAGGTTGACTCGAGCTTCGACAAGAGTGTCTTCAAAACGGTGCTCCACATGCCCGACACAGAGCTCAATTCGACCGAAGCGCTTGTGGTCAGCAATATCAATCGCGTCTATAGCGACAAGATAACCGCGGAAAACATCGGCGAGAAAAGGATAGACTTTGCCGAGATGGCGCAGAGCCTGACCAAGAACCCCAGCAAGAACGCGCTCATCGCAGAGGTAGGCTCGTTTTACTTCAAACCTAATTACTTCTACGACGCGCAGGGGACTGACAAGCTCAAGAAAGAAGCGGCGTCCGGTATTTCCCCGGTTCTGGTCAATAAACAAAAAGGAGAGACCATCGTCCGCGAGGGTGAAATAGTCTCTAGTTTGCAGGTCAAGATATTAAGAGAACTAGGCCTGCTCAAGAGAGGTATCGACCTGGCCCGCATCGGCGGCCTGGCGCTCTTTGCGCTAGTCTCGTTCATCGCGTTCGGCCTCTATCTATTTAATTACCAGCCAAAGATACATCGCAGCAACCGTCTCATAGGGGTGCTCTCGCTTATCTTCATATCGACGATTGTGATAGCGAAATTCGTCGGTCCTTATTATTCGTACTTTCTAATTCCAATCGGCGCGGCGGCGATGCTGACCGCGCTGCTCTTCAACATCGAGACGGCCATCATCATGGTCTTGAGTCTGAGCCTTTATTCCGGCCTTATCGGCGGGCAGAACTATCAATATACGCTGTACGGCGTTCTTACCGGGCTTTTCGCGATATATGCCATCTACAATATCCGGCACCGCACGGATTTAGCTATAGCCGGAGCATGGGTTACGCTTGCGACGACGATTCTGGCCATTACCACGACGCTTTTGAGCGGAGCCGGGCTGGTCGAGATAATGAAAAACCTCGGCTGGGGGTTGCTCGGCGGTATTTCCATGGCGGTGTTGACCATCGGGACACTGCCGTTCTTGGAGAAGGTCTTTGGAATTACGACCGACATCAAGCTCGTCGAGCTTTCGTACGCCAACCAGCCGCTCCTGCGCGAGCTTATGATGAAGGCGCCGGGAACATATAACCACAGCATCATGGCGGGAAACCTTGCCGAAAACGCCGCCGAGGAAATCGGCGCGAACCCGCTCCTGGCAAGAGTCGGCGCATATTACCATGATATCGGAAAGATAAAACGGCCGCTTTTCTTTGTCGAGAACCAGATAGGGTGCGAAAACCCGCACGACCACACCAATCCGAGCCTGAGCTGCCTGATAATCACCTCCCATGTCAAGGAAGGTATCGACCTGGGGAAGAAGTATCACCTGCCGCCGGAGATACTCGATATAATAAACGAGCATCACGGGACGAGCATAGTGGCGTTTTTCTATCACAAAGCAAAAGAGAGTGTCGTCAAAGAGACCATCAATGAAGAGAATTACCGGTATTCAGGGCAGCGCCCGAAATCGAAAGAGGCGGCGCTCGTCATGCTTGCCGACTCGGTCGAGGCCGCGGCACGAACTATCGCTAAACCGACGCCGGGACGAATCGAGCAGCTCATCAAAAGGATCGTCCAGAGCAAGCTCGATGATGGCCAGCTGAACGAGAGTAATCTAACTCTGAATGATATTGAAAAAATAATTAGAAGCTTCACCCAGTTGTTGACAAGCCTATATCATACGAGGGTAGAGTACCCGACGGTACCCGTACCGCAAGCTAGGAGCTTTACAGCGCATGGCGATTCAAATAAGTAACGAGCAGGAATTAGCGGTGGATGAAGATTCACTGGTTGAGCTTGCCGGCTATGTTCTAACTGTGGAGCGCGTCGAAGAGGATGCGGAACTCAGTATAGCGCTAGTCGGTGAAGAGACCATGCTCGACTTGAACGCGAGCTATCGCGGCAAGGACTACCCCACCGACGTCTTATCCTTCGAGGTCGGCGGTGACATGCCGACCGCCGGGAACCTTCCGAGGCTCCTGGGCGATGTCGTCATTTGCCCGGCTGTAGCCGAGAAACAGGCAATCGAATTCGACCAGACCCTGGACCAAGAGCTTTCGCTTCTCTTAGTCCACGGCATCCTCCATCTTTTTGGTTATGACCATGACAGCGATGAGGACGCCGAACTTATGGAGGCGCGCGAGCGCCTGATACTAACCTCATTCTCAGATGGAGTAAACCCCGACGAGCTTGCGAAGGGGGGTTTTGAGCGTTAAATACGCCGGTAGCAGCTCTTGCCAGAGCCGGCCGCATGACGGGATTTTGACGTTCATATGCGCCCGATGAAAAGCAAGTCGTTGCTTAAAAGCTTCAATTACGCCATCGATGGCCTTATCTATGTATTGCGGACCCAACGCAATATGCGCATTCACTTTGTCGCCGCAGCCTTGGCGCTCACCCTCGGCCTCTTCTTAAAGATAGAGTCCTGGGCCTTTGTCGCTTTGATATTTGCGGTCTCTCTGGTCGTCGTGGCCGAACTCATAAACACAGCTATCGAATCGACCATCGACCTCGTCACGACGACGTTCGACCCGGTGGCGCAGATAGCGAAGGATGTCGCAGCAGGCGCAGTCCTTCTGGCGAGCATCAACGCTGTGCTCGTGGCATATTTCATATTCTTTTCGCGGGTCAACCCGCTGGCGCTGGGCTTGCTTGAGCGGATTCGCCAATCTCCGGCGCATCTCACCATTATTTCGCTCTTAATCGTAGCGATATTGGTCGTTTCGGCCAAAGCATGGGTCGGCGGGGGAAGCTTTTTGCGGGGCGGGTGGCCGAGCGGGCACAGCGCCCTGGCGGCCGCGCTCTTTACCGCGATAGCCTTCATAAGCCAGTCGCCGCTTGTCGCCACACTCGGTTTGGGCCTGGCGCTGCTCGTCTTTCACAGCAGGTTTGACGCGGGCGTCCATACCGCGCTCGAGATAATGTCGGGCGCGACGCTCGGTATTTTAGTGACCATCCTTATCTTTCAGGTATTCTATACGTGGTAAGCGAACTAGGTCAGGTGTATTGGTTTGTCGATGATTTAAAATTTTTGCGTAAAGCATCCGATATAATATAGCTAGGAATACAGCTAGGGAGGGATTGTCACTTGCCGGATTGGTTATACGTGGTATTTATCATTATTCTAGTCGGTTTGTCGGCCGGTTTAACGGCGGTCGAGAGCGCGATATCGTCTATGAGTCGGATTCGACTTAGATATCTTGTCGAACAAGAGGCTCCGGGTGCCGGCGCGCTCGAGTCGCTGATGTCGCACCCAAGCCGTCTGATGACTGCGATGATATTGTTGGACAACAGTGCCAACATCGCCGCCGTCTCTATCGCGACGTTGCTGGCGACCAGATACCTCGGTAGTTTCGTCGTGGTCATCTCGACCGTTTTGATGCTCTTTGTGATCCTTGTTTTCGGCGAGATAATACCGAAGACCTTTGGCGCCCGGCGCACGGAGAGCCTCTCGTTGCGCGCGGCAATCGTCTTAGATGTGCTCTCGAAAGCGCTCGGCCCTGTCGCCCGGATATTTACGTTTACGGCTAACATCTTCATCCGTCTTTTCGGAGGCCGGCCCATCAAAGAGCTTCCCGTCGTAAGCGAGGAAGAGATAATGAGCATGGTCGGCGCCGGCGAGGAGGAAGGCATTATCGAAGAAGAAGAGAAAGAGCTGATTCACAGCATCTTCGAGTTCGGTGACACGATAGTGCGCGAGGTCATGGTGCCCAGGATGGATATGGTGACCGTCAGTGCCGACGCGCCCATCGAGGAGGTCCTCTCGCTGGTCATCAAGGAAGGGCACTCCAGGATACCGGTCTACGATGAGACGGTCGACAATATAATAGGGATAATCTACGCCAAAGACCTCCTTATGCAGATGCATAAGGGTAAGATAGACGTGCCCATCAAGCAGCAGATGCGCCCGGCCTACTATGTGCCCGAGCTGAAAAAGGTCGATGACCTCATGCGCGAGCTGCAGAAGAAGCGCTTACACATGGCCATCGTCGTCGATGAGCACGGCGGCACCGCGGGTCTTGTCACCATCGAAGATCTGCTCGAAGAGATAGTCGGCGAGATATTCGACGAGTACGACCTCGAGGAGACGCTTATCGAGTTCGTCGATAACCACCTGGTGAGGATGGATGCCCGTGTTCATATCGATGAGGCGAACGAACTGCTGGGCACGAGTTTCTCGCGCGCGGATATCGACACTATCGGCGGTTTCGTATACTCGCTTATAGGGCGCACTCCGAATGCGGGAGAAGCGGTACGTTTCGAGGGATTCGTATTCACGGTTGAGAAGGTTATCGGACGCAGGATATCGAAGATTTTAGTAAGCCGCGAAGAACCGGAGGAAAAAACGGAAAGCCTGGAAGTCGGATAGAAGCGCCGGCCGGGCACCTTGGGCTTGGAGGTTGTCGACATGGACGAAGTGGAGTTGATACGCGCGGCCTCTGAGGCCCGGCAAGAGGCCTATGCGCCGTACTCGGGCTTTAGAGTGGGTGCGGCCGTTATCTGCGATGACGGGCGCATTTTCGCAGGGGCCAATGTTGAGAACGCCGTCTACGGTCTCTCCATATGTGCCGAGCGCGTCGCGATGTCTAAAGCGGTCTCCGAGGGCTGTCGCAGGTTCGAGGCGCTCGCCATCATAGCCGACGGCCCGACGCCTTGCCCGCCTTGCGGTGCTTGCAGGCAGTTTCTCGCCGAGTTCGGCGCCGAATCGCTGGTCATCATGGCTAACACGAAGGGCGAGACAAAGAAAGCGCTCATCAAAGAGTTGCTACCCTATGCCTTTACCAACGAGCGGTTGTTTGCAGACAAGGGATAAGTCCCGGCATCATAGGGTGTAACGACTATGGATTATGAACTGGTGCGCTTGACGGAATTCGATACCGGCCTGATACAGGAGCTGACCATGATGGAGGCGGACGCCTTTGGTGACGGCGGCCTGAATCATTGGACATTTCCGGTCTTTATCAAGCACGGCGCGGTTTATGTATTAAAAAAGGACGGCGCAATCTGTGGGATTGCGGATATTATAAGGGATTGGCTCGACCCGGGACTCGTTTTTATCGTCGGTTTTCTTGTGAGAAAAGAACTTAGAGGAAAGCGCCTGGGGTCGAGGTTCTTGGGTGAGTTGCTCACAGCGCTTAAGCGCGATGGCGCTAGAGTAGTGCAGCTCACCGTTGACGATAAGAATAGCCGGGCATTGGAGCTCTACAAAAAAGCGGGCTTCAAAAACATCGCGGAGTTATCGGATGAGTATGGCCCCGGCATAGACCGGATGCTCCTCGAGCTTGGATTGGAAGGGTGATCATGGACGAAAGCGACAAACGCAAGGAGAGCTTTAAATCGGGATTTGCGGCGATTGTGGGACGACCCAACGCCGGGAAGTCGACGCTATTGAATTATCTGGCCAAGGAGAAGGTCGCGATAATCTCCGATAAACCTCAAACCACGCGTCATACTATCCGTGCAATTTTAAATCTCGAGAATGCGCAGATAATCTTTGTGGACACTCCCGGCTTGCACAAGCCGAAGGATTCGCTCGGCGAGCACATGAACAAGAGTGTTCGAAACGCCTTGAGAGATGTCGACGCCGTGATATTTATGGTCGACGCCTCGCAGGTTATCGGCTCCGGCGACCTCTATATCGCAAATGAGCTTGCGTTGCTAAACACGCCTAAAATAATAGTCTTAAGTAAGATAGATAAGTTGGAACCTGGAGATATCGAGGTTCAACTAGAGATTGCCAAGCAGCTCGGAAAGTTTGACGAGATAATCCCGCTATCTGCCGCGACGGGGCAGAACGTTGAGGTCCTGGTCGAAAAGATGAATGAGATGTTGCCGGAGGGACCACAATATTATCCACCGGATATGAAGACCGACCAACCCGAACGAGTGATTGTAGCGGAGTTTATCCGGGAGAAAGCGCTCCTTTTGACCAGGGAAGAGGTTCCCCATAGCATAGCGGTCGAGGTGCAAGAGATGAAACCGCGCAAAGACGGCGAGATAGTCGACATTTTTGCGACCATCTTCGTCGAGCGGGAATCGCAGAAAGGAATCCTTATAGGTAAGGGCGGGCGAGTCCTCAAAGAGATAGGCTCCAAAGCGAGAGCGGATATCGAACATCTCTTGGGCAGTCATATATTTCTCGACCTCCGGGTTCGCGTTAAGAAAGACTGGCGCAAAGAAGAGCGCTATATAAAACAATTCGGTTATACGGAATAGGGACTGTGGATGCGGGATCGCAATAAGCTACTTCAGGTAGCAGCGGAAAATCTACTAAAGAAAGCAGAACTCGGAAAAGCGATAGGCCTCTTCGAGAAGCTTCATCCTGCCGACGCGGCGGAGATCATCGGGGACCTTCCCGATGATTTTCAAAAGATGATCTTCGAGACCTGGGACATCCCGAGAGCGGCCGATACCTTCCAGGAGATGGACGAGCAGGAGCAGATGGACATCGTCGAGCTGCTCAGCACGCCGCTCATCTCCGACATCCTTGAAGAGATGGAAGCCGACGATGTCGCCGACCTGCTCGGCGCTATCGGCAAGAAAGACGCCCACCGAATTCTCGCCGCTATGGACAAGGAGGATGCGCAAGAGGCGCTGCGTTTAATGGAGCACGGCGAGGACACGGCCGGCGGTATCATGACCCCGGAATTCGTCGCGCTAAGGAAGGATATGACGGCCCAGGAGTCGATTGACCTGCTGCGCGCAGAAGCCCCCGGCGCCGAGACGATTTACTATGTCTTTATAGTCAACCGCGACGACCAACTGGTCGGCGTCATCTCGCTTCGAGACCTTATCATCGGTCAGCCGAGCCGGCTTGTCGAAGAACTGATGAACCCCAGCGTCATATATGTGGACGTCGACACCGACCAGGAAGAAGTCGCGCGCATCATGTCGCGGTACGACCTTTTAGCTTTGCCCGTCGTCGACCGTGAGCACCGCCTTCTCGGTGTCGTCACCATCGATGACGTAGTCGATGTCATCGAGGAAGAGGCCAGCGAAGACATATATCGCCTCGGCGGTGTTATACGCGAAGAAAGGCTCGATAGTCCGGCGATAGAATCGATTAAGAACCGTCTTCCCTGGATGGCCTTTAATCTTGGAACCGCCTTCTTGGCGGCAGGGGTTGTCTCCTTATTCCAGGACTCAATCTCTCGTGTAGTTATTCTCGCCGCGTTTATGCCGATAGTCGCCGGCATGGGCGGCAATATGGGCACTCAGACCCTTACCGTTACTACGAGGGGTATTGCCTTGGGCCAGCTCGAGTTTAGAGAAGGCATACGCGTTATAGCCCGCCAAGTCGGCATAGGTATCACAATCGGTGCGGTCACCGGTCTTCTTGCAGGTCTGGTTGCTTATCTTGCGAGGGGTAATCCGTACCTGGGATTAGTTCTTTTCCTGGCGATGACGGTCAATATGGGCGTTGCGGGTTTGGCTGGGGCGGGTATTCCGATTGTTCTAAGACTTCTCCGCCAGGACCCGGCCTTAGGCTCAGGGGTGATAGTCACAACCTTCACCGATATTTTCGGGTTCCTGGCTTTCCTAGGCCTTGCAACCACGATGCTGAGATTCCTGATTTAGACTATCCGCAACGATGGACAGATACGAATATCTGGTCAAGCCTGGTTAGACTCCTCATGACTGGGGAATGTTGCTAAAGAACATTTGGTTGCAGATGCTGGTAGCTGTATAGCTGATTGACCTTTTCAGCGGCTGTTGAGATGACTGGGGGAACAATTGTGAGACAAGAAGAGCTAGCAAAAAGCATCGACCACACCAACCTTAACCCTGATGCCACAGTCAAGGATATCGAGCGGTTGTGTGAGGAAGCGCGCAAATACAATTTCGCGTCGGTCTGCGTCAACCCCTGCAATGTAAATATCGCGTACCGTCTCTTGCATGATTCAGCTGTAAAGATATGTACGGTCGCAGGGTTTCCGCTCGGCGCTACGACGAGTGGCGCCAAAGCCCACGAGACGCGCGAAGCCATCGAACTCGGTGCCGACGAAATCGATATGGTGATGAATATCGGCGCCTTGAAGTCGGGCCTCTACGGCGAGGTCTATACCGATATGCGGTCGGTGGTCGAAGCAGCCCGTGTTGGTGAGGTGGGAGCCGGTCGCGATATCATAATCAAAGTAATCATCGAGTGCGGACTCCTCACCGATGAGCAAAAAATCCGCGCCGCACATATCGTCCAGGAAGCCGGCGGAGACTTCGTAAAGACCAGCACCGGCTTTGCGGGTAGCGGGGCGACCATCGAGGACGTCGA
>MELI01000098.1:16786-22067 GCA_001767575.1 Candidatus Aquicultor primus | reverse complement strand
TGTCTTAAGCGTACGAACAGTCGAGGCGCACCTCGGACATATCTTCAACAAACTCAATGTGAGCTCACGGACTGAAGCTGTGATATTTGCGCTGAAGGAGGCAATCTTCGCGCTCGAATAAGAACCTATACGAGTGCGGGAGATATGGTCATGAAAACTACCCAGCCGCTTCGCCAAAACCCAAGATCAGGATTGCTAACCAGCGCTCAATTCTGGTCGATTGCGTTCATTTTTATCCTCATTACCCTGCATCATTATAATAACCTGACCAATTATGGTATATTCTTACTGCCCGACCAGGAACTCGGTATAACCAGGCACACCATCGACCGCATACTCTACCTTATTCCCATCATTTTAAGCAGTATCATGTTTGGCCAGCGTGGCGGCGTTGTTGCGCTTGTTCTTGCTCTGACGGCCATGCTGCCGCGCGCCCTATTTATAACAACAAGCGTACCGACTGCGCTTATTGAGACCTTCATGGTCACGCTCATCGGCGCTTCCGCGCCTATCTGGGCCAACCACAACATCAAGCAGCAAAAACATCTTGAACGGGCGATGGAAAAACTCATTGGAATCGCTGTCGATAATTCCCGCTTATTCCACGAAAAGGAGCTTGCTGGGGTTCAACTTAAAACCTCAGAAACGAAGTATCGCACGCTATTCGAAAACACGCATATGGCGATATGGGTGGAGGACCTTTCTGGAAAAATCACAGCTGCGAACCGCGCGGCTTCTCATCTGTTCGGTTACGGCTCCGATGAGCTCATCGGAGCCGTAAGCCAGGATTTCTTGCCGGAAGATAGCCGAGCCGGCTCAGAGGCGATCAAGGCCAGGCTCTTAGGCGGTGAAGAGGAGCGACTGCCATACCTGGAATCCGTTATCAAGAAGGATGGTACAACCTCGGTTATCAGGATGACAACAAACCTGGTTTCGACAAACGGGCACCCTGACGGGTTCCAATTCATCGGCCGAGACATCACTAACGAGGTAAGAATGCAGGAGAACCAGCAGTTTTACCTGCGGCAAATCACCAAAGCCCACGAAGAGGAGCGCCTGCGCATCTCTCGCGACCTCCACGACAGCACTGCGCAAGACCTAATCGCCGGCCTTCACCAGCTCGAGGAGTTTTGCGAAGGGCAGCCCAACATGCCAAAAGAAGAGTCAAACTTTCTATGGGCGCTCCACGGCCAACTTAAGGACATGCTTCACGACATTCGACAGCTAAGCCGTAACTTACGCCCATCAATTATCGACGACTTAGGTATCCTCCCGGCTGTTGAATGGCTCACCGAGCAAATGACCATTGAGGACAACATTGAGACAAACCTTGCGGTGAGCGGTAACGAGCACCGGCTCGCTCGGGAGATAGAAGTAGCGCTCTTTAGAATCGTCCAGGAAGCACTGCGAAACGTGGCCAAACATGCCGATGCGACGGAGGCTCGCGTGTCGATAGAGTTCGGCGCTGATGAAACCAAAATCGCTATCATAGACAACGGCAAAGGCTTTGAGATGCCCGACAGTCTCGGTGAATTCTCGCGTCTCGGAAAGCTCGGCATCGACGGCATGCAGACGCGCGCTCGACTCGCCGGCGGAACTTTCGACGTTATCTCCGGCCCCGGCAAAGGCACAACGATCGCGGTTACTATCCCCTCATAAACCCTCAAGATATTCAAGCGCGCTGGCAAGCACCTTTCCAAGGTCTCCTTTGATGTTGAGTTTGGTGCCGTCAGCCTGAACTTCAGCGCCGGCGTGATGATAAAACCACCACCTGCACCTATCGCACCCGTAATCAACCCCGCGGCTAAACCTACAAGAATCGATACCATAAAGACGTCAATAAACCAGAAATCTGGTCCGCGGGCCCAAAGCGCGATTAGCCTAGACAAATTAGTAGGCTTGGTCCGTAGATCATCGTTGCGAATCGCTTAAAGATGCTTTCCTAGGCTTGAGTTGTTATCACTTTATATGTTGGCGACTACATAGCAATCGCTAGCCTATATGTCATCCTCGAACAGGGCGATAGCTTCGCAACTCGATCCTCTATTCGACACTGTTCTCAGGCAATATATCTTTGCTATGTGCTTGACAAAGAAAATCCTAAATGATACGCTAATTGGAACAATTGTTACATACTCGTAGCGGTCACATTACCGAAGGTCGTCCACCATGGGCGCGCTAATACTTCGGATTAAACGCAGCAGGTTCAAGCTTTATCGACTTCGGGCATATGCAATGTCTGGGGTGTATTTCGTTAATTTTCGGTTTTTCAGGTCGCAATCTGCTTTTTTTGGGTATTTCCAACCTTAGAGAAGGAAACACAAAGGAGATTGAAACCCCGAGTTTAAATTGTGTCGAACATCCAATATCAATAGCGTCTACCAGTATAAGGAGGTAAAATGGCAGGATTAGTTCCCCCACATGGTGGCGGTGATTTAAAACCGCTACTGCTCAGCGGCGCCGAGCTGCAACAGGAAATGGAAAAAGCCAAGACTCTCGAGAAGGTAATGATGTCCTCACGAGAGACCGGCGACCTTATTATGATGGGTATCGGTGCGTTTACGCCGCTCGACGGCTTCATGAACAAAGCCGATTGGCAGGGTGTCGTTGACGAGTACACGATGTCCAACGGCGTCTTCTGGCCAATACCGATTACGTTGTCCACGTCGAAAGAGCAAGCGGCCGGCCTTAAGGAAGGCCAGGAAGTAGCGCTCATCGATACCGATAGCGGCGAGCTTATGGGCAGCATGACCGTCACCGAGACGTATGAGATCGACAAGGTCCATGAGTGCAAGCAAGTTTTTAGAACCGATGACATGGAAGGCCACCCGGGTGTCCAGAAGGTCATGGCTCAGGGCGATGTCAACGTCGCCGGTAATGTAAAGGTATTTAGCGAAAGCTACTTCCCCAAGATGTTCGAAGGCGTCTACATGCGCCCGGCCGAAACCCGTGCGGCGTTCGAGGAGAGAGGCTGGAGCACCGTTGCGGCACTGCAGCTCAGAAACCCGATGCACCGCTCGCACGAGTATCTCGCGAAAATCGCCGTCGAGGTAACTGATGGCGTTCTCATCCACCAACTCGTCGGTAAACTTAAAGCCGGCGACATCCCGGCCGAGGTCAGAGTTAAAGCTATCGACAAGCTCGTAGAGCTTTATTTTGTCAATAACACCGTCATCCAGGCTGGTTATCCGATGGAGATGCGTTATGCGGGCCCGCGCGAGGCGCTCCTGCACGCGACCTTCAGGCAGAACTACGGCTGCAGCCACCTTCTCGTCGGCCGCGACCACGCGGGCGTCGGCGAGTACTACGGTCCGTTTGACGCGCACCACATCTTCGACGAGATTCCGAAGGGCGCGCTCCTTACCCAGCCGCTCAAAATTGACTGGACCTTCTACTGCACCAAGTGTGACGGCATGGCCTCTATGAGAACCTGCCCGCACGGCAAAGAAGACCGGATGCTCCTGAGCGGAACCAAACTAAGAAGCATGCTCTCCCAGAACGAAGACGTGCCGGACCACTTCAGCCGCCCAGAGGTACTCGAGATATTGAGAGAGTACTATGAGGGTCTCGAAGAGAGAGTCGAAGTCAAGCTTCACAAATACTCCGAAGGCGAGAAGTAAGCCATTTAATATGGTGCCCAGGGCTTATTATGTAAGCCTATCGCCAAGTATATAGCACAAAAACCACGCCTCTTTATGGGGTGTGGTTTTTTTCACACAACACACCTTAAGTTATCCCCTTTTTACTATTGATGACTATTCGACGCTCCCTCTCTCTGATATCATTAGCGCATAGGATTATTGTAGTGGCCACGGATATCTAGGGTTTTTGAGATGCAAACCGTTAGAAGGCGGCTTACTGTGAAGGTGCGAATTCCGTATAAGAAAATACTGGCTGGTGTCTCTGCGGCCATATTTATAATCGCCGTTTTCTTTGCAATACGAGGCGTATTCTTGGGCCTTATCAAGCCGATGCCCGATATCGATGCTTTAGGGCCTCGGCAGCTGGTATTAACCTACTACAAGAGATTAGCCCTTACCGATACCGCCGGCGCTAATCGATGCCTCGCGGATGATTACCGCCGCGAACTCGCAGACGTAAGCCCCGTATATACCGTCTGGCTCGGCGACGTCAAAATCAGCGAAGACGCACGGTTGCGGCTCAGAGGCATGAACAGTGCAAGTTACGACGAAAGGCAATACTTTGTCGAGTATAGCGCCTGGCAAATCGGCGGCGGTGTTTCCCCAAGCGGCCAAGAGTCGAGCTTCGTATATGTCGCCAAAAAGACAAAAACATCGCCGTGGAGAATAATCTGTATCGGCAGCGGCCCTTGATGAACGAGTTACGCGATGGCTTAAGGCCGTAAGGCTTATGAATAGAAGTGGTCGATGGTCGCTCGCACATCGTCGAGCCAGGCTTGCCGCTCTTCAAGGGTGCTTGTGACGACTACTCCATACATCTTCCGATAGAATTCGCTAACACCGCAAAGACTGAAGATGCAGTTCTTCCATAGTGTCTCCAACGGGTCACCAAAGGCCTCCAGTTCTCTCTGAGCCGGTGTGTTGGAAGTGTTAAAGACAATCGCACTTTGCGCCTTCAGCAGCCCGATAGGAACGCCCTCGCCGTCATCCCCCTCTTCAAACTCGTAAGCGACGCCCGGGCGGATAACGCGGTCAACCCAGCCTTTAAGAATCGCCGGGGGTTGTCCCCACCAGTTGGGGTGGATGATGACTATTCCATCCGCCGTCGCAATTTCCTCACAATGCGCGCTGACAACGGGGCCGAGCTTCGCGCCTTTATTTATCTCGTCAGCGGGCAATACAGGGACAAACCCCTCAGTGTAGAGGTCATGAAGACACACCGTGTGCCCATTGGCCCGAAGCGTCTCGTCCACAATATGCGCAATCGCATGGTTAAAGCTGTCTTTTGACGGATGGGCAAGAATTACCGATACTTTCATATCTTCTCCTACGCTAATTCATTTGGTTTGCGTCATCGATACCGTGAGGCCAAACCTTCGGGATGATGCATCTCTCGCATTAGCGCGCGTAATCGGCCAACACGACCGATGTCTCGACCTGACGCTCGGGAATCGACCAATATGTCTTCAGCAGCCTGTTCTTCTCTTCTACATCGACTTTCTTGAAACCATGCGCCTCATAGAACCGAATTGCCCAGAAAGCATCGGCCCACGTACCGATGAGAATGGGCGTTGCGGTAAGGCCCCGCAGGTGAGACAAAAGCTGCGCTCCGATGCCCTTTCTTTGCATATCCGGACGGA